>CACBHX010000006.1 GCA_902539145.1 uncultured Pelagibacteraceae bacterium | reverse complement strand
TAATAGCAAAAATAAAAAATATGTTATTAATATTCTTGTTTAAAACATTCATAAGTAAATATTTACAATAATTAAGGTTGCTTGACACCCATATTTTGCTGAATATACTCCCTCGCATTCAAATTTAGACATGCCAAAGATAGCTAAAGCAAAAAAAAAGGTTACTAAAACTAAAGTAAAGAATGTTTCTAAACCAAAAACAAAAGTGGTTAGTAAAACAAAAGAAGTCAAAAAAGGACCTATAAAAATATCAAAAACCTACATTCCTAAAGATACAGAAAAATATATGTGTGAAAAACATAAAGTTTTTTTTAGAATTAAATTACAAGAATGGAAAAAAGAGCTTGTTAGATCAAATAATGAGGCTCTCTACAATGGCTCTATGGATGATAATAGTATTTCAGCAGATATTGTTGACCAAGCAAGTTCATATACAGATAAGAATGTAGAAATGAAAGCAATCAATAGACAAATTAAACTTATCTCAGAAATCGACAAAGCTTTGGCAAGAATAAGGGAAGATACTTACGGATATTGCCTTGATACTGCTGAACCGATTGGGTTAAAAAGACTAATGGCAAGACCAGTTGCAAAGTATACAATTGCAGCTCAAGAAAAACATGAGAAGGATGAAAAAGTTCATGCAGATGACTAAGAGAAAGAAAAAAATAAAAAAAGTGCATAATCCAGTAACTTACAATTTTACTAAAAAATATATTTACTATTATTATGCGTTGTTCTGGATAATTTTAATATTTTTTGTCTTTAGTAGATGAACCCAAAATTAATTTTAATTATTTTAGTAATACTTGCGATCGAAGCATCAGGTCATGGCATTTTTGCTTCATTATTTAGATTTCTTAACTCGATAAATTAATTATGGCTTAGGTGGTAGTTCATTTTTATCCATAAAAGCAAAACCTTTTTTAACACCATCTCTATCAGAGATACTCTCGTACCATCTAGTTAAATTTTTGAATTTTTTTAGACCAATGTCATGCCACTTATGCCTGGCAATCCAAGGAAATGTTCCAATATCTGCAATTGTATAATTTTCTCCTGATAAATATTTTGATTTAGATAATCTTTCATCTAACTCTCTATATATTCTTTCAGAAATCTTAAAATATCTATCTTCACCAAACTTACTTTTCCCCGGATTATAATGATGAAACTGATGATGTTGACCTAACATTGGACCAACGTAGCCCATTTGAGCCATAAGCCATTGATTAATTTCTAATCTTTCTTCAGAATTATAAAATTTTCCACTTAATTCAGCTAAGTAAATTAAAATTGCCCCAGACTCAAAAACTGTTTTTTTATTTTTATGATCAATAATTACAGGAATTTTACTTAATGGACTAATCTTTTTAAAATCTTGTTTAAACTGTTCACCATTATCTAAATCGACTTTAGTTACTTTGTAGTCAAACTTGATCTCTTCAAGCATAATACTAATTTTTTTTCCATTAGGAGTATTAGCTGAAAAAAGCTCTATCACTCTTTTTTCCCAAGTCTTTTTAACAAGTTTGATGAAGTAGTTGTGAATTCAAATCTATATTTTTCATTTGGTCTTGCGAGTTTAAAACATGCTCTAGCAGCTAAAGCACCCTCATGAAAACCAGAGAGAATAAGTTTTAATTTACCAGGATAGCTACAAATATCTCCAACAGCGTAAATACCTTTTTGATTTGTTTCAAATTTTTCTGTATCAACCTCAATAGTTTTTTTATTCAAATTAAGACCCCAATTAGCAATTGGTCCTAATTGCATAATTAGACCAAAAAAACCAAGCACATAATCAGACTTAAGGTTTTTAATTTCATTATTGTCATGCTTTATATCTATACTTTCTAATTTTTGATCTCCGTGGGCATTTGCCATTTGATATTTAGTAAATAGGTTTATTTTTCCTGATTTTACAAGCTCCTGCATTTTATCTACTGTTGCTGGTGCTCCTCTAAATTCATCTCGTCTATGTATTAAATTAATTTTACAATCTTTTGACAACTCAATAGCCCAATCTAATGCGCTATCTCCACCTCCAAAAATTGATACTGTTTTACCTTTAAATATATTTTTATCTTTTACCGAATAAAATAATGATTTATTTTCATATTGTTCACACTCCTTTGGTGCAAATTTTCGAGGTTCAAATGAACCAACTCCTCCAGCAATAATAACATTTGGTGTTAAAAAAATATTACCACTACTAGTTTTTACTGACCAGTTTGTATCTTCTTTCTTAACCTCCTCAACTCTTTCACCTAAATGAAATTTAATATCAAAAGGTTTTAATTGATTAATTAAATTATTTGTTAATTGCTCACCTGTGCACTCGGGTACTGCAGGAATATCATAAATTGGTTTGTCTGGATAAAGTTCTATACATTGTCCACCAATTTTATCTAAATTATCAACTACTTCACAATCAAGCCCAATTAGCTTTAATTGGTGTGCGGTAAATAACCCTGTGGGACCTGCTCCAATAATTAGTGCATCAGTTTTATTCATTTAAGCTTGTTTAGACGGTATGTTTACTTCGAGCCCATCTATTTCATCTGAAACTATAATTTGACAACTCAGTCTACTATTTTTTTTTGGTTCAAATGCCATATCAAGCATATCATCTTCTCCGTTCTCTTTTTTTGGTAGCTTATTAAACCAGTCCTCTTTGACATAAACATGGCAAGTTGCACATGCCATTCCCCCACCACAATCTGCATCTATTCCAGGTATGTTGTTTTGAACTGCACCCTCCATCACAGTTAAGCCATTTTGAACTTCAATTATATGTTTTTCATTCTCGTGTGTGATGTAAATGATCTTAGCCATTGTTATGAATATAGGTGTAAAAAAAAATAGGGCAAGTATGTAAAAACATACTCGCCCTATAAATTATTAATTTAAAGCGTAATTATCTTGCTCTTGCGCCAGCTCCAGAACTCATTGCAGCAGCCCAGATTACTAGACCAAATGCAATTTTGTTAATGAAGTCAGCTAAGTTGTAAACTACGTTTAATGTGTCAGCATCTACTCCACCAGTTAGGTAACCAAATACGTAACCTAATGGATAAATTGCCCAACCTACAGTAACAATCATTCTCATTGCACCGAACGCAGTTACAAGAGCTTTGTTTCCGCTCTTAGCAGCAGCTTTACCTGCTTCACCTGAGAATACTTCATAAAGAATGTATACCCAACCTGCCATACCGATAATGAAACCAAGTGTAGCGTTGATGTATCCAGCTTCTCCTAAGTATCCACCGATTAACATTACTAATGAACCGATTAACAATCTCCAGAACATTCCAGAGTTTGCTTTTCTTACAGCTACTAGAATTAAATAAAATTCTACCATCTGTAATGGCACAGTAATTAACCAGTCAATATATCTATATACTGTTGGTGAGTCACCTGTAGCAACCCATACTTCTCTCATATACATGTAGTGAATGAAAGCAATACCAGTTACTAGACCAGCAACAGTTACTGATGTTTTCCACGCAGGGTTAACAGTACCTCTCTCCATGAAGAAGAAAGCTGTAGCCGCTAACATACCCATTGAAATTATCCAAAAAGATATTCCAACAAAGTCATCCTGAGCTAACATCGTTGCGTCTGCTGCATTAGCAATTCCTGTTAAACCTGTTAGGGCAACAGCTGCTAGAGCAAACAGTTTAAGTTTTTTCATAAAAAACTCCCTCTTTAGTTAGTTTTTACTTATTAGTTTATATAAACTAAGCTTAGGCTTCCCTAAGCAAAGATTTGGGTTAAATAGCAAATAAAAACAGTTTATTGAAGACTAAAGTGTCATTTATTTACGTTGATTTTACTGACTTTTTGAAATTAAATACAATTTATAATTTAAAAATCAAAAAAAAAGGCACTATCGAATCAAAAATCAGATGTCTAAGAAATTCAGTGAAATATACCATGAATCAATAAATAGTCCTGAGAATTTTTGGAGAGAAGCATCAGAAAACATTTTCTGGTTTAAAAAACCTAACAAAATTTTAAACAAATCTAATCCACCTTTCTATAAATGGTATGAAGATGGCGTTACTAACACGTGCTATAACGCCTTGGATTTTCATATTGATCAAGGAAAAGGAGGTAAAACCGCATTAATTTACGATAGTCCTATCACCGGAGACAAAAACAAGTATAGCTATGAGGAATTAAGGTCGAAAGTATCAAAATTTGCAGGAGCGCTTAAAAATCTAGAGGTAAATAAAGGTGATCGAGTGATAATTTATATGCCCATGATACCTGAGGCTGTTGTAGCAATGTTAGCATGTGCAAGAATTGGAGCTATTCACTCGGTTGTTTTTGGTGGATTTGCCTCAAACGAACTTGCAAGCAGAATTGATGACAGTAAAGCAAAACTTTTAGTAACTGCTTCATGCGGTTTTGAGCCTGGAAGGACTGTTGAATACAAGCCTCTAGTAGATGAGGCAATAAAATTAGCTAATCACAAGATCAGCAAAATGATTTTGTTTCAAAGAAAGGGTCATGAGGTCAAATTAAATGCTCCTATGGAGATTAGCTGGGATGAAGCCCATGCTAACGCTAAGGACACAGATTGTGTAGAAATGAATTCAAACGAATTTGCTTATATTCTTTACACATCAGGCACTACCGGAACACCAAAAGGAATAGTCAGAGACATAGGTGGGCATATTGTTGCTTTAAAATGGACTATGAAAAATATTTATAACATTGATGAGGATGATATTTGGTGGTCAGCTAGTGATATTGGTTGGATAGTCGGTCACTCATATATTGTCTACGCTCCATTGTTTAAAGGATGCACAACTGTGCTTTTTGAAGGTAAACCGGTTGGTACACCTGATGCAGGTGCTTTTTGGAAAATTATTTCAGACTATAAAGTTAAATCTCTGTTCACAGCGCCAACAGCTTTTAGAGCAATTAAAAAAGAAGATCCTGATGGCAAGTTCTTCTCAAAATATGACTTAAGTAAATTTGAAAGTCTTTTTCTTGCAGGAGAGCGTGCAGATCCTGATACAATTAAGTGGGCTGAAAATTTATTAAAAGTTCCAGTAATAGATCATTGGTGGCAAACAGAAACTAGCTGGGCGATCAGTTCAAATTGTACTGGAATTGAAATGATGAAAACTAAATATGGTTCAGCTTGTAAAGCAGTACCTGGCTATGATGTGAAAATTATTAAATCAGATCAAACTTTAGCTAAACCAAATGAAATGGGAGATATAGTTGTAAAACTTCCATTACCCCCAGGCACGTTTCCAACTCTTTGGAATGCTGATCAAAGATATAAAGAAAATTATATGTCAAATTATGATGGTTATTATCAAACTTATGATGCAGGTCATATTGATGAAGATGGATATATATGGATCATGTCTAGAACAGATGACATAATTAATGTTGCGGGTCACAGATTATCAACGGGAGCAATTGAAGAAGTTTTATCTGAACATCAATCAGTAGCTGAATGTGCTGTTCTTGGAATTGCCGACAAACTTAAAGGACAATTGCCTATTGGCTTAGTCGTTTTAAAAGCAGGCGTTGATAAAAGTCACGAAGATATCTCAAAAGAGTGCATACAAATGGTCAGAGAAAAAATTGGTCCAGTTGCTGCATTTAAAATTGCTATAGTTATCAAAAGATTACCCAAAACTAGATCAGGTAAAATTTTAAGGGGAACAATTAGAAAGATTGCTGATAAAGAAGAATATAAAATGCCTCCAACCATTGACGATCCTGCAATTTTAGATGAGATAAAAGCTGATCTAAAAAATAATAATATTCTTTAATAGTGTTAAAAACATATTTATTCCTAATTGGAGCAATTTTTTGTGAGGTTGCTGGGACAATGTTATTGCCAGTATCACAAAATTTTACAAAGTTTTTACCAACTTTTGCTTTAGCTGCATTTTATTTAACTGCATTTTATCTTCTAACTTTTGTTGTGAACAAATTACCAATTGCAATTGTTTATGCTACCTGGAGCGGCCTTGGTATATTTACTATTGCAATACTAGGCTACATCTTTTTTAAACAAACCTTAGCTTGGCAAGCAATTGTAGGGTTATTCTTAATTGTGATTGGTGTAATATTAGTAAATAGTTTTACTGGAAAGATTAGCTAAACACTAAAGGATTTCCCTCAGGTTCACCTAAAATTTTACCATCTTTCATTTTTATTTTTCCAGCTATGATAGTTGCCATTGGAGCACCCTTAAACTCAAATCCATTGAAAGGTGACCACCCACATTTACTCTCAATATTTTCGTTTTTAATTTGAATTGTTCTGTTCATATCCACCACAGTAAAATCAGCATCATAACCTTCTTTAATAAATCCTTTATTTTTTATCCCAAAAATTTTAATTGGATTTTCACAAACAAGATTAATTAATTGGGTTAATGATAACTTTCCATCATTTACATGATTCAGCATCACAGGCATCAGAGTTTGAACACCCGGCATTCCTGAAGGTGAATTGGGATATTCTTTTTCTTTATTAACTTTTAGATGTGGGGCGTGATCTGATCCAATTGTATCGTTTAAATTATTTTTAACTGCGTACCAAAATCTATCATAATGAGATTTATCTCTTATAGGGGGATTCATTTGAGCATATGTACCAAGCTTGTCATAACAGTCTGGAGCATAAATAGTTAAGTGTTGGGGAGTAATTTCAAAAGTAATGTTTCCTTTATGTTGAGATAAAAAATCAATTTCTTGCTTTGTTGATATATGAAGTACATGGGCTTTTTTGTTATATTTTTTTGCAATTCTAACAATTCTTCTTGTTGATGACATGGCACATTCTTCACTTCTCCAAACTGGATGTGTATGTACATCTCCATTTTTAATTAATTTCTTATTTACCTCTAAAATTGACTCATCCTCTGAATGAACTGCTACAACTTTTGAGCTATTTTGAAAAACTTTATCAATATCTTTTTCATCAGCTACTAAAAGATTTCCAGTCGACGAACCAGCAAATAGTTTTATACCACAGCACCCTTCTAAATTTTTTAATTCTGCTAATTGGCTGACATTGTCAGCAGTTGCTCCAAAATAAAAAGCGTAATTGCAGTACATTCTATTTTTTGCAAGATCTAACTTTCTTTGAAATTCTTTTATGTTTGATGTTGGGGGATTAGTGTTGGGCATTTCAAATACAGCCGTTATACCCCCTGCAACCGCGGCCCTACTTCCTGAATTTAGATCTTCAGTATCAGTTGAACCCGGTTCTCTAAAATGTGTTTGAGTATCTATGCAACCAGGTAAAACAGTTTGGTTTTTTGCATCATATGAATCTTTTGCGTCTTCAGAAATATCACCGATTTTTAAAATTTTACCATCTTTTACCGCAATATCCTTATTTTCTAATTGTCCGTTGATATAACATTGTCCATTTTTGATTATTAGATCTAACATTTATGAAAAAAGTTATTATATTAAAAATAGCTATCAATCAAACATGAATAACAGTGTTTTTATATTAAAAGACAGATCCATACTCTACGTTAATGGCTTAGATGCTAAAAATTTTCTTCAAAATTTAATAAGTAATGACATCAATAAAGTAAATGATAGTTCTAGTTGTTTTGCGTCTTTATTAACACCTCAGGGTAAATTTCTTTATGAATTTATAATTGTAAAACATAAATTAGGTTTTTTCATCGATTGTGAAAAATCTCAATCAGAGGCAATATTTAAACAACTAAACATGTATAAACTCAGATCAAAAGTGGAGATATTAGATTTAAGTAATGAATTTGTTGTAGCAAGTTTTAATTACGAAAAATATTTATCGATTGAAGGATCAAAAGACATATTGGGTTTTACTTTTAAATATAGGGAAGATCCTATCATTCTAGATCCTCGAAATAAAAATTTAGGTGCACGCTTAATAATCAACTTAGAAAAACTTTACTTATCATTAAAAAAGCTTGATTTAAAAGATGATAATATCGAAAAATATTACGCTCAAAGTCACAAATTAGGAGTTGTTCCGAAATATTTGAATAAGCTACAAAATAAATTATTTGGTATTGAGTGTAATTATGCTGAACTAAACGGAATTGATTTTAAAAAAGGTTGTTTTGTAGGTCAGGAGAATACCGCAAGAATTAATTTAAAAAACAAACTATCAAAAAGATTATTGCCTATTGAAATAATTGAGGGAAATTTATCAGAAGATGAAAAAGTTGTTAATAATGATGTAGAGATTGGTAAAGTATTAATTAATGAAAATTACCCTTTTGCTCTAATAAAGTTTTTAGATAAAAATTTTGACAAAAATCAAGTTTTCAAAAGTAAAAATGGAACCTTTAAAATTTTGGTACCTGAATGGTTAAGTCTTAATAATTAATTTACACTTAATAATTTGATAAACAGCCCATAATCGGGATCTTTGTCAAAAAGTTCATAATGACTATCTAAATTGATTTGAAAATTATCTAGTTCCTTATTATGAGATAGTTTCGCTAAAGAGTCTTGGAATGTCATTGAGTAAAGTGATCTTTGTGAATTTTTATAATCAAGCGCTATCACAAAATTATCATTTTTACTGTCTTTGGCCTGATCCCTAGTATATTTTGTCATTAAAGTTAGTCCGTTATTAGAAATTAAATCAAATCCAATTCCGCCAATTATATTATGTGTAGCATTATTTATATTTTTAAAAGTATAAGCACTACCATCTGACTCGTATGAAAATTTTTGCTGAGATGATGGACTCATATCGGCATAATATTCAAAATCAAAATATGGTATTAAACTTCCAATTTTTAATTCATAAGTATTGTCTAAACTTGCACCTATTGAGGAAGTAAAATTTCCAATATATTGATCTTCAAATTTTAAGTTTAGTCCAGCTGCACCTGTTTCTGTATATTCACCAAAATGTGTTATCCCATAATTTATTTTTATCTTAGGTGTAAAATTTAATTTATTTTTTGAAAAAGTATCTCTTAAACTTAAGGATCCATATAGTTGCTCACCATATCTTTCACCATCAGTTGATGTTGAACCGCTATTATTTAATAAATCAGAATTTATAAAACTTAATCCTAATAAGTGATCTGTAAATCTCTCTCCTCCTTTCGGTTTGCTCTCATAAAAAGTTAAACTAAATGAACTCATATCAAGCGCACTTCCAAGATCCCCCACATCAACATCGTCACTACCAAATCTTAATGCTATTCCTCTCATAATATTATCTTCACTTCTTTTGTCGGCTCCAAAAGTAATTGCTGAAGTATTAATATCTTTTGAGGAAGAATTAGAAGTATCTCCAATTTTACCAATACTAATTGTACCTTCGCTCCAAAAAGACCAGCTAGAATTTTGATTTAAATCGGAGGAATTATTATTAGAAAAATAAAGAGGAATTAATTCCTCTGTAAGAGAATTTAAAATTTCATTATTAAATTGGAACTTAATATTTTGGTTTGTTAAATTTAATCTATTGGTGTTACGTCTTAACCATTCCATACGATTTAATACTGGATAGGTTGTATGTTGAATTAATTTTTTTGCTGC
Source organism: uncultured Pelagibacteraceae bacterium (assembly GCA_902539145.1). Classification (GTDB taxonomy): domain Bacteria; phylum Pseudomonadota; class Alphaproteobacteria; order Pelagibacterales; family Pelagibacteraceae; genus Pelagibacter. Next base: position 22,543 of record CACBHX010000006.1, on the reverse strand, counting down.
CTCTGATTGGGATTCTGCCGATGCAACATCATCTTTATTTGCTGTTGGATCAATACATTTAACTACCCCGAAACCACATGATAGATTATATTCGTGTACATCAGATGATTTATCTGTGTCATAATCCATAATAAACATTTTGGATCCATCAGTGTTAAACGTTATACCCCATACCTGAGTAAGTTCTTCAGACGTATTATATGAACCTACATAAGTAACGGTACCAGCTAAATTAAACGGAGTAGATAAAGAATACTCATTTATTGTATCTCCTTCACCAGTTGTTATATACATTTTGGATCCATCAGAACTAAATTTTATACCCCGAACATCACCACCATTAGCAATTAAACCACCGCCACTTGGTGAAAAATTTTTTACTAAAGTTTCGTTAGATAAATCATACGGGCTTGAAAGTGAATATTGAAAGACATGCCCATTACTTGCTCTATCAAGGAGATAGATATTTTTACCGTCATTACTAAAAGTTATTGCTCTTAAATTTGGAGAGCTATCTAAAGTGAAACTTTTGTTACCTTGGCTTACACAAGTTGAAATATCATAAGCAGTTGTTAATGAGTATATTTCTACATCATCGTCTCCCATGTCAGTTAAAAAAAATTTTGTTCCATCAGAGTTAAATTCGATATTAGTGCCATCTAATGCCTCACCTCCGATATTACAAAAGGAGTTAGTTAAAAAAGTTGCTTCTGAAATATCAAAAGGAGTACTTAATGTATATTGGATCACTCTATTAGCAGAAAAACCGGCAATGAACATTCTGGTACCATCCGGGTTAAAAGTAATACCTGAGGGTGAGTTCTGGCCTTTGTCACTATTTTTTGGAACATCGATATCGTCAACAAATGACGAAACTGCTCCAAAAGCTTTAAAGCTCGTGAGAAAAAAGATTAATAATAAACTTATAAATTTTAGCAATTTCACGAGCTATTTTTAAACCAAAAAAATATTTTATGCATCCGAGAATATAGATGATTGATGTTGAAAAAGTTACATTTGGTGCGGCCAGAGAGACTCGAACTCTCATGGACTAGGTCCACACGGCCCTCAACCGTGCCTGTCTACCAATTTCAGCATGGCCGCAAATATGACCCACATTAAATCAATGACAAGCAGGTTTCAAATTGATAAATTTTTATTATGGAATTTAACCAAGAAGTAAAGCAAGCAACTGACCCTATTTACAAAAAAATATCTAAGGTAATGCCTGAAATTGAATGGTCTGTGCACGCGCCTTATATTCACAAAATTAATAAACTTAAAAAAGAAAAAAATGCAGTTATTCTTGCTCATAACTATCAAACTCCAGAAATTTACCACGGCATAGCAGATTTTTCAGCTGACTCTCTGGCGTTAGCTGTCGAGGCATCAAAAACTTCTGCAGATATAATTGTAATGGCGGGTGTTCACTTTATGGCTGAAACTGCAAAGTTAATGAGTCCAAATAAAAAAGTTTTGTTACCAGACATGAAAGCAGGATGCTCATTATCTTCTTCAATTACTGGTAAAGATGTAAGATTACTCAAAGAAAAGTATCCAGGTGTACCTGTTGTTTCATACGTAAATACATCTGCAGATGTTAAAGCTGAAACAGATGTATGTTGCACATCTGCCAATGCAGTTAAAATTGTAAAATCACTAGGTGTTAAAAAAGTTATTTTTCTTCCTGATGATTATTTGGCAAAATATGTTGCTTCACAAACAGACGTTGAAATAATTTCTTGGAAAGGAATTTGTATTGTGCATGATCAGTTTAATGAGAAGGAAATTATCAACATTCGAAAAAATAATCCAGGGATAAAAATTATTGCACACCCAGAATGTCCTCCTGAAGTAATTAAAGCAAGTGATTTTGCTGGATCTACATCTGGCATGATTAATTATGTGAAAGATAACCAACCTAAAAAAGTAATGATGGTTACTGAATGCTCTATGAGTGATAATATTCAAGTCGAGAATCCAAATGTAGAGTTTATAAGACCATGTAATATGTGCCCACATATGAAAAAAATAACTCTACCAAAAATATTAGACTGCTTAGAAAATGAAACTGGTGAAATTATTATGGATCAAGAGACAATCAATAAAGCTAGATTGTCTGTAGAGAAAATGGTTGCTATCGGTAGATAACTTTTTGTGTCTCAAATAAAACTAAGTGAAAATTTTATTAAAAATACTGTCAAGCTTGCACTAAATGAAGATTTGTATCCCTCGGGAGATATTACCTCAAGTCTTGTAAAAAATAACAAAACAATCAGAGCAAAATTAATAGCTAATGAAGATGCAATAATTGGAGGATTATTATTTGCAAAAAGTGCATTTTCTCTTATTGATAAAAAAATAAAATTTATTGTAAAAAAAAAAGATGGATCTTCTGTTAAGAAAAAAACACTCGTTGCAATAATTCAAGGTAATGTTCAAAATATATTAATTGCGGAAAGAGTAGCTTTAAATTTTTTATCTCATATTTCAGGTGTTGCGACAAAAACAAATAAGTTTGTAAAACTAGCTGGGAAAAAGTGTAAAATATGTTGCACAAGAAAAACTATACCAAGTTTAAGAGTTATTCAGAAATATGCTGTCAAATTAGGTGGTGGAATTAATCACAGATTTAATCTTAGTGATGAGTTTCTTATTAAAGATAATCATGTTGCAAGTTCAAATATTAAAAAATTAGTTTCTTCAGCTATTGCAAATAAAAAAGGAAGAAAAATTACTGTTGAAGTGGATAATCTCAATCAACTTAAACAAATTATTGGTTTAAAATTTGATAGGGTTTTATTTGATAATATGAGTAATAAAAACTTAAAACTTGGAGTGAAACTTGCAAAAAAAAATTATGAAACCGAAGCCTCTGGAAACATTAGTCTTAAAACAATTAGATCTGTTGCGAAAACTGGGGTCAACAGGATTTCTGTTGGTAGTATAACACATAGCGCTCCAGCAATAGATTTTAAACTTGAAATTTAATTGATAAATTTTGTCAAGTCTGGCTTAAAATAGTTTGGCCCTTTCATTACTTTGCCATGCTCATTATAAATTGGTTTTCCATTATCATCTAATTTGCTCATATTTGAGTTTTGGACCTCTTCAAAACACTTATCTAAATTAATACCAAATGCATGACCTGCACCGTAGGTGACGTAAAGTATATCTGTTAACGCATCTGCAACCTCTAATAAATCTTTATTATTCATTGCCTCTGTGAGTTCGTTCAATTCTTCTTTTATTAGATCTAGTCTTAATTTGTTGATTTTATCTGAGCTAAATGAGGGTTTATCTTTAACTTCTTGTCCAAAAGTTTTCATGAAAACTCCAACCTTACTAAAATTTGACATAATGCTCCTGTAAGTTTTTTAAAAATAATGTATATTCATAATAATTTATTAATTACTAATTAATCAATGAAATTAAGAAAAGAATTTGACAGTATAGGATCTATTAATGTTCCTAATGATAAATATTGGGGCGCATCAACTCAGAGATCAAAAAAATATTTTGATATTGGCGAATTCCTAGTAAGACCAACGCTAATAAAATCAATAGCAATTATCAAAAAAGCAGCTGCGATAGTTCACGCAAAAGAAAAGCAAATTTCACCGAATATTTCAAAAGCAATTATAAAGGCGTCAAATGAGGTAATTGGAGGAAAATTAGATAATCATTTCCCACTAAAAGTTTGGCAAACAGGTTCTGGTACTCAAACAAACATGAATGTTAATGAAGTCATCTCAAATAGAGCTATTGAAATCTTGGGAGGGAAAAAAGGCTCAAAAAAACCTGTGCATCCTAATGATCATGTTAATAAATCTCAGTCAACTAATGATGTTTTTCCAACTGCTATGCATATTGCAATAGCTGTAGAAACAAGAAAAAAATTATTACCAGCATTAGAATTATTGAATAAAGATTTAAAAAAGAAAGCCTCTAAATTTAAAAAAATAATAAAAGTAGGAAGGACCCATTTACAAGACGCAACTCCTTTGTCACTTGGACAAGAATTTTCCGGCTATCAGTCACAACTAGAAGACTGTATCTCAAGAATTAAAAATGCGTTAAATGAAATTTACTTTTTAGCGCAAGGTGGAACTGCTGTTGGAACAGGTATTAACAGCAAAAAAGGTTTTGATAAAAAAATAATCAATCAAATCAAAAAAATTACAAAAATTCCTTTTAAACCAACAAAAAATAAGTTTGCGGCACTAGCTGCTCATGATGAAATAGTAAATTTTTCAGGAACACTTAATACTACTGCAGTATGTTTGATGAAGATTGCCAATGACATAAGATTTTTAGGCTCTGGACCAAGAGCAGGATATGGGGAGTTAATCTTACCAGCAAATGAGCCGGGTTCATCAATAATGCCAGGAAAAGTAAATCCCACTCAGTCAGAGGCAGTCACAATGGTATGTGTTAAAGTGATCGGTAATCATAATGGAATTACTATGGCGGGATCACATGGTCACTTTGAATTGAATGTATTTAAACCTTTAATTGCACATAATATTTTACAATCTATTGATTTATTATCTGATAGCTCAAAAAACTTTGCATTGTACTGTGTTAGAGGCATTAAAGCTGATAAAATTAAAATAAAATATTATCTTGAAAATTCTCTAATGTTGGTCACTGCACTAGCGCCAAAAATTGGATATGATAAAGCTGCTAAGATTGCTAAATTAGCATTAAAAAATGGAACAACACTTAAGTCAGAAGCATTAAAATCAGGTTTGATTAATGAAAATGAATACAACAAAATTGTTGATCCAAAAAAAATGATTTACCCTACATAGTTACTAAAGAATTCATTAATAAAATTTTTGAAAGAAATTTTGTTTAAAAATTTTTTCTCTGTTGAATTAAACTGGTCTAAAAATTCATTTAGTTTTACACTAGTTTTATTATCAATTTTTACATTGTCAAAATTAAATTTATTTTTATTAAAATTATAAACAAAATCCAACTCAAGCTTATTAATATCTTTTCTATGAATTTTTTTAATTTGAAATGATTTATAAAAATTATCTATATTTTTTGCATCAATAATAATTTTCCCTATTAGAAAAATTTCATTTTCATCATAATTTAATATCCCCTCTTTGAGATTTATCTCAAGGTCATCTTTCCACATTATTCTAGATCTTGAGAAAGTTATATTACCTTGATCTAAATTAAGCTTTAAGTTCAAATTATTCAAATAGTCTATATTGGTAATATTTTTTGCATTTAAATCGATATTTACGTTTAAATTTTTACTATTTAAAATTTCAGATTTAAATAACTCTATAAGTAAAGAGTCATTTTTTAAAATATCTTTTGCACTTATTCCATCATAATTAAAAGATGCCTCCAAATAAAAAGGTTTAAAATCAAAATATCCACTAAATTTTTTCTTATCAATTGATGAGAAATTTAGAGAGTCCTTACCAATTTCATAAAATAAAGATTCATCTTTGTTAACAAATAATAAGTCTACTTTTCCTTTTTTTAAATCATCCTCATAATTTGTATCACTTTCAATATTAAGTCTTATTTTCTGTGAATTAAACTTAATTGATAAATTTTTTCGAAATTTATTATTTTTTAGACTTATTGTATAAGGAATATTAAAAATTTCATTTTTTGAAACTAAAACATTTTCTAAATTATATGAGTCAAAATAAAATTTACCATTATCTATCTTATTCAAAAATAATAGCTCCTCATCTAAATTTTTAAAAAAAATATTACTTTTTTTGAAAATTATATCATTTTCATTAGGCTCCATTTTGAGAAATCTTTCAAAAAAGAATAAGTCATTTTTATTTAAATCAAAATCAGTTTTGTAGAAAACTAAATCATTAATTTCCAAATTATCTAAAGAAAAAAAGTTTCCAAAATCAATAAACACTTTGAAGTTTTGGACTATACCTATTTTTCTATCATTATTTAAAATTGACAGATTTTTGCTTGTAAAGTGAGGTCTTGGAAGAAGACCATATCTTATTTTTTGGTTAAATTTTATATCAATATTATATTTTGTTAAAATTTGATTCTTAATTTCAACTTGAGCTATATCTTTTTTGTATAAGGTTGGTAATAAAAAATAGCTCAGTGTCAATATAAAGACTGCAGACAAACTAAAAAAAACTCTATTATTCGCCAGAATATTGTTTTTTTTTGAATATGTTTTTCGGAGGTTTAATTTACTAAAATAGCTTTCTAATAAGTTATTTATTGATAAAAATCTTTGTTTAAGTTTTTTAGAAATTAAATTTATTTTATTCATTATATTTTGATCAACTTATAATAAATTATATTAAATGGTAAACTCAGATTATTTAAAAAATCTTAATAAGGCTCAAAAAGAGGCTGTTACATATCTTGATGGACCCCTGTTAATTGTAGCAGGTGCTGGATCAGGCAAAACTAAGGTGCTTACTACTAGAATTGCAAATATAATTAAGGAGAAAAAAGCTTTTCCAAACCAAATTCTAGCAGTTACATTTACCAATAAAGCTGCTAAAGAAATGCAAACTAGAGTTAGTCAAATTCTTGGCTCTACTGCAGTTGGGTTATCTTGGCTTGGCACTTTTCACTCAATTTCTGCAAAATTATTAAGAAAACATGCTGCAGCAGTTAATCTTAACTCAAACTTTACAATTATTGACACAGATGACCAAACCAGATTAATGAAAAATATTTGTAAAGCTGAAAATATAGATGTAAAAAAATTATCACCAAAATATATCTTATCGATTATTGATAAATGGAAAAATAAAGGATTATATCCTAATGAGGTAGAAATTAACAAAAAAGATATATTCGAAAAAACAATTCTACCAATTTACAAAATTTATCAACAAAAACTTATAGATTTAAATTCATGTGATTTTGGAGATTTAATATTACATTCAGTAAAAATTATAGAAAAAAATTCTGATATCAGAGAATTATACAAAAAAAACTTTAAATATATTTTAGTGGATGAATACCAGGATACAAATTTTGTTCAAAGCAAATGGTTAAACTTATTAGTGGGAAATGATCAAAATATCTGTTGTGTTGGTGATGATGATCAATCTATTTATAGTTGGAGAGGAGCAGAAATAAAGAATTTTTTAGAATTCGATAAAATTTATAAAAATACAAAAGTAATTAGATTGGAGCAAAATTATAGGTCTACTCAAAATATTTTATCAGTTGCATCCAATTTAATTTCTAATAACGAAAACCGAGTTGGTAAAACTCTTGAAACTACTATGGATGATGGTGATTTAGTAAATCTAAATTGTTTTAAAAACGGTAAGGATGAAGCAATAGGAATATCTGATGAAGTAGAAAAAATTAAAAAAGATTATAACCTTAATAATGTTGCAATACTCGTAAGGGCAATTTTTCAAACTAGAGAGTTTGAAGAAAGATTTTTAAAAATAGGTATGCCATATAGAATAATTGGTGGAATAAAATTTTACGAAAGAGCTGAAATAAAAGACTGTGTTGCATATCTTCGCCTAATTCACCAAGAAAGGGATGATATTGCTTTTGAGAGGATTGTTAATAACCCAAAAAGATCAGTTGGTGAAACTACTCTTAAAGACATACATAAGTTTTCAAAAAATAATTCACTCTGCTTAGAAATATCCTCAAAAAAAATGATCGATCAAAATTTAATCAAACCTAAAGCAAAGATTGGTTTAACAATTTTTTTAGATTTAATAGATAAATGGAGAAATGATTTAAGGGTTAAAAATTTACATCATGTAAAATTACTTCAACTAATTCTTGACGAGTCGGGGTATTCTGCGATGCTTAAAAACAAAAAAGATCTGGAGAATGAAAATAGACTTGAAAATATAAAAGAACTTTTAAGTGCCATGAAAGAATTTGACAATTTGGAAAGTTTTTTAGAACATGTTGCATTGGCTACCTCAATAGATCAAAATTGGGATGGTGAAAAAATAAATATGATGACAATGCACGCTGCCAAAGGTTTAGAATTTGATGTTGTTTTTTTACCTGGTTGGGAAGAAGGTCTTTTTCCTCATCAGAAATCAATTGAAGAAAAAGGGCAAAATGGTTTGGAAGAGGAAAGAAGGTTAGCTTATGTTGGCATAACAAGAGCAAGAAAGAAATTGATTATATCATTTTCAATGAATAGATTTTATCAAGGTGACTGGATCGATAGTATGGCATCAAGATTTATCAATGAAATTCCTGAAGAATTAACAGAAAAAAATTCTTTTTTTAATCAAGATAAAAATGAAATAGATGATTTTGAATTTAACCAAGACATAGATTTTGATGATAATGATAATTTAAGAAGTCCCGGGTGGATTAGATATCAAAAAAAATTAAAATGATTAAAAAAAGATTAAGGATCTTAAAAAAAAATTTTAATTTTCTTGGTATAGATGGATATGTAATACCTAAAAATGACGAATTTTTCTCTGAATACTCTAAAATAGACAGATTAAAAACAATTTCAAATTTTAGTGGTTCAGCAGGATATGCGATAATTTTAAAAAATAAAAATTACCTATTTGTAGATGGAAGATACTCTCTTCAGGCTAAAATAGAAGCAGGGGACAATTTTATTATCAAAAATTTAAACGAGATCTTGAATTGTAAATTATTTAAGAATGTTACACTAGGTATAGATCCTAGGATATTTACAAGTGGTCAGGTGAGTAAATTCTTTTTAAAGTTTAATAAAATTAAAATCATTAAAACCAATTTAATTGATAAAATTCACAATATACATACAAAAAATGAAAAACCTTTTTATTCTTTAAAAGAAAAAATAGTTGGAGAAAGTTATTTAAAAAAAATTAATAGAGTTTCTGGTGCTTTAAAAAAAAAGAAATTAGATTATTTGTTTATCAGTGCACCAGAAAACGTAGCATGGCTATTGAATATTAGAGGCCATGATAACCCAAATAGTCCTATACCTAATTGTCGTCTACTTTTAACTAAACATAAAAAGTTTTATATTTTTTGTGAAAAAAAAAAATTAGTAAAATTAATTAAAGAAAAAAAAATTGCTAATAATCAGATAATTAATCCTGAAAGATTAAACAGTTTTTTCAATAAAATTAAAAAAGGAAAATTTATAATTGATAATAAAACTTGTTCAATATTTTATAGAAATTCTCTTATCGGCAATCACAAAATTATTGAGGAAAATGATCCAATATATTTTTTAAAATCAATTAAAAATAAAAATGAAATTAATAACATGATTGATACTCACATAAAAGATGGAGTAGCTTTAACAAAATTTTTATATTGGATCAAAGTATTAAATACAAAAAAAATTACAGAAGTTTACGCACAGAACAAACTAGAAAAATTTAGAAAAAGAAATAAAAAATACTTATTTCCGAGTTTTGATACTATTGCTGGGTCTGGAGGAAATGGAGCAATAATCCACTATAAAGCAAATAAAAAAAATACCAAAAAAATTTATAAAAAAGATTTATTTTTATGTGACTCAGGTGGTCAGTATAAGTATGGCACTACAGATGTGACAAGAACCATATGTTTCTCAAAACCCTCAAATTATGTAAAAAATATTTTCACAAAAGTTTTGAAAGGACATATTGCTGTTGCTACATCAAATCTTAAAACTCATTATAACGGTAAATTAATAGATATAAGAGCAAGAGCTAGTTTAAAAAAAAGCGGCTTTGAATATAACCATGGCACAGGTCATGGTGTTGGTTTTTTCTCTAATGTACACGAAGGGCCACAGGCAATTTCAAAGTCTAATACAATTAATCTTCAAGAAGGTATGGTTTTAAGTAATGAGCCTGGATATTATAAAAAAGGAAAATTTGGTATAAGAATTGAAAATCTTGTATATATAAAAAAACTTAAGGGAAGATTGTCTTTCATTAATCTTACTTTGGTGCCCATTGACAAAGATCTAATAAACTTTAATCTTCTCAATGAAAAAGAAAAGAATTATCTTTTTAATTATCACTTAAATGTATATTTAAATTTATCAAAATACCTTAGTAAAAAAGAAAAAAAATGGTTAGCGAGTTTCATTTAACATATTTAACCATTCATTTTGAGATAGTATTTTAACCTTTAAATCTTTAGCTGCATCTATTTTTCTTTTTGTTGGTTTTTCACCTATTATTAAATAGTCTAATTTTTTCGAAACATTACTAACAATTGAACCTGAATTTTCCTCGATTAAAGACTTTGCTTCTGCTCTACTAATACCCTCTAGTTTACCTGTGAGCATAAAAGTTTTATTACTGAATAAACCATTACTCTTTGAGGGGTTGGCGTCTTTAATATTTACCAGTTCAATTAGTTCCTTTAATACTTTTAAATTTGTATTATTTGAAAAAAAATTTTTTATAGAATTAATTTGCGTATCACCAATTCCGTCTATATTGATTAAATCATTAAACTTTTTTGTTTTAGATAACGAAATAAAATTTTTTATGGATATTAGATTTTTGGAAATTAATTTTGCATTTTCTAAACCTATATGCCTTATTCCTAAAGCGTAAATAAATTTTTCAAAAGGAATTGTTTTTTTTGAATTTATCGAATATTTTAAGTTAGCAACAGATTGTTTTCCCCATCCATCTAAATTTTCTATTACAGAATAGTTTAATTTAAATATATCCTGGGGTAATCTAATTAATTTTAGCTTCCAAAAATTTTCTACAATTTTTTTTCCAAACCCATCAAAATTAAACGCTTCTTTAGATACAAAATGTTTAATTTTTTCAATTGAAATCTTCTCACATTCAAAACCCTCACTAGTACACCGTCTTACTGCATCCTCTTTTTTAGTAATAAAATTATATTCTTTAATGGTTTTGGACCCACACGAAGGACAGTTCTGTGGAAACACAAATTTTTTTGATTTATTATCTCTAAATTTTAAATCTACCGAAATTACATGTGGTATCACATCTCCTGCTCTTTCAATTAAAACGGTATCACCAACTCTTATATCTTTACGAATTATTTCCTCCTCATTATGTAACGTTGCATTGGAAACTACTACCCCACCAATATTAATTGGTTTTATTTTGGCTACTGGAGTCAATGCTCCTGTTCTACCAATCTGAATTTCGATGTTTTCTATTTTTGAAATTCCATTATTTGCAGAGAATTTATGTGCCACAGCCCATCTAGGTGCATTAGCAACATTTCCAAGTCTTTTTTGTAATTTAAAATCATTAATCTTATAAACAAGGCCATCTATATCAAAATTCAAATTTCCTCTTTTATTTTCAATTTCTTTATAATTTTTGATCAAATTTTTAATACCTTTGATTGTTTTATTTAGAGGGTTTGTTTTAAACCCCCATTCTTTAAGTTTTTTAAGAAATTCACTTTGTTTTGAAATTTTTAATCCTTTTTCATAGCCAAAAGTATATGCAATAAATTTTAAAGGAATTTTTTTTGTTTCAAGAGGATTTTTCTGTCTTAAAGAACCCGAGGCTGCATTTCTGGGATTTGCAAACTTATTACCTAACTTTTTAAAATCATTAGTTTGTATAAATATTTCTCCTCTTATATCTATATCATCTGGAAAATCTTTTGACGAAATCTTTTGTGGAATATCATTTATAGTTTTTAAATTTTCCGATATATCTTCTCCTTCTTTGCCATCACCTCTGGATAAGCCAGTAACGAAATTGCCATTTTTGTATGATAGTGACGCTGAAATCCCATCTATTTTTGGCTCGGCACTATACTCTATTTCTAAACGATCTTTTTGATGAAGATAGTTCATAATCTTTTTTTCAAAATTATTTAAATCATTTTGATCAAAAGCGTTGGCAAGTGAAAGCATAGGTACTCTATGTGATACTTTCTTAAAGTTTCTGGAAGGTTTAAAACCTACGTTTAAAGAAGGTGAGTTTTTATTTTTAAGATAAGAATATTCATTTTCAAGTTGTAAAATATCATTTTTAATTGCATCATATTCCCGATCATCAACTTTCGGACTATTATATTCGTAATAAAATTTGTTTAATTCAATTAATTTTTGGATCTTTTTATTATACTCCTCTTCAATTTTTTTTTTTCTCATCTTACTCAAAAAGGGATTTAAATTTTTTAAGCACTTTTTTGTTCTTTTTTTTTATGTTTTTAAATCTATTCTTTTTTTTAATTTTATAATTTTTATCAAACAAACTATAAGTATTTTCATACCACTCAGATGAGCCATAATTATAACCAAGAAGTTGTGCATATTTCTCTGCTTCATCAATAAGGCCAATTGTGTAATGGACCTCCACCAACCTATGTAATGCCTCTGCAGTATAAATTGTTGTATCATATTCATCAACTACAGTTCTGAAACGATTAATTGCTGATATCCATTTTTTTTTATCAAAATAATATCTGCCAATATACATTTCTTTTGAGGCTAAAATATCATCAATCAAACTGATTTTGAATTCTGCATCTAAGGCGTATTCTGTATTAGGGTATTCCATCAAAATAAAGTCAAATTTTGTTTTAGCATTCCTGATCGATTGCAAATCCTTTTTTTCATCGACTATTTGTTCAAAGAAGCACACACCCATTAGATAATGTGCGTATGAAAGATCTTTATGATAAGGATAAACTTTAATAAATCTTTTTAGTTCAGCAATTGAGTCACCATAATAATCTTGAGTGTAATAAGAATATGCTGCCATTAAGGCCGACTTAGGGGCTAAATCAGATTGTGGAAATAATGTTTCAACTTCATTAAACTTCTTGGCTGCGTATAAAACATCACCACCCTCAAGCGCGTCCATACCAATATTATAGGCCTCTAAAACTTGTAACTCTAAACTTTTTTCTTTAATTGAAGAATTTTCAATATTATTTTTAGAACAGGAAACAAGAATTAATAAAAAAAATAAAAATTTAAAAGCTTTTAATAATACCATTAAACTTTTATATAATTTAAAACGATAATTTAAAAGAACAATATATTTAAGCTATAGATCTAAATAATCTTTTATTTATTAATGAATGTGGAAGATTTCTCTCTTGAATTTCAATAATTGAAAAATTGTCTTTATTTTCAAATACTTTTCTTAAAAGTTGATTGGTCATAAAATGTCCACCTTGAGAACACACAATACTCGCTACCATTCTGTAACCAGATGTGTACAAATCTCCCACACAATCAAGAATTTTATGATTGACAAATTCCAAAGAATTTCTCAAGCCATTTTGATTTAACACTTTATCATTTTTAATAACAATTGCATTTTCCAAGCTGCCACCTTTTGCAAGACCATTTTCTTTAATTTTTTCTACATCTTCATATAGACAAAAAGTTCTTGAGTTAAAGATATCAGTTAAATCGTCTTCGTAGATGTTTATTTTATTTTTTTGATTTCCTATAACAGGATTTTTGTATTTTAATTCAAAATCAATTTCTAAACTTAATTTTGATGGCTCAATTGATATAAATTTTTCCTTATATCTATGAATTACTTTTTTATTAATTTTTATGATTTTAATTGGTGCTTCACTTTTCTTTAAACCAATCATCAATATCTTTTCTATAAAATCCTTCGCAGAACCATCTAAAATTGGCACCTCTTCATTATCAATCTCGATTAAAACATTATCTATACCAAGTCCAAACAAAGCACCCATTAGATGCTCTATTGTAGAAACTTTAACACCGAATTCATTAGAGACTGTTGTGTTAAGAACAGTATTATTAACATTAGAAAAATTCGGAAAAACTATATTATTTGATTTCAAATCAGTTCTTTTAAAAATTATTCCTGAGTTTGGTTCAGATGGTTTTAAACAGATTTTTGAAATTTTCCCACTGTGCAAACCGATACCGCTAAAACTTATAGGACTTTTTACAGTTTTTTGATTTAATAACTTCACAACGAAGCTTTTATTATTCAGACGAACAAAATCAAATACAACAAATGTTACTGGAAAATACAATTAATTGAAAAAATTAAAAAATTTTTCAAAAAAACCTTTATTTTCCACTGTTTTATCAACCAACTTTACCTCATTTTTATTATGTCCATCAATAATTTTTCTAGTCATTTTAAAAAAATTAATGTCTCTTTCATTTACAAATTTATCTATATAATTTGCACTTAATATTTGACCTACTGAGATCTGAAATTTTTTAAGGGTTTTCTCAACATATCTTATCAATTCATTAGGAAGACAAATAAAACTAATATCTAAAGAAAAATTTTTACATTTTTGATTTTGTGGTAAATCTTTATAGCAAATTTCGTCAACAAGATAATTATCAATTAAAACATGAATGATTTGCATGTTTTGAATTGTTTTTTCACATTGATATTTAGCATCTTTTATTAAGTAAAGAATAATATCAGAATTTATAGTTTCATTATAATCACTTTTTTTAATTGAAATTTGTAAATTAAAAAACTTTCTTGTTTCTATAATTACATTTATTTTTTCTATGAAATTTCCTAACATTTTTTCAACTTTAAATACGTTTTTATTAAGAAAAAAATCTAACTTTTCAAAATTTAGGTCAGTTGGATTATTTTCAATGATAAATTCATCCTTAAATATGAATTTAAAATCATTTTTATGATTAACAGATAAAATAATTTTTTCTTTACTTAAATATAAGAAAATTTCAAAATCTAAATTATCCTTCATTTACTACAACCTGTTTATCTTGACGAAGATCTAAAAGTCTAATGTTACTAAATTCATTATTATTTAGTATATTTAGTGATAAGTTTAATAAATCCATTAAATTTTCTTTAGGTAATTTGATAATTACATTTTGATTGGTCTCTATATCCCATCTACCTGATTTAAAAAAATATAAATTTTTTATTTGAGATAATTTAAAATTAGAGTCTCTTATAGATTTGAGAAGGTTAAAGAAAGAAGCTTTATCGTAATCCCCAAAAATATTTGGTAAATCATTATTTTCTTTAAAAGATTGCATCAATTTTCCATTTGAACCCAATACAAAAAATTTTCCATCTTTAAACACATTAGCTATTAATTTTGTTTTATTTACTTTAATTTCAATTGATGAGGGATACCTTTTAAATATAGTATAATTTTCTATTATTTTGTTAGTCTCTAATTTATTCATAATTTCAAATTTATTTAAAAAAAAGATACTTTTTAAATTAAGTAATTCTAGACTATCTAACAAATTTTGCTTCTCACTTTCTTCTAGTCCTATAATCATAATTTCGTCAATAGTTTTAAACTTTATATCTGAGAAATATTTATTATTGAGGGTGCTTAAAAAAAAAATTAAAAAAATATAAAATAATATCTTTCTACTTAATTTTAATCGCATCTTTTAAAAGTAATTCAATTAATTTAATAAAACTGATGTTTTTAAATGCAGCTATTTCAGGCACTAAAGAAAGTTTTGTCATTCCTGGTTGTGTATTGATTTCTAAAAGGTAAAACTTATTTTTAAAGAATTTGAAATCTGATCTTGTGACACCATCACACTTTAAAATTTTATGAGCTTTTAAGGCTATATTCATCAATTTATTATATTCATTCTTACTTAGATCTACTGGAATTATGTGTTTAGTTTTAGCTTTTGGATTATATTTAGCTTGATAATCATAAAATTTTCTTTTTGGTTTTAGTTCAATAGCTCCAAGTTTATTTGAACTAATTATTGCTGCTTGAATTTCACGACCAGGAATAAACTCCTCAATTATAATTTTTCTATATTCTTGTAATAAATCTAATTTTCTAAAAATATTAAATTTGTTACATATAAAAACATTAACACTTGAACCTTCGTTAATTGGTTTAATAACAACTGGAAATTTTAATATATTATCAATTTTTTTTATTAAATTATTTTTTGATAAATTAAAACTATAACAGAAAAATTTTGGTGTAAGTATATTATTTTTAATAAAAATTTTTTTGGATATCACTTTATCCATAGCCAAAGCAGAAGAGATTACACCTGAGTGAGTGTAGGGTATACGAGTACTCTCTAAAATGGTTTGTATATACCCATCCTCCCCAAATTGGCCATGTAATGCATTAAAAATAACTTTTGGTTTGAAGGATTTGATTGACTTAAAAAGTTTATAATTTGGTTCGGTGATTTTAACTACATAACCATTTTTCCTCAATTCCTTTGCTACTTGCCTCCCGGTATCAAGACTAATTGTTCGCTCTTTTGAAATACCTCCTGAAATTATCAATATTTTTTTTTTCAAATTACTCCAAAATTTTAATTTCTTTTTCTAACTTAATACCAGTTTTTTTTAAAACTTTTTCAGATACATGGTCTATTAATTTTTTCATATCATGAAACTTCGCATTTCCTTTATTAACAAAAAAGTTACAATGTTTTTCTGAAATACAAGCATCCCCAAATGATTGGTTTAAAGGTACCGACTCTTTAATAAGCTGCCAAACCTTTTTATTACTTTGAGATATTGGATTTTTGAAAGTACTTCCGCTTGTTTTAATTTGAGTAGGTTGGTTTCTTTCTTTTTCGTATTTAAGTTTATTTATTTTAGCCTCGATTTCCTCATAGTTTGACTTTACTCCTTTAAAAGAGGCGCTTAAAAAAATTAGATCTTCTGGTAAATTATTCTTTCTATATTCAAATTTTATATCTTTTGAGGGAACTGTTATTACTTTGCCGAATTTATCGATAGCCTGGACAGAAACTAGTATATCTTTAAATTCTTTACCAAAACAACCAGCATTCATTGTTATGCCCCCACCGACAGTGCCAGGTATACATGATAAAAACTCAAAACCACTTAAATTATTTTGAAGAGCGAAATTAGATAGACTTTTATCTGATACTGCACTTCCAGCAATTATTATATCCTCACTATGTAATGAAATGTTGCTGAAATTTTTACCTAATTTAATGACTACACCGTCAAATAAACCATCGGTTATTAAAATGTTTGAGCCTGCACCAAGTATGAATATTCTTTCTTCATTGTTAAGTATTTGAATAAAATTTATCAGTTGATTAAGATCATCTGCTTTGAAAAAAACTTTTGATTTACCACCAATATTAAACCAATTTTTTTTTTTTAAATCACATTCAAAAAATATATTCTCACCAAAACTATTAAGTATTTTTTTCAAATGATTTATTTTCATCTCATCAACTCTGGTAGTTTTCTCATCCAATTCGAAATGGTTCCTGCACCCATACCTATTACTATTTTTCTACCAAAAATATTTCTTTTTATAAATTTTGCCAATTGGAAGTTATCTTTTACTAGAAATAATTTAACTTTAGAATTTTTTATTATCTCTTTTGCAAATTTTAAATAACTGAAACCTAATTTTATTTTTTCTCCTGCTATATAAACAGGACATAGGATGACGATATCTGCATTATAAAATGAATATGAGAATTCTTTACGGAGGTCTCTGAGTCTTGAAATTCGATGAGGTTGGAATACACAAACTTTTTCATAATCTTTATAAACTTTTTTAACCCCATCTAAAACCATCCTTATTTCAGTTGGGTGATGAGCATAATCATCATAAAAATTTATATTATTAAAAGTAAATATTTTATTAAATCTTCTTTGAACACCCTTAAACTTTAATAAACCATTTTTGATATCTTTAACTGTAATACCGACTGTTAATGCTACAGCAGCAGCTGCTACTGAATTTCTCACATTATGAATACCAAGAAGAGGTATTTTAATATTTTTTATTATTTGTTTTTTTTTATTTGGTAAATTTACTGTTAAATCAAATTGTGTTATTTCTTTTTTTTGCATTAAATTCTTTATCAAAAAATTAGATTTTAAATCTTCACCATAAGTATAAAAATTTTTATTTTTAATATTTCTTATTAGTTCCCTATTAATCTGATCATCGATACAAATAAAAGATTTTCCAAATGATGGGACCTTTCTAATGAATTCATAAAAAGTTTTTTTTAAATGGTCTACAGTTTTATAAAAATCCATATGCTCTCTGTCTATATTTGTAATAATTGAATACGTAGGTGGAATATGAATGAAGCTTCCATCAGACTCATCAGCCTCTAAAATTGACCAATCACTTTTACCTAACTTTGCAGAACTTTTTAATGAATTAATGACTCCACCATTAATTATTGTTGGATCTAATTTAGTTTTTTGAAAAATTGAAGTAATGAGTGAGGTGGTAGTTGTTTTTCCGTGAGATCCAGCCACCACTATATTTTTTGTTAGAGAAACAATATGTGCCAACATTCTTCCCCTTTTTATTATTGGTAAATTTTTTCTTTTTGCCTCAAGTAATTCTGGATTATTTTTTTTAATAGCTGATGATACAACAACAATTGTAGCATTTTTGATATGTTGTTTTTTATGACCAATAAATATTTTAATCTTTTCCTTTTTTAATCTTTCTATATTTTTGTTATTAGTTATATCACTTCCCTGAACTTTAAACTCTCTTCCTTTCATTATGAGCGATAAACCACTCATACCGATGCCCCCTATTCCAATAAAATGGATAACTTCGTTTTTTGCAAGTTCAATTTTCATCTAAGTTATTTAATATTTTTTGATTAACATTAATCCAGGTATTTTGAAAATTTAAATTACTTAAATTTTCTTTTTTCTTAAAAAAACTTGATTTATTTTGTAAAATTTCTTCAATCAATTGCTCTATTTTTTCATCAAATGAATTTTGATTTAAAATCCAACAGCAATTTTTTTTTTGATAAAAATTTGCATTTTCAAATTGGTGATTATCTTTAGAATTAGGTAATGGTACTGCTATAAAAGGCACATTTAGAATAGATAATTCAGCTAATGTTGTTGCTCCTGCTCTAGTTATACAAATATCAGATTCGGCAACTTTTTTTACAAAATCTTTATCATAATTGAAAATGTCATTATCAATATTATTTTTAGAATAAAACTCTTTTAGTGAGGAAATATTGTTTAAATGTGTTTGTTGAATTACCTTTAAAGAAAATTTTTTTGAAATATTAAGAATTGATTTTTTTAAGTTTTTATCAAAAAAATTTGCACCTTGACTACCTCCTACGATTAATAAATGAAATTTATCATAATTAGTTTTATTATTTTTTATTTCATAAAATTGATTTCTTACAAGTGGATTGATTATGACTTTTTTATTTCTGAATTTATCTGGAAAATTTTTTATTTGATCTGTGTAGCAAAAAATTTTTTCGCATGTACCCAAAAAAAATTTATTAGCTCTTCCGAGAACAAGATTTGGTTCAAGTAGATAAATTTTTAAATTCAAAAATTTTCCTGCTAAAATTAGAGGTAATGACATGTAACCACCAGTAGAAAATAATTGATTAATTTTCGCTTTTTTAAGAAACAGAAAAGATTTTATGAATAAAAATACAATTTTAAAAAAATTAAAAGGTAATAGCAGTAAATTCAATTTTGGGGTATTTATAATTAAAACTTTGTGAATATTTTTATTTAAGTATTTATACCCCCTTTTATCAGTTGAAATTATGACATCTTTTTTTTTTAATAGATGGTCATGCAAGATCGTTGCGGGTATTACATGACCTCCTGAACCACCTGTTGATATTAGAATTTTTTTTTTCATCTTAATCTATTTTTCTTTTAGTCAAATTTAGAATTATTCCTGAAATGATAGACATCCCTATAATAGAAGAACCTCCATAACTTATGAAGGGAAGAGTCATTCCTGTTGTAGGAAATAATCTTATGTTCACCCCAACATGTATCATCACTTGCATCAAAATTAAACTTATACATCCTACTAAAATAAGTTTTGACCTATCATCATCCTCAAAATTAACTTTTCTAAAAACAGTATGAATAAAAACTAAAAACAAAAATAAAATTAAAATTATGGCAATTACTCCAAATTCTTCCGATATTATAGAAATAATATAATCTGTATGTGCTTCAGGCACTCTGTTCTTTAAAGTTCCCTCTCCAATTCCTTTACCAAAAAAACCCCCGCTAATAATTGATTCTATCGCTTTGTCTGATTGAAAGTTATGAGTTCCAGTATCTGGCTCAAAAAATGAGATTATTCTACTTTTAATATAAGTAAATTTAGGGACGAATAATATTAAATAAGAAAATGATGAAATTAATATAAAAAATAGAATTGTTAAAAAGATAAAACTTATTCCAGAAATAAATATTAAGATTGACCATGAAGCAAGAATTAACAAAGTTTGACCAATATCGGGTTGTAAAGCTAATAAAAATACGACACTTAAAGTTACTAAAAAAGAAATTGAATATTTTAAGTATAAATTTCCATATTTTTCACTACTTAAAATAATACTTAAGAACACGATCAAAAATGGTTTGACTAATTCAATAGGTTGAAATCTTGGAAGTAAATAAAGATCGATCCATCTCTTGGATCCTTTGACTTCAACTCCGATTATAGGGACAAGAATTAAAAAGATTATTGATATGGTAAAAAAAATAATAGAAATCTTAAAAAGATTTTCTTGATTGATGGATGAAAAAATAAAAATGAAAAAGACTCCAATGCACAAAAAAATCAAGTGCTTAAAAAAAAAGAGATAGTCGTTTGTATTTAGTTTGTCAGATGCAATCAATGAAGTTGATACAAGAGAAAAAAATAAACCTACTAAAAATAATAAAATTATAAGTGTAAGAATAAATTTATCAATATTTTTCCACCATCTGTAATATAATCTTTGGATTGATATTATTTTATCCATTAAAATATTTTTTTATGAGATTGTTAAAATAATTTCCTCTGTCTTCAAAATTTTTGAAACTATCAAATGAAGCTGCAGATGGACTAAAAATTATAGTTTTTTTTATAAAATTCTCTTTTTTGATGATCATTAAAATCCTTTTTAAAGCATCACTTAAATTATCAAAATTACTGTACTGAATTTTTCCCCTTAGTTTATTATTAAAGAACTTTTTATTATCTCCATAGATAAATGCTTTAATATTGGAATAATATTTTTTATGTAAGTTAAATTTATCTCCCTTTTTAGGTATGCCACCTAATAACCAGTATATATTCAATTTTTTTTTCAAAATAGACACTGATGATGAAAAAGAGGTCGATTTAGAGTCATTTATTATAGTGAGTAAAGATTTTTTATAAATTATTTGTTGACGATATTTAAGTCCCTTAAATCTTTTCAAAGTTTCAAAAATAATTTTTTTCTTAAGTTTCAATTTTTTTGAAATTGCCATTATAAAAGATAAATTTTCTTTATTCGCTTCATTCAAAAAATATTCATTTTCTATTTTTTGTTGTATATTATTTACTGATTGAGTATTAACCTTAAATATTTTTCTCTTTATTTTACTTTTTTTTAACTCTTTGATTGTTAATAAATCTCTTTTGTTAATAAAGCCTAAAGAATTTTTTGAATTACTATTTAAAATTTTTAGCTTAGCTTTTACATATTTTTTGACAGTTTTATGTCTCTCCAAGTGATCTGGAGATATATTCAATATTGCTGCATATCTTGATTGGAAGATCTGACTATATTCAAGCTGATAGGATGAGGCTTCTACAACAAAAATTGTTTTAGTTTTGATATTATTTGATGACAATATTGGTTTTCCAATATTTCCAACTAGTTTCACATCATATTTATGTTTTGATAATATTTCATATAAAAGCTGACAAGTTGTAGACTTTCCATTAGTACCTGTGATTGAAATACAGTCATTTTTATAAAATGAGTAAAAAACATCTAAATCTGTATAAATTTTTTTTAAATTTTTTTTTAAAAAATTAGATAATTTACAATTATTTATATCTATCCCAGGGCTAATTATAATGAAATCAAAATGATATTTTTCAATAAATTTATAGCAAATAGATTTTTTTAAGTTTTTCTTAAAGTCATCATACAAAAAAACGTTACATTTGTTTTTTAAAAACTTAAGTGTTGATAGTCCACTCTTACCTGAACCATAAATCAATATTTTTTTATTTAAAAAAATACTCAAATAGTTCTCCGTTATCTTAATTTGAGTGTTGCCAAACCAATCATTGCAAGAATGATTGAAATAATCCAAAATCTAATAACAACAGTTGATTCTGGCCATCCCTTTTTTTCAAAATGATGATGAATTGGTGCCATTTTAAAAATTCTTTTACCTGTTAATTTAAAAGATATTACTTGAACCATTACCGAAACCGCCTCTAAAACGAAAAGACCTCCAGTTATAGCTAAGACAATCTCATGCTTTGTAATTATTCCTACTGCACCTAAAGATCCACCAAGAGATAACGATCCTGTATCTCCCATAAAAATTTTGGCTGGTGGAGCGTTAAACCATAAAAACCCAAGGCAAGAGCCAATGATTGCACCACAAAAAATTGAGACTTCACCTGTGCCTTCTATATAAGGTATTTGTAAGTAATCAGAAAATACTATATTTCCTGTAACATAGCTTATAAAAGCAAAACATGCAGCAACCAATATAACAGGTACTGTAGCTAGACCATCTAAACCGTCAGTAAGATTAACAGCATTCGATGACCCAATTATAACAAACACAGAAAAAGGAATAAAAAACCATCCAAGATTTAA
>CACBHX010000005.1 GCA_902539145.1 uncultured Pelagibacteraceae bacterium | reverse complement strand
CACATACTAAATTTGAAGCACAAGCTTATGTTCTTAAAAAAGAAGAGGGTGGAAGACATACTCCATTTTTTACAAAATATAGACCACAGTTTTATTTTAGAACAACAGATGTAACTGGTGAAGTAGAGCTACCTGCAGGAACAGAAATGGTCATGCCAGGTGATGATGCTAAATTTACAGTAAAATTAATTACTCCAATCGCAATGTCAGAGAAGCTAAACTTTGCAATTCGAGAAGGAGGAAGAACTGTAGGAGCTGGAGTAGTAACAAAAATTATAGAGTAAGCTCTATATAGGAGTGTAGCTCAACTGGTAGAGCGCCGGTCTCCAAAACCGGAGGCTGAGGGTTCGAGTCCCTCCGCTCCTGCCAAAAATGAAAAAAAATGAAGAACCCTATTAAATTTATACAAGAAGTTAAACAGGAAGCATTTAAGGTTTCATGGCCCACAGGTAAAGAGACACTACAAGGTGCTATAATGGTTTTTTTGATGGCCTTAGCAATGTCAATTTTTTTTCTTTTATTAGACCAAGTTCTAAAATTTTTTTTAGACTTATTACTTAAAGTGAGTATTTAATGAAAAACTGGTATATTGTTCAATCGCATTCAAGTTTTGAGAATAAAGTAGCTGGTTTAATTAAAGAGGAGGCAGATAAAGCAAAAATTTCCGAAAAATTTGAAGAAATTATAGTTCCAACTCATGATGTCACAGAAGTAAAGAGGGGCAAAAGAATCCAAAGAAAAAAAAAGTATTTTCCAGGGTATGTTTTAATTAAAAGTGAAATGGATAATAATATTTATCATATGATCAAGAACATAAAGAGAGTGAGTGGATTTTTAGGAACTAAAGGTATGCCAGTTCCTGTGTCAGATAAAGAAATAGAAAAAATACTTGGTCAAATAAAAGATGGTGTAGCTCAGCCAAAATCTGGTATAGAATACAGTGTTGGTGAAAAAGTGCAGGTAGTTGATGGTCCTTTTGCTTCATTCAACGGTATGATTGAAGAGATAGATGAAGAAAAATCTAGACTGAAAGTTTCAGTTTCAATTTTTGGTAGACCAACACCTGTAGACTTAGAATACAATCAAGTTGAGAAAGTAAGTTAATGGCAAAAAAAGAAATTAGTGGATTTATAAAATTACAAATTAAAGGTGGTCAAGCTAACCCAGCTCCCCCAGTGGGCCCTGCACTAGGTCAACGTGGAGTAAACATAATGGAATTTTGTAAAGCATTTAATGATAAAACAAAATCGTTAGCTGGTAAGCCGGTTCCAGTTGAAATCACCGTCTATAAAGATAAAAAATTTGATTTTAAGATTAAATCTCCGCCAGCATCATTCTTTATAAGGGAGGCAGCAAAATTAAAAAGTGGATCACAGGAACCTGGAAGAAATATTGTGGCATCAATAACAAAGAAACAAGCTGAAGAAATAGCAAAACAAAAAATGAATGACTTAAATGCATTGGATCTTGAGCAAGCTGTAAAAATTATTGCTGGATCTGCTAGATCAATGGGAATAGAGGTTAAAGATTAAAATGTCTTCAAAAAGATTTAAAAAATTACCAACTAAAACTGCTGAACTTCCATCAGAGACTATAGATAAGTTATTATCAGTCGTAAAAAAAAATTGTACGACTAAATTTGATGAATCTGTTGATTTGAGTTTTCAAATAAACAACAAACAAAAGAAAAGCGAAATTAATATTAGAACTGTTGTGAATTTACCGGGTGGTACTGGTAAAAAGATAAAAGTTGCTGTTGTCTGTGAAGAATCAAAATCTTCAGATGCAAAGTCAGCAGGTGCAGATATTGTAGGTGGTGATGATTTTATTGAAAAAATTAAAGGCGGAGAGATGAATTTTGAAAAACTAATTTGCACACCATCGATGATGATCAAACTCTCAAAACTTGGTAAAGTCTTAGGCCCTAAAGGACTGATGCCTAACCCAAAACTTGGGACTGTCACTGATGATTTAAAAAAAGCTATTACTGATGCAAAATCTGGTCAGGCTGAAATTAGAAATGATAAAGATGGAAATATAGGTGTTAGTATAGGAAAAAAATCTTTTGCTGACGATAAATTAATAAATAATTTTAATGCAATTTTGGAAACACTTGAAAAAGAAAAATCAAACAACACCATTAAAGGTGATTTAATTCGTTCTGCTTTTATTACATCTACTATGGGTGTTTCATACAGACTTAAATTAGGAAAGAGTTTTTAATCATTATGATGAATAAAGAGCAAAAGAAAAATTATATATCTGAGATGACTAATCAGTTTGAAAATAGTAAAGCAATTTTAGTCACTCATTATCAAGGCTTAACAATGTCTCAGTTAGATGAATTAAGATCGAAAATGAGAGAGCATGGTATTATTTTCAAAATAACAAAAAACAGAATTACAAAATTAGCTTTGGAAAAAACTAAATGTAAAGATTTATCTAACTTATTTACTGGTCCAACCGCAGTAGCATTTGGTGAGGACGCTATTATGTCAGCAAGAATTCTATCAAAATTTGCAAAAGATAATGAGAATCTCAAATTAATTGGTGGAATGATGGATAATGAGGTTTTAGATCAAGCTGGAGTGTTAAATGTAGCAAATTTACCTACATTAGATGAAGCAAGAGCGAATATTGTAGGTATTTTGAATGCTTCTGCTTCAAAATTGGTTAGTATTTTGCTTGCACGATCAGAAAAAATGAGTAGTTTACCACCAGAAAATTCTGAAACAAAACCCAAAGAGTAATAAATATGCCAGACCTAAATAAAATTATAGAAGATTTATCAAGCTTAACAGTTGCAGAGGCAGCTGAGCTTTCAAAACAACTTGAAGAAAAATGGGGTGTAACCCCAATGGCTGCAGCAGCACCAGCAGCAGCTGGAGGTGCAGCACCAGCAGAAGATAAAGATGATTTTACAATCATGCTTGTTTCTGCAGGTGACAAGAAAATAAATGTCATTAAAGAAGTAAGAGCAGCAACATCGCTTGGATTGAAAGAAGCAAAAGATTTAGTTGAAGGTGCACCAAAAGAAGTTAAAGCCGGTGTTCCAAAAAAAGAGGCTGAAGAAATTAAAGCGAAGTTAGAAGCTGCAGGCGCAAAAGTAGAACTTAAGTAATTTAAAAGGATTTTTTTAAATACTGATTATTTTTTAGTCAGTGTTCAAAGTATAGATGCAAATATCTTTTACAGAAAAAAAAAATATTAGAAAAAGCTTTGGTAAATTAAAAGAGAGTTTATCAATACCTAATTTAATTGAAGTTCAAAAAAATTCATATGATGAATTAACTCATTTTAAATCAGAGGCTGGTGATTTAGCTAAAGGATTTGACAGGGTTTTTAAAAGTATTTTTCCAATTGAGGACTTAAATGATAAAGCGACTTTAGAATATGTATCTTACAGATTAGAAAAACCCAAGTTTGATGTTGAGGAATGTATCGCAAGAGGTTTAACATATTCGTCTGCATTAAAATGTACTTTAAGATTGGTTGTCTATGATATAAATCAGGAAAACAACACCAAGGATATATTATCAGCAAAAGAACAAGAAGTTTACATGGGTGAAGTTCCAATGATGACTAACAGTGGAACATTTATAACCAACGGAGTTCAAAGAGTTGTTGTCAATCAAATGCACAGAAGTCCTGGTGTTTTTTTTGATCATGATAAGGGAAAAACACATGCTAGTGGAAAATTATTATTTAATTGTAGAGTTATACCAAACAGAGGTTCATGGTTAGATTTTGAGTATGATGTTAAAGATTTCTTATATTTCAAAATAGATAGGAAAAAGAAAATATTTGCCTCTACATTACTACTTGCCTTAGGCTTCACAAAAACAGAAATTGCAAATGAGTTTTATCAAAAAGAAAAATTTTCTTATGACTCTAAAACACTTAAATGGAAAACAAAATTTGATCCTGAAAATTATAAATCAAAAAATTTCTCTGAGGAGGTTGTAGATGCAAAAACAGGAAAAGTAGTTATAAGATTAGGTGAAAAAATTAATTTCCTTAATGCAAAAAAATTATTCAATGATGGTTTAAAAGATATACTTGTTTCAAAAGAGGCCTTATATGGAAAATTTCTACATACTGATATTAAATTTGGAAATGATGAGAATGATATTTTTAAGATAGGCACAGAAATAAATGAGACTGTTGTAGATAAAATACTAGAAGCAAAAATATATTCCATAGATATATCAAAAACAAACTCAATCAACAAAGGTCCTTACTTACTCAATACAATTCTTAATGATAAAAATAATACTAAAGATGAGGCTATAACCGAAATATATAAAATGTTGAGACCAGGTGAGCCTCCAACGATTGAAATTGCTGCTCAAATTTTTAATAATTTATTTTTTAGTTCAGACAGATATGATCTTTCTGATGTTGGAAGAGTGAAGATGAATTCAAGATTGAATTTAGAGTGTTCAGATAAAATCACAATTTTAAGAAATGATGATATAATTGCAATAATTCATAAAATGTTGGATTTGAGAGATGGTAAAGATGAAGTTGATGATATTGATCATCTAGGTAATAGAAGAGTTAGGTCTGTCGGAGAATTGGTTGAGAACCAGGCAAGAATTGGTGTGTATAGAATGGAAAGAGCTATTAAAGAAAAAATGACAACCCTAGATGTTGAGTCAGCAATGCCACAAGATTTGATTAATGCAAAACCATTAACGGTATCTTTAAAAGACTTTTTTGCTAGCTCTCAACTTTCACAATTTATGGATCAAACAAATCCACTTTCTGAAATAACTCATAAAAGGCGAGTATCTGCTTTAGGACCTGGAGGATTAACAAGAGAAAGAGCTGGTTTTGAAGTAAGAGATGTTCACCCAACTCATTACGGTAGAATTTGCCCAATTGAAACACCAGAGGGACCAAATATTGGGTTGATAAATAGTTTATCGACTTACGCTAAAATAAATAAATATGGTTTTATTGAGAGTCCTTACAAAAGAGTTAAAGATGGTATAGTTCAGGATAATGTAGAATATCTTTCAGCAATGGAAGAGACAAAATATACAATCGCTCAAGCAAATACGAAGATAGATAAAGATGGCAAGATTATTGAGGAACTTGTATCTTGCAGACAAAATTTAAATTTTCTTTTAGCTAAACCAGATACAATAGACTACATTGATGTATCCCCTAAACAATTAGTTTCTGTAGCTGCATCTTTAATACCTTTTTTGGAAAATGATGATGCTAATAGAGCATTAATGGGCTCAAATATGATGAGACAAGCTGTACCATTATTAAAACCTGAAGCACCTTTAGTCGGCACAGGCATAGAGAGTGATGTTGCATTAGACTCTGGAGTTACTATTGTTGCAAAAAGAAATGGAGTAGTGGACAAAATAGATGGTAAAAGAATTGTAATTAAAGTTACAGAAGAAACTGACTTTTCAAAATCTGGTGTAGACATTTATAATTTACAAAAGTTTAAAAGATCAAACCAAAACACATGTATTAATCAAAGACCTTTAGTTAGAGTGGGTGATAAAGTTAAAACTGGTGATATTATTGCTGATGGACCCTCTACAAAGTTAGGTGAGTTAGCTTTGGGTAAAAACGTTACTGTAGCCTTTATGCCCTGGCAAGGCTACAATTTTGAGGACTCTATATTAATTTCTGAAAGATGTGTAACAGATGATGTTTTCACATCTGTTCACATAGTTGAGTATGAAATTATGGCAAGAGATACAAAACTTGGTGAGGAGGAAATAACTAGGGATATTCCAAATGTTAATGAAGAAGCATTAAAAAATTTAGATGAGTCCGGTATTGTTTATATTGGAGCAGAGGTAAATGCAGGTGATATATTAGTTGGCAAAGTTACACCAAAAGGGGACTCTGCATCTGGTCCAGAGGAAAAATTACTAAGATCTATTTTTGGTGAAAAAGCAATAGATGTAACTGATACATCTTTGAGGATGTCAAGAGGAAGTAGTGGAACTGTTGTTGATGTAAGAGTATTTAATAGGCATGGAATTGAGAAAGACGAAAGATCTATAACTATTGAACGAGCTGAAATTGACCAAGTTCAGCAGGACAAAATAGTAGAAGAGGAAATTTTAGAAAGAAGTATTAAACAGAGAGCTTCCCAAATTTTATCTGGCTCCTCATTAGCAAAAAAAATTAAAGATGTTGAAGCAGGGACAAAATTAGATTTTGATACCATTGATAAATTTTCTATTAACGATGTTTTTAAGATTTCATCAAGTGACTCAAAAGGTGAAGCAGCACTTATTCAACTAAAAGACCAGTATACCTCCGCTAAACAGGACATTATTGAAAGATTTGAAGATAAAGTTTTAAAGATTAGAAGTGGTGATGACTTGTTACCCAGTGTCATGAAAATGGTTAAAGTTTTTGTTGCTATAAAAAGAAGGTTAAGACCTGGAGATAAAATGTCGGGAAGACATGGAAATAAAGGAGTTGTAAGTAAGATCGTTCCAGTTGAAGATATGCCATATAGAGAGGATGGTAGACCAGTTGATATAGTATTAAATCCTCTTGGAGTGCCAAGTAGAATGAATGTTGGTCAAATTTTAGAAACTCACTTAGGTTGGGCTTGTAAAGAATTTGGAGAAGAAGTTAAAAGATTAGTAAATGAAAACAACAAAAGAATTGAGAAAACTGAAAAAATTTCGAATTTCTTAAAATCAGTTTATGGTGAAGAGATATTTCAAAATAAAGTTGAT
Source organism: uncultured Pelagibacteraceae bacterium (assembly GCA_902539145.1). Classification (GTDB taxonomy): domain Bacteria; phylum Pseudomonadota; class Alphaproteobacteria; order Pelagibacterales; family Pelagibacteraceae; genus Pelagibacter. Next base: position 38,614 of record CACBHX010000005.1, on the reverse strand, counting down.
AAATTAAGCAAAACTGAATTCAAAGATTTATGTGAAAATTTACAAAATGGTGTAGCAATTTCGACACCAGTTTTTGATGGAGCCAAAGAAAAAAATGTAACCGAGATGCTTGAATTAGCAAAATTGCCCGGCTCAGGACAAACATATTTGTGGGATGGAAGGACAGGAGAAATGTTTGATAGACCTGTGACGGTTGGTATTATATATATGTTAAAACTTCATCATTTGGTAGAGGACAAAATCCATGCTAGGTCAACTGGACCGTACAGTTTGGTTACTCAACAGCCATTGGGTGGTAAGGCTCAATTGGGTGGTCAAAGATTTGGTGAGATGGAAGTTTGGGCTTTAGAGGCCTATGGAGCATCTTATACTCTTCAAGAAATTTTAACGGTGAAATCTGATGACGTAGCTGGACGAGTAAAAGTATATGAAACGATTGTTAAAGGGGAGGAAAACTTCGAGTCTGGAATACCAGAGTCGTTTAACGTCTTAGTTAAGGAGATTAAATCTTTAGCTCTAAACGTGGAACTAAATTAATAATTTATGAAAAAAGAATTAACAGATCTATTTAAAAATTCTGAGATTTCAGAAGCCCAAAATTTTAATAGCATTAAAATCTCACTCGCAAGTCCAGAAAAAATTAAGTCGTGGACATATGGGGAAATAAAAAAACCTGAAACTATAAATTACAGGACCTTCAGACCAGAAAAAGATGGTCTTTTCTGTGCTAGAATTTTTGGCCCGATTAAGGATTATGAATGTTTATGTGGTAAATACAAACGAATGAAATTCAGAGGAATTATCTGTGAAAAATGTGGAGTTGAAGTAACAAAATCGAATGTAAGAAGAGAAAGAATGGGCCATATAAATCTTGCTACTCCTGTAGCCCACATTTGGTTTCTCAAATCTCTTCCAAGTAGGATTGCTTTAGCGGTTGATATGAAGCTAAAAGAAATTGAAAGAGTTTTGTATTTTGAGAATTTTATTGTCATAGAGCCTGGTCTGACAGGTTTACAAAAAAATCAACTTCTGAATGAGGAAGAGCTAGCGAAATATCAAGATGAATATGGAGAGGAGTCTTTTACAGCAGGCATCGGTGCAGAAGCTGTGCTAGAAATGTTAAAAAATTTAGATTTAGATAATGAAAGAAAAAATTTAGCAACCTATATTAAAGAAACTAAATCAAAAGTTAATGAAGAAAGAGCAATAAAACGTTTAAAATTAATTGAGTCTTTTATTGAAACAGGTCAAAAACCAGAATGGATGATTATGACTGTTGTTCCTGTTATACCACCTGAGTTAAGACCTTTGGTCCCGTTAGATGGTGGAAGATTTGCTACTTCAGATTTGAATGACTTATATAGACGAGTGATTAATAGAAATAATCGTTTAAAAAGATTAATGGACCTGAAAGCACCTGATATTATTGTCAGAAACGAGAAAAGAATGCTTCAAGAGTCAGTCGATGCATTATTTGATAATGGTAGACGAGGAAGAGTGATAACGGGAACAGGAAAAAGGCCCTTAAAATCTCTTGCTGAAATGCTAAAAGGTAAGCAAGGAAGATTTAGACAAAATTTACTTGGTAAAAGAGTAGATTACTCTGGCCGATCTGTGATTGTTGTTGGCCCTGATTTAAAACTTCACGAATGTGGTTTACCAAAAAAAATGGCATTAGAACTTTTCAAACCATTTTTGTACGCTAGGTTAAATAAATTGGGTTTAGCCTCGACAATAAAACAAGCTAAGAAATTAGTTGAGAGAGAAACAAATGCTGTTTGGGATGCTTTGGAACTTATAGTGAGAGAACACCCAGTGCTGTTAAATAGAGCTCCAACGCTTCATAGACTTGGAGTGCAAGCTTTTGAGCCTAAATTAATTGAGGGTGATGCAATAGAACTTCATCCTTTAACTTGTGCTGCCTTTAATGCTGATTTTGATGGTGACCAAATGGCAGTACATGTTCCTCTAAGTTTAGAGGCTCAACTAGAAGCGAGAATTTTGATGTTATCAACTAATAATATTCTTTCACCGTCCAATGGTAAGCCAATCATAGTCCCTAGTCAGGACATGATATTGGGTATTTACTATTTATCTCAAGAACCATTGACAGATAAACCATCGGGATATTTCCTTAATGCAGATCAAATTGAATTTGCCTTATCATCTGGCCAAATTAAAGTCCACAGTACAATTATATCAAGATTTGAGACGGTAGATGAAAATGGCAATAAAAAATTTGAAAAATATACTTCCACAGCAGGTAGATTTTTATTAGCAAATTTGCTACCAAAAAATAAAGATATTAAATTTTCATTGATTGATAGATTACTTCCAAAGAAGACTGTATCTGAAATAATTGATATTGTTTTTAGATTTTGTGGTCAGAAAACAACAGTTATATTCTGTGACAAGCTAAAAGATCTTGGTTTTAAACACGCCTTTAAAGCTGGAATATCTTTTGGTAAAGATGACTTAGTCATTCCAAAAAATAAGACACAATTAATTGAAGATACAAAGAAACTGATTTCTGATTACGAGACGCAGTATGCTGAGGGATTAATAACTAGAGGAGAGAAATATAACAAAGTAGTTGATGCTTGGTCAAAATGTACAGATAAAGTCGCTGGTGAGATGATGAAAGGTATTTCTGCAACAGAAAAAACATCTGAGGGTTTAAAAATTAATTCTGTTTTCATGATGGCTGATAGTGGAGCAAGAGGTTCTGCTGCACAAATGAAACAACTGGCTGGAATGAGAGGTCTTATTGCTAAGCCGTCTGGTGAAATTATAGAAAGCCCAATTACATCAAATTTTAAAGAAGGTTTAACGGCATTAGAATATTTTAATTCAACTCATGGAGCTAGAAAAGGATTGGCAGATACAGCGCTGAAGACAGCAAGTTCTGGTTATTTAACAAGAAGATTGTGTGATGTGGCACAAGATTTAACAATAACTAAAAAAGAGTGTGATTGTAAAAAACCTGGTTTTATAGAACTTTCTGAAATTTTAGAGGGTGGAAATGTTGTTGTAAGTATATCTGAGAGAGCGCTAGGTCGAATAGCATTTGATGACGTTAAACATCCTATAACTGGTGAAATTATAATTAAAAAATCATCAATGATAGATGAAGCTGCATGTGATCTAATTGACTCTGCAGGTATTAAATCCATAAAAGTGTATTCAGTTATGACATGTGGTTCAAAAGAAGGTGTTTGTGCAATCTCTTATGGAAGAGACTTATCAAGAGGTAAAATGGTTCATGTTGGAGAAGCAATTGGAATGATTTCAGCTCAATCAATTGGTGAGCCAGGTACGCAGTTAACAATGAGAACATTCCATGTTGGTGGTACTGCTTCTGTAAAACAAGACTCTCAAATAGTAACTAAAACAGATGGTATTTTGAAAATAATTAATTCAAATATTTTACAGGACTCTAAAAAGAATTTAATTGTTATGGGAAGAAATACTCAATTGTCAATTGAGGATGACAATGGTGTTCAAACAGCAATTTATAAAGTTGCATATGGTTCAAAATTATTTTTTAAGAATGGAGATAAAATTAAAGCAAATACAAAAATTTGTGAGTGGGACCCATACACTACTCCTGTAATTGCAGAAAAATCAGGAATAGCTAGCTTCGTTGATTTAATTGATGGTGTTTCAATTCAAGAGACTACTGATGATGCTACAGGTATCTCATCAAAATCAGTTGTCGACTGGCGATCACAATCAAAAAGCACAGATTTAAAGCCAAGAATAACTTTGAGAGATGAAAAAGGTAATGTAATTAAGAAAGCTGATGATAATGAGGCAAGATATTATCTAGTACCAGACTCAATTTTATCTGTTAAAGATGGCCAAAATGTTTCCGCTGGAGATGTAATTGCTAGGTTGCCAAAAGAGACAACAAAAACTAAAGATATTACTGGAGGACTACCGAGAGTTGCTGAACTATTTGAAGCTAGAAAAGCAAAGGATAGCGCTATTATAGCTGAGAATGATGGTCAGGTAATCTTTGGTAAAGAAGTAAGAGGTAAACAAAGAGTTTCAATTGTTCCAGAAGATGGTTCTGAGCCCTCAAATTATTTAATACCAAAAGGTAAACATATTAATTTTAACCAAGGTGAAAAAATTAAAAAAGGTGAGTACTTGCTAGATGGTCAGCCTTTACCTCACGATATATTAAGAATATTGGGTATTAAAGAATTAACAGAATACTTTGTAAATCAAGTACAAGAAGTTTATAGATTACAAGGTGTTGTAATTAACGATAAACATATAGAAACAATCTTAAGACAAATGCTAAAAAAAGTAGAAGTTAAAACTTCTGGAGACTCATCTTATCTACCAGGTGAAATTATAGATAGAATAAAATTTGAAAATATGAACGAAAAATTAAAGATAGATGGAAAAACACCTGCGACTGGTGAAAGAGTCTTGATGGGTATCACCAAAGCTTCTTTGCAGACCGAGTCATTTATATCAGCTGCCTCTTTCCAAGAAACAACAAGAGTTCTAACTGATGCAGCAATAAAAGGAAAAATTGACCCTTTAAATGGGCTAAAAGAAAATGTGATTGTTGGAAGATTGGTCCCAGCAGGTACTGGTAACATTAAGAATAAATGGAATAAAAAAGCTCTTGAAGATGATAATAAGTTCTTATCTGAACAAGAGAAAATCGAGGCTTCTGAAACTCAAGCAAATCAATAAAAATAACAGCTATCATTTATAGTTTTAGTTTGACAAAATCCTATTAATAAGTATTTTGGCGATAATTTTTGGTTGGAATGTAGTGTCTAAAGACACTAAACGCTGCCACTAAGAAATCGTCAGCAATTTCTCCAAAAATATAATTAATAAAAAAAAATTATGCCAACTATAAATCAGTTGTTAAGAAAAAAAAGAGTTAAACCATTATCCAGGAATAAAGTTCCTGCATTACAGAAACAACCTTTGAAACGAGGTGTTTGTGTAAAAGTTTACACTACCACTCCAAAAAAACCTAATTCAGCTCTTAGAAAAGTTGCTAGGGTCCGACTATCTAATGGTTTTGAAGTAACAGCATATATTCCTGGCGAAGGACACAACCTTCAAGAACACTCAGTTGTTTTAATAAGAGGAGGAAGAGTAAAAGATCTGCCAGGTGTAAGATATCATATATTGAGAGGTAATTTAGATACTCAAGGAGTTGCCAACAGAAAACAAAGACGATCTTTGTATGGTACAAAAAAAGGTAAATAAAAATGTCTAGAAAAAAAACTCAACCAAAAAAAAATATCACACCAGATCCAAAATTTAATTCTACAATAATCCCAAAACTAATTAATAATATTATGTTTGATGGGAAAAGAGGTGTTGCAGCTAAAATAGTTTATGACGCGATAGAAAAAATCAAAACTAAATCCAAAGACTCACCAATAAGCATATTTAACGAGGCAATTAATAATATAAAACCAACAGTTGAAGTAAGATCAAGAAGAGTAGGTGGAGCAACTTATCAAGTTCCAGTGGAGGTAAAAAGTAAAAGGGCTCAAGCTTTAGCTATAAGATGGCTAGTGGAGTCCGCTAGAAAAAGAAAGGACAAACATATGTCTGATAAAATCTTTCACGAACTTTACGATGCTTATGAAAAAAAAGGTGCAGCAGTAAAAAAAAGAGAGGATGTTCATAAGATGGCAGAGTCAAACAAGGCCTTTGCACATTTTAGGTGGTAAAAAATATGTCCAGAACTCACAAATTAAATATGTATCGAAATATTGGCATTATGGCCCATATAGATGCTGGTAAAACAACCACAACTGAAAGAATTCTATACTACACAGGTAAAAGTCATAAAATTGGAGAAGTTCATGATGGAGCTGCAACTATGGATTGGATGGAGCAAGAGCAAGAAAGAGGAATCACAATTACTTCAGCTGCAACCACTTGTTTTTGGCAAGATCACAGAATAAACATTATTGATACACCTGGCCATGTAGATTTTACTATTGAAGTTGAACGATCATTAAAGGTTTTAGATGGAGCAGTAGCAGTTTTTGATGGTGTAGCAGGTGTAGAACCGCAATCAGAAACAGTTTGGAGACAAGCAGATAAATATAAAGTTCCCCGAATTTGCTTTGTAAATAAATTGGATAGAACAGGAGCAGATTTTTTTAGATGTGTAGAAATGATAAAAGATAGGTTAGGAGCAAAGCCTTTGGTTTTACAAGTTCCAGTAGGAATAGAATCATCCTTAAGTGGGGTGATTGACCTAGTAAAAATGAAAGCTCAAATTTGGAAAAATGAGGCTTTAGGTGCTGAGTGGGAGTATAAAGATATTCCTGAGGATCTTAAAGAGATTTCAAATAAATACAGAACAGAATTAGTAGAGTTGGCCGTGGAACAAGACGAAAAATTAATGGAGAGTTATCTGAATGGTGATGAAATCAAAGAAAAAGATTTAATAAAATGTATAAGAAAAGGAACACTAAATTTTGATTTTGTGCCAGTCTTGACAGGTTCAGCCTTCAAAAATAAGGGCGTTCAACCATTACTAGATGCTGTAGTAAATTACCTTCCAAGTCCAGAGGATATAAGTTCAATAAAGGGGACAAAAGTAGGATCTGATGAAGAGGTTGAAATGAAATTTGAGGACAATTCACCATTTTCTGCTTTAGCATTTAAAGTAGCAAATGATCCTTTTGTAGGCTCTTTAACTTTCATAAGAATTTATTCAGGAACAATAAAATCTGGAACTTCGATTTACAATTCTTCGACAGATAAAGAGGAAAGAGTTGGAAGAATGCTATTAATGCATGCAAATTCAAGAGAAGACATTAAAGAGGCAAATGCTGGTGACATTGTGTCTTTAGCTGGATTAAAGAACACTATAACTGGTCATACTTTGTGTAATAAAGATAATCAAGTTTTATTAGAACCAATGGAATTTCCTGATCCAGTAATTGAAATAGCGGTTGAACCAAAAACAAAAGGTGATCAAGAAAAAATGGGTGAAGCTCTGGCTCGTTTAGCTAAAGAAGATCCATCTTTTAGAGTTTCATCAGATGAGGAGTCCGGTCAAACTATCATCAAAGGGATGGGTGAACTTCATTTAGATATTATTGTTGATAGAATGAAAAGAGAATTTAAGGTTGAGGCAAATGTTGGTGCACCTCAAGTTGCATATAGAGAAACAATTGAGAAATCTGCAGAATTTGAATACATACACAAAAAACAAAGTGGTGGAGCAGGTCAATTTGCAAAAGTTAAACTTTTCATCGAACCTCAAGAGCCAGGTAAAGGTAGATTAGTGGAGAGTGCTATTAAAGGTGGTGCTATACCAAAAGAGTTTATCCCTGGAGTGGAAAAAGGAATTGAAACTGTTTCTGACAGCGGAATTTTAGCTGGATTCCCAATGATTGATTATAAAGTTACAATAGTTGATGGCTTACATCATGATGTTGACTCTAGTGTTTTAGCCTTCGAACTAGCTAGCAGGGCTTGCTTTAAACAGGCGTGTACTCAGGGTGGTTTGAAACTTTTAGAACCTATAATGAGAGTTGAAGTTGTTACTCCCGAAGATTATATGGGTGACGTCATTGGTGATTTAAATAGTAGAAGAGGACAAATAAGTACACAAGAACAAAGGGGTAATGCTACAGTTATAACTGCAATGGTTCCCCTTGCAAACATGTTTGGGTATATTAATAGTTTAAGATCAATGTCTCAGGGTAGAGCTCAGTACTCAATGTTTTTTGATCATTACTCAAAAGTTCCTCAAAATGTACAAGATGAAGTAACAAAAAAGATTGCGGGTTAAAATGGAAAAGCAAAATATAAGAATAAAACTAAGAGCTTACGACAATAAAATTCTTGATGCTTCCACGGAAGAAATAGTTAATACTGTAAAAAGAACAGGAGCGACCATCAAAGGACCTATACCTCTACCAACAAGAATAGAAAGGTATACTGTATTAAGATCTCCGCATATTGATAAGAAAAGCAGAGAACAATTTGAGTCCAGAACTCATAAAAGATTGATTGATATAATTGAACCAACACCACAAACCGTTGAGGCTTTAATGAAGCTTGATTTGGCCTCAGGTGTAGATGTGGAAATTAAGATTTAGTTATGAATGAAATTGCTTTAATTGGAAAAAAAATAGGAATGACAAGAGAATTCTACAAAACTGGTCAATTAGTTCCAGTAACCGTCTTAAAAATGGAAAAGGCTCGAGTTATTCAAATAATTGATCAAGAAAAGAGAGGTTATAACGCTGTCCAACTTGGCTATGGTAAAATTAAAAACTCAAAGTTGAGCAAAGCAATGAAAGGGTATTTTGCAAAAAAAAATACTGAAGCTAAAAATAAACTTAAAGAATTTAAAGTGCAGGATTTGACTAAATATAAAGAAGGAAATGAGTTTGGCCTAGAGATTTTTAAAGATGTAAAATATGTGGATACAAAATCAAAAACAATTGGAAAAGGTTTTGCTGGAGCAATGAAAAGACATAATTTTGGTGGTTTAAGAGCTACTCACGGTGTTTCTGTATCTCATAGATCTCATGGTTCTACAGGTCAAAGACAGGATCCGGGTAAGGTTTTTAAAGGGAAAAAAATGGCAGGACATATGGGAGATAAGCTAAGAACAATGCAAAATATTGAAATTATAAAAACTGATCTTGAAAATGCTTTATTATATTTAAAGGGATCAATTCCTGGCTCAAGAAATTCTGAGGTTTTAGTTAAAAAATCTGTCAAAAATATTGATAAAAAGACTATGGATGAAAAAATTGAAGCAGCTGAACTAGCTAAAAAAACTCCAGATAAAAAGAAAAAATAATGAAAATTGAAAAGTTAGATATTAATGGAAAAAAAGAGTCTATAGAAGTTTTAGACAAGATATTTTCAGCAAAAATAAATAAAAGACTTGTTAATAACGTATTGTATAAAACCAACGCAAATTATAAAGGACGTCATGCTAAAACAAAACAACAAAATGAAGTGTCTGGTCCTACTTCTAAGATTTATGCTCAAAAAGGAACCGGAAATGCAAGACATGCTAGTAGAAAAGCTCCAATTTTTGTTGGCGGTGGTGTTGCTCACGGTCCAAAAGGTGAATTGGCTTATAAAAAAAGAAAATTGAACAAAAGTGAAAAAAGATTGGGCATTGCATCTCTAATGAGTGAAAAGATCAAACATAAAAATTTAATTGTACTTAGTGATTTTAATTCTGAAATTAAAAAAACCAAAGAGATGTTTAGTATATTAAAGAAACTAGAGATTTCAAATTCACTGATTATTTTAGATAAATCCTCAAAAAATAAAGTTGAAAAATCAATTAGAAATATTCCAAATATAAAGGTAACTGATGTTAATCATTTTAGCGCTTTTGATGTTGTGAAATTTAAAAAGATTGTTTTTACAGTGAGTTCAGTAAAAGAACTAGAAAAGAGATATATATAATGAGTAAGTTTCATCTATATGATAAAATTATATCACCTATTGTAACTGAAAAGTCTACAAAAATATCTGAACATAATAAGATAGTTTTTAAAGTTCCAACCAATGCAGATAAAAAAAATTTAAAGAAAAATATTGAGAAAATTTTTAAAGTTAATGTTGTTAAAGTGAATATTATAAATAAACAAAATAGAACAAAATTAGCAAGAGGTCGTAAAGTAAAAATTTCTGGTTTTAAAAAAGCAATAATAACATTAAAAAAAGGTCAAAGTATTGACTTAACAGCAGGTATTTAAATATGGGACTAAAAACATTTAAACCATACACAAAATCTACTAGAGGAACTATATTAGTTGATAGATCGGGATTATGGAAAGGAAAACCTTTTAAATCCCTTGTTTCTCCTAAAAATTCTATGAAAGGGAGAAATAATAATGGACACATAACTTCATCTAATAGAGCTGGTGGTCATAAAAAAATGTACAGGCATGTCGACTTTTATAGAAAAAAATTTGATGTTCCTGCAACAGTTGAGAGAATTGAATATGATCCAAATAGATCCTGCTACATTATGTTGGTTAAGTTTGAAGATGGTAGTCATTCTTACTATTTGGCACCCCAAAAAATTAAAGTCGGAGACAAAATAGAAAATGGCTCTAAAAAAGAGATTAAAATAGGAAATTGTATGCCACTTCAGGACATTCCTGTTGGTATAAATATTCACAATGTTGAAATTCAACCTGGTGCTGGTGGTAAATTAGCTAGATCAGCCGGAACATCAGTTGTGATTAGTGGTGTAGATGGAAACTATAGTTTAATCAAATTAGTCTCAGGTGAGGTTAGAAAAATAGACTCTAGATCTTTGGCCACAATAGGTGTTTTGAGTAATCCTGATCAAAAAAATATTAAAATTGGAAAAGCTGGGAGATCAAGGTGGTTAGGCAGAAGACCACATACTAGAGGTGTAGTGAAAAATCCTGTAGATCATCCACATGGTGGTGGTGAAGGTAAATCAGCAGGAGGTAGACATCCAGTTTCACCCACTGGTCAATCCGCTAAAGGTTTGAAAACTAGAGATAATAAACGAACAGATAGATTTATTGTAAAGAGAAGAAACAAAAGAAAGGACACTAAGTAATGGCTAGAGCAGTGTGGAAAGGACCCTTCGTAGAGGAAAGTTTGATGAAAAAGGTTGATAAGTACAAAGTAGATCCAAAAAAGATACCTATCAAAACTTGGTCCAGAAAATCTACTATACTACCAGATTTTGTTGGAGTAAGCTTTCTAATTTATAATGGAAAAAAGTTTATACCAATAACTATTTCAGAAGACATGGTTGGTCATAAACTTGGTGAATTCGCACCTACAAGAACTTTTTTTGGACATACACCTGCTGATAAAAAAGCAAAACCTGCAGAGGCAGAGGTTAAAAAATAAATAATTATGAGTAAAAAAAATAAAGTGAATAAAAATAAAAATAAAATTGTTAAATCTATAAACAATAATATAAGATCTAGTGTTAGAAAACTTAACCCGATTTTAAAAGGTATAGTTGGAAAAAAAGTTGGTGTAGCCATCAGAGATCTACAATTTTCTGAAAAAAGAATTACAAAAGATATTAGAAAAACCATCAATTCTGCAGTTGCGAATGCTGAGAATAATTTTCAATACGATATAGATAAATTGATAGTTAAAGAAGCTTACTGCGGAAAAAAAATAACAATGAAAAGATTTAGGCCTAGGGCTAAAGGAAGAGCAGCACCAATTTTAAAGCCTTATTCTAGTGTAACTATTATTTTAACTGAAATGAAAAAAATGGAGAGTCATGGGACAGAAAGTTAATCCAGTTGGTTTTCGATTAGGTGTAAATAGAGGTTGGGACTCTGTTTGGTATGCGAAAAAAAAAGATTTCGGAAATTATTTGATCGAGGATTTTAAGATTAGAGAGTATATAAAAAAAAATGTTATAAATTCTGGTGTTTCCAAAGTAATGATAGAGAGAACTGCTAACAAGTGTTATGTAACTATTTATACCTCAAGACCGGGATTCGTTATTGGTAAAAAGGGTAGTGATATAGATAAAATTAAAAATAATTTGTCAAAATTGACAACTAATGAAGTTAATTTAAATATTAAAGAAGTAAAAAAACCTGAGACCAATGCTTATCTTGTTGCCGAAAATATAGCACAACAATTAGTTAAAAGAATATCTTATAGAAGAGCAATGAAAAGAGCAATGCAGTCTTGTTTAAGATTAGGCGCAAAAGGTATTAAAGTTTCAGTTAGTGGAAGATTAGGCGGAAACGAGATTGCTAGAACAGAATGGTTGAGAGATGGAAGTATACCTTCTCATACTTTAAGAGCAGATATTGATTATGCAGAGGCAGAGGCTCTTACTACATATGGAATTATTGGAATAAAAGTATGGATATATAAAGGAGAAGTTTTTGCGAAAGAGTTTAGCCAAGAAACAAACAAGGTGAAGGATAAAGAGGAAAAATAAATAAGATGTTGCAACCTGTAAGAACAAAATGGAGAAAGGCTCACAAAGGCAGAATACATGGAACTGCATCGAGGGCTAACTTCATAAATTATGGAGCATATGCTTTAAAAGCTTTATCACCAGATAGAGTAACTGGAAAACAAATAGAAGCAGCTAGGGTGGCATTAACGAGACATATGAAAAGACAAGGCCGAGTGTGGACAAGAATTTTTCCTAACGTTCCAGTTTCAAAAAAACCAATTGAAGTTAGAATGGGTAAAGGAAAAGGGTCCCCAGAATTTTACGCTTGCAGAGTGAAACCAGGAAGAATTTTGTTTGAAGTAGATGGTGTCTCTGAACAAATAGCTAAGGAAGCACTATATAAAGCTTCTGCAAAATTACCTATTAAAACTAAAACTATTAAAAGATTTGCTTAATATGAAAAAACAAGAAATAAAAAAACTTACAAAAGATCAAATTTTTAAGAATATAGATAAACTAAAAAAAGATTTATTTAATCTAAGATTCCAAAAAATAAATTCACAAATAACTAACCCAGCTAAAATTGTTGAAACAAAAAAAACAATTGCAAGATTAAAAACTGCTCTGAAAGGAAAAATTAATGCCTAAAAAAATTTTAAAAGGAATTGTTGTAAGTGATAAACCAAACAAAACTATAACTGTAATGGTAGAAAGAAAATATTCACATCCAGTTCTAAAAAAAGTAATTAAAGTTCAGAAAAAATACAATGCTCATGATGAAAATAATAAATATAAAAATGGTGATAAAGTATCGATAATAGAAAGTAAACAATTTTCAAAAAATAAAAAATTTCAAGTTATGGAGAACTCAAAATAATGATACAGGTTCAAACAGAATTATTGGTTGCAGATAACACTGGAGCAAAAAAAATTGAGTGTATAAAAGTTTTAGGTGGTTCAAAGAGAAGATATGCCAGTATTGGAGACACAATTGTGATAGCAGTAAAAGAAGCGATACCAAAAGGAAAAGTTAAAAAAGGTTCAGTCCATAAAGCTGTCGTGGTTAGGGTAAAAAAAGGTATTCATAGAGATGATGGTTCTAAAGTTAAATTTGACAATAACGCTGCAGTATTAGTTGATGATAAAGGAGAACCAGTAGGGACAAGAATTTTTGGACCAGTAACAAGAGAATTAAGGAACAGAGGTCAAATGAAGATAATTTCGTTGGCACCAGAGGTATTATAATGATTAAAAAAGGTCTAAAAGTAAAAGTTTTGTGTGGAAGGGATAAGAGCAAAGAAGGTGAAGTGATAGAAATCGATAGATCTAGAAATAGAGCAAAAGTAAAAGATATTAATATGGTAAAAAAACACGTTAAAACAACAAAAGAAAAAAAGGGCGGGATCTTTTCTAAAGAGAGTTTTATTCATATTTCAAACTTAAAATTAATTGATGAAAAGTTAAAAAGCAAAAAAAAAGAGGCTAAAAAATAATGATACCAAGATTAAAAGATTTATATCATAAAGAAATTCAACCTTCACTGAAGTCAAAATTTGGTTTTAAGAATTTGAATATGGGACCTAAAATTGAAAAAATTATTTTAAATATGGGCCTTGGTTTAGATGGTAATGATAGTAAAATTTTAAAATCTTGTGAGGAGGATCTAGCAAAGATAACAGGGCAAAAGCCAGTTATAACAAAGTTTAAAAAATCTGTAGCCAATTTTAAAACCAGGAAAGGTTCAAATGCAGGCCTAAAAGTCACTCTTAGAAAAAATAAAATGTATGAATTTTTAGACAGACTAGTAAACATTGCCTTACCAAGAATAAAGGATTTTAGAGGTCTGTCACCTGATGGTTTTGATAAATTTGGAAACTATACTTTTGGTATAAAAGAACACATAATTTTTCCAGAAGTCAGTTTTGATAGAGCAGACAAAGTAAGAGGATTAGATATAGTAATTGTGATCTCATCTAGAAATAAGGATCACAGTTATGCACTCTTAGAAAAATTAAATTTTCCATTTATTAAAAAAGGAGAAAATTAAAATGGCTAAACTTAGTTCAATTAATAAAAACAATAGACGGATAAAATTATCTGATAAATACTTCAAAAAAAGGGAGAAACTTAAGAAAATTATTATGAATAAAAAACTTTCATTGGAGGAAAGATTTAAAGCACAACAAAAATTATCAAAGTTACCTCGAAATTCAGCAAAAAATAGGGTAATGAATAGATGTCAAATTACAGGTAGACCACATGGCGTCTATAGAAAATTAAAAATATCAAGAATTGCTTTAAGGCAATTGGGTTTACAAGGAAAGATACCAGGATTAATTAAATCCAGTTGGTAGAAAGGAATATATGAGTTTAAGCGATCCAATAGGAGATATGATAGCAAGAATAAAAAATGCTCAATCAAGGAATCATAAAAAAGTTGAATTGCCATCATCAAGTTTTAAAACTAAAATTGCAGGAATTCTTAAGAATGAAGGATTTATTAAAGAGTTTAAAGTAAATTCTGAAAATAATAAATCAATTTTAACTCTCGAGCTAAAGTACCATTCAGGCAATCCAGTTATAAGTGCTTTTGAGCGGGTGTCTAAGCCAGGAAGGAGGATTTTCTCAAGTGCTGAAAGTTTACCAAAAATAAATAATGGCTTAGGAATTGCGATAGTGTCAACTCCAAAAGGAGTTATGACAGATATTGATGCAAGAAAACAACGTGTTGGTGGTGAAATAATCTGCAAGGTATTTTAATGTCTAAGATTGGTAAAATAAATATTTCAATTCCTGATAAAGTTAAAGTGGCATTAGCTGGAGATATTTTAAATATTGAAGGCCCATTAGGAAAATCAAAACTTAATATTGATTTAGATATTTTTTCTTTAGATATTAAGGATGGAAAAGAAATATCTATTAAGCCAAAAAAAATTGACCAAAATACTAAAAGATTATGGGGAATGAATAGAAGCTTGATAAATAATGCTGTACTTGGATCAAGTAAAGGTTATGAAAAAACTTTAGAATTAGTTGGGGTTGGTTATAGAGCAGCTCTCAAAGGTAACCAGTTAAATTTACAGCTAGGTTACAGTCATGATATAAATTTCGATATACCTGAAGGCATAAAAATTTCTGTTGAAAAACAAACAACTTTAAAAATAACAGGTGCAAATAAACAGCAAGTTGGTTCTGTAGCTTCAAAACTTAAAACATTGAGAAAAATTGAACCTTACAAAGGAAAAGGTGTCAGAGAAAAAGGTCAATATATTTTAAAAAAAGAGGGAAAAAAGAAATAATGAAACTAACAGCAAATAAAAGAAGAAAATTTAGAGTAACCAAAAAATTAAAACAAGTTGCAAAAAAAGAGAGGTTCAGATTAAGTATCTCAAGATCCTCAAAGAATATTTCTGCACAAATCATAGATGATAGTAAAAATATAACTCTTTTGTCAGCTTCATCTGTTGGAAAAGATTTCAATTCTGAAAAAAAAATTACGAAAATTGAACTATCAAAAATTGTTGCTGAAAAATTAGCAAAGAAAGCTCAAGAAAAGAAAATTTCTAAAATTTATTTTGATAGAGGTCTATACAAATATCATGGAAGAGTGAAAGTTTTTGCAGAAACTCTCAGAAAAAATGGAATGGAGTTTTAAAAATGGATAATATAAAAGTGAAAAAAACAGATGACATTTTAGAAAAATTAGTTCACATAAATAGAATAACCAAAGTTGTAAAAGGTGGTAGAAGATTTGGCTTTTCAGCTTTAGTTGTTGTAGGAAATCAATCAGGAAAAATTGGTATTGCTCATGCTAAAGCCAAACAAGTTCCTGATGCAATTAAAAAAGCAAATGAAATTGCAAGAAGAAAGTTAATTCACATACCTTTGCGAGAAGGCAGAACTATTCATCATGATGTAAAAGCAAAGGATGGATCTGGTAGAATAGTTTTAAGATCAGCATCTAAGGGAACAGGTATTATTGCAGGTGGACCAGTTAGAGCTGTTTGTGAGGTTCTTGGTGTTAAAGATATTGTTGCTAAATCAATGGGGACTTCTAACGCACATAACGTTATAAGAGCGACAATGAAAGCTCTAATGAAACAAAATTCTCCAAAACAAATTTCTAATATAAGAAACAAAAAAATTTCAGAAATAATTGAGAAAAGAGGATAATGATAAGTCTAAATAATAGAACAAAAATTAATAAGAGAAAAATTAGAGTTGGAAGGGGAATTGGATCTGGTAAAGGAAAAACTTCAGGGAGAGGTGTAAAGGGTCAAAAATCAAGATCAGGAGTGTCAATAAAAAGTTTTGAAGGTGGTCAGATGCCTTTATATAGAAGGTTGCCAAAAAGAGGTTTTAACCCGATTGGAAAAAAAAATATTGCTATCTTGAACTTGGATAAAATTCAATCGTTCATAGATAAAAAAAATATCAAAACATCAGAGATATTAAATTCTAACGTGTTAAAAAAATTGAGATTGATAAACAAAAGGTCATCTAAATTAAAAATTTTAGGAACAGGAAACATAAAAGATAAAATTAACATTGAAGCAGATTTAGCATCTAAATCAGCAGTAAGTAAGCTTGAAAAGATTGGTGGATCTATTCAAATTAAAAAATAATAGTATCCATGAGTGCTGCATCTTCAAGTAACGATTTAAGAAATAGAATATTATTCACATTAGCATTACTAGCGGTTTATAGGTTTGGAACATTCGTTCCGTTACCAGGTATAGATCCTGAGCAACTAAAAATTTTGATGGAGGGGAATCAAAAAGGTTTATTAGGCATGTTTAATGTTTTCGCAGGTGGAGCGGTAAGTAGAATGGCAATATTTGCTTTAGGAATTATGCCTTACATCTCCTCATCAATTATCGTTCAATTATTAACTGGTGTTTCAGATTATTTTAAAAATCTAAAATCTCAAGGTGAGACTGGAAGATCGAAAATTACACAAATTACTCGATATGGAACAGTGTTTCTTGCAACTATCCAAGGTTATGGTTTAGCTGTTGGTTTAGAATCTTCTGCAAATCTAGTTATAAACCCTGGAGCTTTTTTCAAAATTTCAACTGTAACGACAATAGTTGCTGGAACCATTTTCTTAATGTGGTTAGGTGAACAGATTACACAAAGAGGAATAGGAAATGGAATTTCTTTAATAATTTTTGCTGGTATCGTTGCTGAAATCCCTAGAGCACTTGTAACAACGTTTGAGCTTGGTAGAACAGGAGCTATTTCTACAATTATGATTTTAGCAATATTTGTACTTCTTATATTAACAATTCTTTTTATTGTATTTATGGAAAGGGCTTTGAGAAAAATACTTATTAATTATCCGAAAAGACAAATGGGAAACAAGATGTATGGTGGGGAGTCCTCACATTTACCATTAAAAATAAATCAAGCAGGTGTTATCCCAGCAATTTTTGCCTCAGCATTATTATTGTTGCCTGTTACATTCTCAAACTTTAATTTTTCAGAAAGTGATACATTTTTAAACTTAAGTTCATATTTCACTCAAGGACAACCTCTATATATGATATTATATGCATCAGGTATAATATTTTTCACTTTTTTTTATACATCTATTACTTTTAATCCCAATGAAACTGCTGACAATTTAAGAAAATATGGAGGTTTCATTCCAGGTATTAGACCTGGTGAAAGCACAGCAATTTATATTGATAATATACTTACAAAACTCACAACTATTGGTGCTTTATATTTAACTTTAGTATGTTTAATGCCAGAATTTTTAATTGCAAAATATCCAATACCATTTTATTTAGGTGGTACTTCAATTTTAATTGTTGTTGTAGTTGCAATAGATACAGTGACACAGATCCAGACAAGATTAATGAGTTCACAATATGAACAATTAATTAAAAAAACTAAATTTGGTAGATAAGTGAATATAATTTTATTTGGTCCTCCAGGTGCTGGAAAAGGTACTCAAGCAAAATATTTAGTAAAAAAATTAGATGGCTTTCAAGTTTCAACAGGTGATATTTTAAGAGATGAAATAAAAAAGGACACTGAAATAGGTAAAAAGATAATAAATGATATGGATAATGGTAAATTTGTAAGTGATGAAATTGTTAATAGTCTTATAAGTAATATCGTTTTTGATCCTCATAAAAAAAATCGACTTATTTTTGATGGATATCCCAGATCATTAAGCCAAGCAAAAAATTTAGACTTATTACTAGAAAAATCTGATCAACAAATTGACTTAGTCTTTTACTTAAACGTTAATAAAGAAACTATAATTAAAAGAATTAAAAAAAGAAAAATTGAGGAAAATAGAACTGATGATGATCTAGATACTATTATAAAAAGATATGATACTTACATGAATACTACTAAACCAGTTTTAGATTTTTACTCAAAAAATATGAATTTTCACGAAATTGATGGCAGTTTAGAAATTGGTAAAATATCTGGTAAAATGGACATTTTTACCAATGTATAAGTCGTTGACTTTAAAAGATCTTCTTATATAAAGGCTACAATTTATCTCAAACTTATGGCTCGTATAGCAGGTATCAATATTCCACAAAATAAACAAGTCCACGTAGGGCTTACTTATATTTATGGTATAGGAGATAAATTCTCAAAACAAATCTGTGAGGCATTAAAATTTCCAAGAGATAAAAGAGTTAATCAACTCACTGATGATGAAATTTTGAAAATAAGAGAATATATTGACCAAAATTTTAAAGTTGAGGGTGACCTAAGAAGAGATTATTCTTTGAGTATTAAAAGATTAATCGATTTAGCTTGTTACAGAGGTTCAAGACATAGAAAAAAATTGCCTGTAAGAGGTCAAAGAACTAGATGCAATGCAAGAACCAGAAAAGGGAAAGCTATTGCAATTGCAGGAAAGAAATTAACTCCACTTAAGAAGTAGTTATGGCTAAAGTTGACAAAAATGAGACTAAAAAAAAAATTGACGATAAAACAGAAAAAAAAGTTTTAAAAAGCTCTTATTCAAAGAAGAAAAAAACAAAAAAGAATATTTTAAACGGAATAGCATATGTTCAGTCAACTTTTAATAACACAATAATTTCTATTGCAGATACTAATGGAAATGTAATCTCTTGGGCTTCAGCAGGTCAAAAAGGATTTAAAGGTTCAAGAAAATCCACACCTTATGCTGCACAAGTAGCTGCAGACGCGGCTGCTGCGAAGGCATTAGAGTACGGGATGAAAACATTAAATGTAGAAATAAAAGGTCCAGGTTCTGGAAGAGAAACTGCATTGAGAGCGTTGCAGGCTAAAGGATTTAAAATTTTATCAATTAAAGACACAACACCAATGCCTCATAATGGAACTAGGCCCCCAAAAAAAAGGAGAGTTTGATGGAGACTGAGAATGTTAATATAAAAAATTGGAAATCATTAATTAAACCCTCAAAACTTGATGTTAAATTAAGCGAAGATCTTACTCATGCAAAGATTGTTGCCGAACCTTTAGAAAAAGGTTACGGGTTGACTTTAGGAAATTCATTAAGAAGAATATTATTGTCCTCAATTAGAGGTGCAGCAGTTACATCAATTCAAATAGATGGAGTTTTACATGAATTTACATCTATAAAAGGTGTGAGGGAAGATGTTACAGATATCGTCCTTAATGTAAAATCCTTAGCATTAAAATGTAATTCAGAAGGTACAAAAAAATTAATACTTGATGCGAAAGGACCTGGAGAGATTAAAGCTTCTGATATAACACCTGTAACTGATGTTGAAATTTTAAATCCTGATTTAGTGATTTGCAACTTAGATGAAAATACAAATTTTCATATGGAAATGAATGTTAATACTGGAAAAGGATATGTGCCCGCAGAGCTGAATAAACCAGAGGAACCCCCATTAGGACTTATCGCGATTGATTCATTATATAGTCCTGTCAAAAAAGTTTCATATTCTGTCAGCACTGCAAGGGAAGGAAAGGCTTTAGATTATGATAAATTAACAATGGAAGTTGAAACTAATGGCTCGATTTCAGCAGAGGATGCCGTTGCTTATTCAGCAAGAATTTTTCAAGATCAACTTAAAATGTTTGTAAATTTTGACGAGCCTGTTGAAGCACCCGTAAAAGAGGTATCTACAGAACCAGAATTTAATAAAAACTTATTAAGAAAAGTCGACGAACTTGAACTATCAGTTAGATCAATGAATTGCTTAAAAAATGATAATATAATTTATATTGGTGATCTTGTGCAAAAATCTGAGGGGGAAATGCTTAGAACACCTAATTTTGGAAGAAAATCTTTAAATGAAATTAAAGAAGTCTTAACCGGAATGTCTTTATATTTAGGTATGGAGATTCCAAATTGGCCTCCAGACAATATCGCAGAAATGTCTAAAAAATTGGAGGAAGCTATATAATGAGACATGGTTTTGCCAATAAAAAATTAAATAGAACTTCTGAGCATAGAAAAGCATTACTTAAAAACATGCTTAATTCTTTAATTAAATATGAGCAAATAAAAACTACTCTACCAAAGGCCAAATTTTTAAAACCACAAGCAGATAAGATTATTACTTTAGGAAAAAAAAATAATTTGACATCTACTAAAAACTTAATTTCACAACTTCAAGACAAAAAATCAGCTAACAAAGTTGCAAAAACGTTATCTAAAAGATATGAAAAAAGAAGCGGAGGCTACACAAGAATAATTAAAGCCGGGTTTAGATATGGTGATAATGCTCCAATGGCTATAATTGAGTTCGTGGATAGAGATGTTGAAGCTAAAAGAGTTGATAAAAAGAAAAAAGATCAATCTGAAAATACAGAGAATAAAGACAGCAAAAAAGAAGCTGCAAGTAAGTAAATTTTAAGAATGATAAAAAGTTTTGTTGTAGACGCAACATTAAATAAAATGCGTCTTGATAGATTTTTAAGGAACAAATTAGGAAAAATACCCCAAGGTTTAATTGAAAAAAAATTAAGAACAGGGAAAATTAAACTAAATAAAAAAAAAGCAAAAAGTTCTACAAAAGTCAATACGAATGATAAAGTAGACTTGTTTAATATAGAGATTAAAGAAAAAGTTATAGAAAAAAAGATAAATTTTAAACCTTCAAATATAATTATCAAGGCAAATGAAAATTCTATAATTGATAATAATGAAGATTTTATAGTAGTTAATAAAGAATCTGGCATCTCTGTACAAGGTGGAACTAAATCAAAAAAAAATTTAATAGATATCTTTAAAAAAAGTAAGATATTTGAAGGTACAAAACCATACTCTGTTCATAGGTTAGATAAAGATACATCAGGTGTTTTTATAATTGCAAAAAAAAGAGAAACTGCACAACTTTTAACATCTTTATTTAGATTAAGAAAAATTTACAAAACTTATTTAGCAATCTGTCATGGTGAATTAGAGAAAAATTCAGGTGAATTTAATGATAATTTGGTTAGATATGATAATGGCAAGAAAATAATTGAAAAAGCTAAAACTATTTTTAAAGTAATTGATAAAAATTCGGAAGCGAGTTTACTTGAACTCAAACCAATCACGGGTAGAAAGCACCAATTAAGAAAACAATTATATAATATTGGGCATTCTATTTATGGTGATGAAAAATATAAACACACCACTCTTAAAGGTATAAACAAGAAGCTAATGCTTCATTCGTATCAAATTAAATTTTTAATCAATAACCAAAAACATACCTATAAGGCTCTTGTACCAGATTACTTTAAAAATTTACTTAAATCGAAAAGACTTAAATTTTTAAATTAACTAAAAAATTTTCTACTAATTTATTCTCCAGTTCATCGTAATTTTGATCAACAATTGTTTTTAAGTTAGTCACACCTCTGTCACTTATACCACAAGGTATTATAGCATCGTATTTATCAAGTTTATTATTGATATTTATTGAAAAACCATGGTAAGCAATCCATTTACTTACTCTGACACCAATAGCTGCAACTTTTTTTATTTCTTTATTGTCATTGTACCAGATCCCAATGTTTTCTTTATCTGCAAATGTCTCAATTTTAAAAAATTTTATTGTATCAATAATTGTTTTTTCAATTAGAGATATAAATTTTCTTATATCTTTGCCCCTTTTTTTTAGATCAATGACAAAATAACAAATTAGTTGACCTGGCCCATGATATGTAATTTTACCACCTCTATTTGTTCTAATAATTTTTACTGATTTATCTAAAATTTCATTTTCTTTAAAACTTGTTCCTGCTGTGTAAATTTCTTTATGCTCTAAAATCCAAATTAGCTCGTTTACTTTATTTTCATTTATCTGATGAATCTTTGACTCCATATAACTGATGGCTTCATCGTATTTTATTGGTTTTTTTGATTTTTTAACGTCAATATTCATTTAAAAATTGTAATCTTTTCATTTTGTATTAAAAGAGCCGACATAATAATAGGTTAATTTATGACTTTAGTTAAAAAAATTAAAGATAAAAAAGTAAATTTTGAATTTAATAAAGAATTTATAAAAGTTGTTACTGACAAAATAGCTAATAATGATGCTTTATTTGTTATCAACTCATTCAAAGAAATGCATCCTGCAGATGCAGCTGATATTATTGAACATTTAAGTGAAAATGATAGAGAAAGTTTAATTAAATTAAACAGTTTTAAAATAGATCCAGAGGTATTTGTAGAATTAAATGAGTCAGTTCAAACAGAAATAATTAAATTTTTATCTCCAGATTCAATTGTTAGAATTTTAAAAAATCTTGAGTCTGATGATGCAATAGCAATTTTAGAAAATGTTGAAGAAAAGAATAAGAATTCTATTCTAAGCGCTTTACCACCTAAAGATCGTTTTGCTTTACTAGAGGGACTTAGTTATCCGGAGGATAGTGCTGCTAGAATAATGCAAAGAGAGTTTACAGCAATACCAAGTAATTGGTCAGTTGGTCAGACAATAGATTATTTAAGAGAAAATAAAGATTTACCAGAACAATTTTTGGAAATCTTCATTGTAGATGAAAATTTTAAACCAATTGGTACCGTGCCCTCATCTAAAGTTTTACGAACAGCAAGAGAAACAAAAATGTCTGATATTATGGAAGAGACAATTTTTTTAGTTCCTGTAGATATGGATAAAGAGGAGGTAGGTAACTCATTTGAAAATTATGGATTAAATTCAGCATGTGTAGTTGATAAAAATAATAAACTTGTTGGAATGATAACTTCTGATGACATTTTGACAGTTCTAAAAGAAGAAGCTGAAGAAGATACGTTGAGACTTGCTGGTGTTGGTGATGAAGAAATTACAGATGGTGTATTTACTAAAACAAAAAGAAGATTTAATTGGTTATTATTAAATCTATTTACTGCTTTCCTAGCAACTTGGTGCATAAGTTTATTTGGAGCAACAATTGAACAAATGGTAGTACTCGCTTTCTTAATGCCAATAGTAGCTTCGATGGGTGGCAATGCTGGGATGCAAACATTAGCAGTAACAGTAAGATCTTTAGCAACAAATGATTTAACAAAAAATAATTTTAGTCAAAATATATTAA
This sequence comes from uncultured Pelagibacteraceae bacterium, assembly GCA_902539145.1. GTDB lineage: Bacteria > Pseudomonadota > Alphaproteobacteria > Pelagibacterales > Pelagibacteraceae > Pelagibacter. Next base: position 15,183 of record CACBHX010000005.1, on the reverse strand, counting down.
AAGAATTTAATATCGGAGTCTTGAATGGAGTAATTTTTGCTATCATTAGTTCATTAATAGTTCAATTATGGTTTCAAGATAGCCAACTTTCTTTAATAATTTCTATTTCAATGATTTTGACTATGATAATAGCTGGTCTATTTGGAATCCTAGTTCCTGTTTCATTAAAAAAAATGAATATTGATCCAGCTATAGCATCCAGTGTATTTGTAACAACAATTACTGATGTGATTGGTTTTGTATCTTTTTTAGGTGTTGGCGCTTACTACTTTTAGAAATTATCTATCAATCGTACTTTATTAATAAAATAAGCAATAAATATTTTTGAATTTTTTATATTTGAAGAGGATTTAAGATTATCTTTTTTTCTAATCTCTAAGTAATCAATCTTAACATCAAAATTTTTTTTTAATAATTTTAATTTTTTTTGTAAAAGTGTTTTTGTTTTTTTCTTATTTTTAAGAAATTTTTTAAGATTGAATAATTCTATAGCTATTTTACTTGCTTTAATTAAATCTTGTTTATTTAGTAGATGATTTCTTGAAGATAAAGCAAGTTTATCTTTATTTCTTATAGTTTTGCATGAAACAATTTTTGTTTTGTATTTTTTTTCAATAAACTTTTTAACCAACATTAGCTGTTGATAGTCTTTTTCACCCATAAATATTTTGTTTGGTCTAATAATACTTGTCAATCTATCCATTACATCAATCACACCCTCAAAATGACCTTTTCTAAATTTTGCACAAAGCACTCTATTTTCTTTTTTTAGAACTATTGATTTCTTCCTCTTAAATGAATAGACGTCTTTCTTATTTGGAATGTAAACATAATTAACTTTTAATTTTTTTAAGATATTAAGATCTTTTTTTAAATTCTTTGGGTATGACAAATAATCTTTTTTGTTATTAAATTGAGTGGGATTTATGAAAATACTTACTATTGTTTGATTACATTTCTTTTTTGACTGTTTTATTAAATATTCATGTCCTTTATGAAGACTCCCCATTGTTGGAATAAAGCCCAAATTTGAAACTTCTTTGAGTGCCTCATTTACATCTTTATTCTTAATTAAAATTTTCATTTGTATAAAATAATTTTTATAAGTAAAACATTCAAATGATTAAACAAGCAATTATTCCTTTAGCTGGTTTAGGGACTAGATTATTACCATTAACTAGTGTTTTTGCCAAAGAGCTTTTACCTATAAATGGTAAACCTGGGATTGAATATATTTTAGATGAATGTATTGAGGCTGGAATAAAAGAAGTTGTTTTTATTATTTCTAAAAAAAAAAAGATGATTAAAAAATATTTTTATAATGATAATTTTTATAAAAAGATAATCAAAAAAAAGAAAGATCCTAGAACATTAAAAGAATACAAAAAAATTTTAAGATATAAAAAAATTATAAAATTTGTTTATCAAAACAAACCTTTAGGCACAGGTGATGCAGTTCTTAAAACTAAAAATATTATTAAAGATAAATTTTTTTTAATGTTACTACCAGATGACCTTATAGTAAAAAAAAACTGCTCTAAATCTATGATTCAAATACATAAAAAATATAAAGCATCTGTTATGGCGAGTATGAATGTTAATAAAAAAACAGTGTCCAGGTGGGGTATCTATAAATTGAAAAAAAAAATAGATAAAAAAAATTTTTTAATTGAAGATGTGATTGAAAAGCCATCTATAAAAGAAGCGCCGTCTAATAAAGCTGTAATTGGAAGATATATTTTACCAAAAACAATATTTACAAAATTATTGTCACAAAAGCCAGGTAAAGGTGGCGAAATACACATTACTGACTCTATTCAAACTTTAATTAAAGAAAATCAAAAATTTATAGCACATAATTTTTCCGGAAAATATTTGGACTGCGGAAGTATGAGTGGTTACATTAAATCTGGAATTGAGATTTCAAAATTATGAAATTATGCATGATAGGAACTGGTTATGTTGGGCTTGTCAGTGGTGTTTGTTTTTCCGATGTAGGAAATGTTGTTTATTGTGTTGATAAAGATAAAAATAAAATTGATTCACTTAATAAAGGAAAAGTACCTATTTATGAACCAGGCTTAGAAGAAATATTGAAAAGAAATCATAAAGCTAAAAGATTATTTTTTACTTCAAATTTAAGTGAAGCAGTTAAGAAATCTGATATTATATTTATTTGTGTCGGAACCCCTACACAAAAAAAAGGTAATTCAGCTGATTTAAAGCATGTATTTAATGTAGCAAAACAATTAAAAAAAAGTATTTCCAAATACAAAATCATCATAACAAAATCTACGGTCCCAGTAACTACAGGAGATAAAATTGAAAAAATTTTAAGAAATTTAAAGAAAAAAAAATTAATAGATGTTGTTTCAAATCCTGAATTTTTAAGAGAGGGTGAAGCTATAAGAGATTTTATTTATCCTGATAGAGTTGTTATTGGAACTGACAGTAATAAAGCTAACAAAATTTTAAAATCTTTGTACTTACCTATAATAAAAAAATCTAGCAGATATTTTAAGACCTCAAGAAGAGGTGCTGAAATGGTAAAATATGCATCTAATGCTTTTTTAGCTACAAAAATTTCCTACATAAACGAATTGGCAAATTTATGTGAAAAAATTGGTGTTAATATACAAGATATTTCTATTGGTATGGGCTTGGATCAAAGAATTGGTGATAGATTTTTAAGGGCAGGACCTGCTTATGGAGGTTCATGCTTTCCTAAAGATACAAGAGCTTTAATTGACATTGCTGATAAATATAAAACTGATCTTTCTATTATAAAAAGCGTTGTTAAATCGAATAATCAAAGAAAAATAACTCTTACAAATAGAATTGATAAAATTTTGAACAATAAACTTAAAAATAAAAACATTACGTTTTTAGGTGTAACTTTTAAACCTAATACTGATGATATGAGGGAAGCGTCAAGTATTCCAATGATTAATTATTTAAATAAGAAAGGAAGTAAAATCAGATATTACGACCCTTCAGGAAGAAAAAAGGAATTTGATAAGTTAAAGAATGTTAAATTCTACAGTAATATTTCTTCAGCTTGCATCAAAAGTGATCTTATAATTATTCACACTGAATGGAATGCTTTTAAGTTACTAGACTTTAAACGGCTTGTAAAAAAAAAGAATTTTAAAGTTTTTGATATGAGAAATATCTATTCTCAAGATAAAATGAGAGATTTAAGAATAGATTACACCAGTATCGGAAGGTAATTTAATTTAATTCAAATATAGCATCTACTTCAACTGATACACCTAATGGCAAACTATTTGCACTAATAGCTGCTCTTGTATGCATTCCAGCTTTGTCAAATATTGATGCAATTAAATCTGAAGCTCCATTAATTACTTTAGGTTGATCAGTAAAATCATCCGTTGAATTAACAAACCCAGTGAGTTTAATACATGTTTTTATTTTGGATAAATCTCCATCACAAGCCTCTTTTGCTTGTGCGACAATGCTCAAACCACATCTTTTCGCAGCATTATATCCGTCATCTACTGATAAATCTTTTCCTACTTTGCCTTTTATCAATTTACCATTTTCATCAATAGATATTTGACCTGATATAAATAACAAATTACCAGTAATTTTAGTAGCCACATAAGAGCCAACAGGTGGTTTAGCAGATGGTAATGTAATTTTTAGTTCTTTTATCTTATCTTCAAAATTCATGCAGTTAGTAAGTCTTATTTGAGTTCTTTCTCTAATTTTTTTTGTTTTGTCTTCGAATGAGCATTGAAAACTAAATTAAAATTCTCATTAAGCTTTTTGTTTTCCTCTTCTAATTTTGATATCTTCTTTTGATATTTAGATAACATCTTATCAACTGTTTGTTTTAATTTTATATTCTTTTCCTCTAAATCAAGTACTTGCTTTTTGACTTTTTCTATATCCTTTTCATTTTTTAATTTTAGCTCATCTTTTTCACTACTTAATTTAGTCATTAAATTATTGTATCTTTGTTCTCCATTTTCAATTATTAAATCGTCCAGTTCATTTAATTGCCTCATAACAACTAACTTTAATGGTGGTTTATTCTTAGAATATATCGGTAGAACAAAAGCATGACACTTTTTGTCCAAGCATTCTTGCAGATTAACTTTAATTTCATCAATTAAATTATTTTTTGAAAAATTCTCTTCGCAACATTCATTTTCTATCTTTTTAAATGCATCCGAAATTTTATTTTTAACTATATTTGGAGGTGTGAGTAGTAATTTGGTTGCGTTAGCTCTATCGAGAATAAATTCCTCTGTCTTGTTTGTTTTTGCAAAAAGGTTTGTATTATAAAAAATCAATAAAAGTGACAAAAAAAATGAAAATTTAATCTTCAAAGAGGACATAATATTTAATATATTCAAATATATATAGATTTAGATCTTATGACAAATAAAATAAAAATTATATTTAAATCATTTTTGATTTTATTTATTTTTGAGGTGTCATATTCACAAGAAAGATATTGCCTTGATAAAGAGGGTTTAATTCTACCTTTATTTGAAGAGTCAAAATGTACAAATTTAGACGATATTGAAATAAATGAAAATGAATTTGTTTATATAATAGAGTCAAAAGCCGTTGATAGAATTTCAAAACTAAACGAATTTAGAAAAAATAAGAATACATCATTAGACACAAATAAAAGCAAGTCCAACACAAACGATAAAAATGAAAATCTTGAGGAAAAGAAAAAATTAGAAATTGCTGAAAATCAAAGAAATAAGAAAGTAGAAAGAGAAAAAGAGATTCAGTCTAAAAAAGCTGAAAGAGAAAAAAGAATTAATAAAAGAAAAGATGAACTTGAGAGAAAAAGACTAGCGAGAAAAGCTGATCAAGATAGACGAAAAAAAGAAAATATTGCAAGAATTGAGAAACGAAAAAAAGAACTTAAAGAAAAAAGATTAGCAAGAAAAAAAGAGCAGGATCAAAAAAAGAAGGAAAGATTAGCAAAAATAGAGCAAAAAAAAAAGTTAGATAAAATTAAAAAAGACTTAGTATTAAAAGATAAAAACAAAAAAAAAATCGATATTAAACAAAATGAAAATGTAAATGATAAATTAAAAGTTGTTTTTGCAGATAAGGATATAGTTAAAAAAGAGTTATTACCAAATATAAATCCTTCTGGAAATATTGATTTTGTTATTAATAAAGAATTTAGCTTAGATATAGTAAAAAATTTATTAGCGAGTAACTCAAATTTAATTCTAATAATTCCGACAGATTTTGACTCTTATTCAAACGTTGTATCTGAGGATAACTTAACATCGCAAATGGTTGCAGGTTCGAAAAGTGTTCCTAATCCAGAATTTAATAGGCTTCAGGCTGAAATGCGAAGAACTGAAAGAGAATTACAAAGGGCTCAAGCAGAAGCTGAGAGAGGTTTTCAAATGTCACAATGTATTAGTTGTGGTTTAATTACTCAGTGGGGAGGTATCGCTCTTCAAGAAAAATGGCAAAAAGAGGGTGCCAAACTTCAAAATCGATTGAATCAATTGATCAACAGTTATTCTAATACACCAGATTATTTGGAGAAAGAAATACTAAGAAGTTACTCTTATTTAGTTCAAAATGTAAACGCAGAGAAAAATGCTATTTATCAAGTGGTACAATACAAAAATAGTAAATTAATTGAAAAAAAAATAATTATAAAATCTAATAAAGATTTCAAAGTAGCATACAATATTGATCCTCAAGACAAAAAATATGAAAATTTGTTAAACAAATATTCTTCCTCCGATCAAGTTTCTAATTGGCAAAACCAAAAAATTAAGAATACGTCTCTAAACGATTTTATAAATTTATTTGATAATGAGAAACAATTTAGAGAAATGTTAGATAAAAAAGAATTATATGCAAGTTTAAACTTTTCTGTGGAGGAGGAATTATCTTGGTGGGAGAAATTGTTAGGTAACAGTTCAAAAACAAATATAAATAAAAAAAAAACAGCATCAATTAAAAGTACTTCTTCAAAGTTTGAAGTAAAAGATGATAGATTTGACAGTGTTGTTATAGTCAAAACTGAAAAAGGTTTAGGTTCGGGTTTTTTTATATCTAAAGACGAAATTATTACCAATTACCATGTCATAGAAAATGCTACGTCAATTTTTGTTACAGATAAATATAAAAAAAGATCCTCTGCTGTTGTTATTAAGAAGGATCTTAAAAGAGACCTTGCTCTTTTAAAAACTAATACGTCAGGTAAACCTGTTAAATTTTTTGAGGGTCAATTAAAACAAGGAGAAATGGTTGAAGCTTTGGGACATCCAAAAGGTAGAAAATTTTCTTTAACTAAAGGTTGGATTAGTGCAATAAGAAAAGAAAGTAGTGTTTACAGCGCAACTGGAAAATCTGATGTGCTATTTATTCAAACAGATGCTGCTATCAATCCTGGAAATTCAGGAGGTCCTTTGTTTTATAAAGATAAAGTAGTAGGGGTTAATACTCAAGGTCTACATAAGGATTCAACAGAAGGTATGAATTTTGCTGTACATTTTTCAGAAGTAAATCAGTTCTTAACTAACTAGATTTTTTTTTATTTTTTTTGTTTTTATCATACTCTTTTCTTTTTTCGATTAGTATTAAGGCTTCTTCCATTGTTAGTTCAGTTGGATCTTTTTCTTCTGGTATTGTGGCATTAAGAGATTTGTATTTAATGTATGGACCATATTGTCCTTTCATAATTCTAACAGGCTTACCATCTTCAGGATGTGTACCTAAGTCTTTTATAACTGATGAAGACATTCGGCCTGGTTTAGCTTCAGCAATTAAAGTTATTGCTCTGTTTAAACCAATAGAAAAAATTTCTTCTATATTTTCAATTCTTGCTGACTTATTTTCACATTTTAGATAGGGACCAAATCTTCCAGTGTTCAATGTTATTTCTTTTTGATTCTCTGGATTGAGACCTAAAGATTTTGGTAGTGAACATAAAAATTGAGCTTTTTCTAAATCAATATCTTTTAAATCTAAACCTTTGGGAATTGATACATTTTTTAATAGTTCGTTAACTTCAGTTTTAGATTTCTTTTTCTTTTTCTTTTTTTTTGCACTTTCTTCTATTTCTTGTTCACTTAAAATTTTTTCATATTGAAGATAGGGTCCAAATCTTCCATTTTTCAAATATATATCATTACCATTCTCATGCTTTCCGATAAATTTTGGTTCAGCTAGTTGAGCTTGGGCTGCAGCTTTTGCTTTAGATAGTGGCCGTGTAAATTTACAATCAGGATAATTTGAGCAACCTATAAAAGCTCCTCCTCTAAAACTATTTTTTAAACTTAGTGTGCCATTGCTACATAATTGGCATTTTCTGACTACATTTCCCTCATTATCCTTATCAAAAATGAGTTCACCCAAACTATCATTAAGTAAATCTAAAACTTCTCTGGTTCTTTTTTCCTTTACCTCAGAAACATTGTTATTAAAGTCTTTCCAAAATAATTCTAAAACTTTAATCCAACTTTCTTTACCAGAAGTAATCTCATCTAATTGATCTTCTAATCCTGCAGTAAAATTATAATCTACATATCTTGAGAATAATTTTTCTAAGAAAGCAGAAATTAATTTTCCTCTATCTGTAGGAAAAAACCTTTTATTTAGTATTTCTGCATATCCTCTATTAGCTATAGTAGAGATAATGCTTGCATATGTTGAAGGCCTACCAATTCCAAGCTCTTCGAGTTTTTTTACTAAACTTGCTTCCGAGTATCTTGGCGGGGGTTGTGTAAAATGTTGTTCATCTATTAAAGACTCAATATTTATTAAACCCTTTGTCATAGCTGGTAATATACTTTCATCATCATCTTTATTTTGGTTGTTATAGATTTTTAAAAAACCATCAAATTTGAGAACAGAGCCACTAGCTTTACAAACTGTGTCATTATTATCAGAAGTTACAGTTATTGTATTTCTATCAAATTTTGCAGATGACATTTGAGAGGACAAAGCTCGACTCCAAATTAAGTCGTACAATTTATTTTGATCAGTGCTTAAATATTTTTTAACACTTTGTGGAGTTCTAATTATATCTGTAGGCCTAATTGCTTCATGAGCCTCTTGTGCATTTTTAGCTTTTTTTCCTGAATAGTTTAAAGAACTTTCAGGCAAATATTCATTACCAATTTCTTTTTTTATATAATCTCTAAAAGCCGAGACTGCATCTTTTGACAAATTTGTTCCATCAGTTCTCATGTAAGTAATTAAACCTATAGTTTCTCCTTCAATTTCTATCCCTTGATATAGTTTTTGTGCAATTTGCATTGTTCTTGATGCACCAAAACCTAATCTGCTTGAGGCTGTTTGTTGCAGTGTGGATGTTGTGAAAGGCCCTGAGGGATTTCGATTTATAATTTTACTTGAAATATCAGTGATACTAAATTTTTTTTTATTAATAATTGATATTGCTTTATTGATTTCCTCTTTATTTTTAAAAGAAAATTTTTCTATTTTGTTGTTTTCTAGTTGACTTATACTAGCAGTTATACTTTGGTTGTTTTTATCTTTAAATTTAATGTTTAAAGTCCAAAATTCTTCAGGCTTGAATGACTCAATTTCATGCTCTCTCTCAGTTATTAGCTTTAATGCTACAGACTGAACCCTCCCAGCAGACTTTGAGCCTGGTAATTTAGTCCAAAGAATGGGTGAAATGTTAAAACCTACTAAGTAGTCCAAAGCTCGTCTAGCCATATAGGCATCTACTAATAAAGGTTCAATTTGTCTTGGATTATCAATACCGTGTAACACAGCTTTTTTTGTAATTTCGTTAAAAACAACTCTCTCGATTTCCTTATCTTTTAAAAGTTTCTTTTCATTTAAATACTCTTTTACATGCCATGCTATTGCTTCACCCTCACGATCGGGGTCAGTAGCAAGTATAATTTTAGAGGAGTCTTTTGCAGCATCAGTAATTTCTTTAAGATATTTTTTTGAAAAACTGTCTACTTCCCACTCCATTTTAAAATCATGATCAGGATCAACAGAACCATTTTTTGAGGGTAAATCCCTTATATGTCCATAACTTGCTAAAACTTTATAATTATCACCTAAATATTTATTTATGGTTTTTGCTTTAGCAGGACTTTCTACAATCACCAGGTTCATTAACTACAAACTACTCAAATGAGTTAGATAGTCAAATTAATAAATTTTTGTCTTTGTTTCTTCTTTATTTTTCAATCTTTTAATATTTTCTCTGTGGGTAAAAAATATTAAAATAAACATAATAGTAAAAAAAATCACTTGATTAAATTGTGATGAAAATAACAAATATATCGGAATAGAAATAGATGCGACTAATGAAGCTAACGATGAATATTTAGAAAGACCAAATGTAATAAGCCAAGAAATTATAAAGATTAAACTGAGATAAATATTTAATGCGAATAGAATTCCTAAATAAGTCGCAACACCCTTACCACCTTTGAATTTTAACCAGATAGGAAAAACATGACCCAAGAAAGCACAAAGTGAAGATACATAAATTAATTCTGGGAAATAAATTTTAACATAAATAACTGGAAGGATAGCTTTAAGAATATCAAAAATTAAAGTTGTATAACCAATGATTTTATTTCCTGTCCTTAGAGCATTTGTGGCACCTATATTTCCGGAACCTATTTCTCTAATATCTTTTTTTAAAAAAATTTTTGTTAATATTAAACCAAATGGAATTGATCCCATTAGGTACGAAATAATACCAACAATTAAAATTTCCATATTATAACTTAAATAATTCTTTTCCTTTTACAAACGTATTTGTAACTTTACCTTGGAGTTTTTTATCTTCTATTGATGTATTTTTTGATTTTGATACTAGTTTTTCTTTTTTTACAATCCAGGGTTTATCTAAGTCGACAATACAAAAGTCTGCATCATTACCAATTGACAGATTGCCTTTATCAATTTTAAGAATTTTTGCTGGATTTGAAGTCATAGCTTTAATTATAGTTTCTAATTTAAGTGACCCATTATGATATAGTTCTAAACCTAACGATAACAGAGTCTCAATTCCTGATGCACCAGTTGCTGCTTGTGCAAAAGTAAGTCTTTTTGATTCCTCATCTTCAGGTTTGTGATCAGATACGATTACATCTATCAATTCACTTTTTAATCCTTGAATTAGAGCTAATCTGTCTTCTTCTCTTCTTAAAGGTGGTGAGAGTTTCAAAAAGGTTCTAAAGTCACCAACATCGTTCTCATTTAATGAAAGATTATTGATTGATACACCCGAAGAAAATTTAACAATTTCCTTTCTATGCTTAATTACTTCAACAGATTTTTGTGATGAAAGTTGTGAAATATGATATCTGCATTTAACTTTTTCTAACAAAGTTAAATCTCTTTCAATTAAAACTCTCTCAGCAATTTCTGGGATACCTGATAAACCTAATTTTGTTGCCACAATACCGGAATTTATCATTCCATTCTTAGCAAGTTCATAATCTTCAGCATGTTGCATAATTAAACATCCAAGGTCTTTCGCAGAATTCATAATTCTTGACATTAATCTTGGATTTTGGATTGTCTTAATTCCATCTGTAAATGCAATAATCCCTTTTTTTTGTAAAAGGCCGAATTCAGTCATGTTAGTACCCTCAATATTTTTAGTTAGAGAGGCACATGGAAAAATATTAATTTTAGATTTATCTCTTCCTCTTCTTTTTAGAAAATCAACTATAGATACGTTGTCAATAATAGGATTAGTGTTTGGCATAGTAACCACTGAGGTCACTCCACCCGAAAGAGCTGCATTACTTAATGTTCTGAAGTTTTCTTTGTACTCAAAACCAGGTTCCCCGACAAAAACTCTCATATCAACCAACCCAGGAAAGATGTGTTTACCTTTTAAATCTATTGGTTTTTCACGAGTTGGAAGATTATTTGTATTTACTTTTTTACCGACAGCTTCAATTTTACCATCTTCTCCAATAATTAAACCGCCAATTTCATTAATAGAATTATGAGGATCAATTATATTTGCATTTATAAAATATTGCTTTTTCATTTATGTACAAAATATTTTTAAACAAGCCATTCTTACTGCAACTCCAAGTTCAACTTGTTCTTTAATTACACTTTTATTAATATCGTCTGCAAGAATTGTATCTATTTCGATACCTCTATTCATTGGACCTGGATGCATTATTAAAGCATCTGATTTTGCATATTCTAATTTATCAGGTGTTAATCCGAAGTATTCATAATATTCTCTATTTGAGGAAAGATATGAGCTACTCATTCTTTCATTTTGCAATCTTAACATCATAACAATGTCGCAATCTTTTAATCCTTTTTTCATATCTGTAAAAGGGTTCACACCAAATCTATCTATTTCCTTTGGCATTAAATTAGTTGGTGCAACAATATTTACCTCAGCACCAAGCATATTTAGTAAATAGATATTTGACCTAGCCACTCGAGAGTGCAATATATCTCCACAAATTGCTATTTTTAAACCTTCTATTTTTTTTTTACGGTTAATAATTGTTAAAGCATCAAGTAAAGCTTGTGTTGGGTGTTCACGTCTACCATCACCTGCATTTAAAACTGCACAATTAACTTTTTGTGAAAGTAAATTACATGCACCAGAATCTTGGTGTCTAATGACAATAATATCTGGATGCATTGCATTTAATGTCATTGCAGTATCAATTAAAGTTTCACCTTTTTTTATGGCTGAATTACTAATGTTCATAGACATTACATCGGCCCCAAGTCTTTTTCCTGCAAGTTCAAAAGAACTCTGTGTTCTTGTGGATGGCTCAAAAAATAAATTTATTTGAGTTTTGCCTCTTAGTACATCTATTTTTTTGTTTTTACTTTGATTAACCTTTATAAAGTTTTTAGCTTCATCAAGTATCAAATTTACATCATTTATTGATAAGTCTTGGATTCCTAACAAATGTTTTTGGGAAATTTTAATAGCTTTATTAGTTGGTATTGCCATTAAAACCAACTCTATAACTATAATTCTTTACAATAGCAAGTATTAATTATTTAAAAAATCAATTGCACCCTGTAATATAAATGTAGCTGCATTCTCATCAATTTTTTTTTCCCTTTTTGTAACATTTACGTCCAATTGGCTTGACAAATTAAAAGCCCCAACTGTTGATAACCTTTCATCCCATAAACAAACAGGTATATTAATATTCTTTTCTATGTTTTTAGACACGTCTTTAATTGACTGTGTTGATCTGCCCGATGAACCATCCATATTAAGAGGGTTTCCAATTATGATACCTCCTATATTATTTTCCTTAATAATTTCCTTTAATTCCATTATTAGTTTTTCAGATGAAGTTTTGATAATAGTTCTAAATGGTGTTGCAATTAATTGCTTATCATCACATATTGAAACACCGATTCTTTTAGAACCAAGGTCTAATCCTATTAATCTACACTTATCTGAGTGTTTTTTTTTGAATTCATCTAATGTCACCATATTGTATAATTTAAACTTAAGTGGTAGTTTTCGTCTTATTTAAATAGCATATGAGCATAGATCTTAAAACAATAAAACATATTTCTAAATTATCAAGAATTTCAGTTGATGACCAAAGGGCTAAAAAATTAGTCGGTGATTTAAATTCAATTTTTGATTTTATTGAAAAGCTTAATGAATTAAAAACAGAAAATGTTAAACCGTTAACTTCTATCGCAGAAACAACATTAAAATTAAGGCATGATGAGGTTAAAAGTAAAAATATCAGAGAACAAATAATCAAGAATTCTCCTCAAGATAATGAAGATTATTTTGTTGTACCAAAGGTTATTGAGTGATGTCAGATATAACTAAACAATCTCTAACAGAATTAGTTGAAAGTATTAAAAATAAAAAACTTTCTTCATCAGAAGTTACGAAAGCCTTTATTGAAAGATCTGAAAAATCAAAAGTGCTTAATGCTTTTATTACTGAAGACTTCACATCCGCTTTAGATAAAGCAAAAAAATTTGATCAAAAACCAAATTTAGATTTAAAATTACCTGGTATTCCAATGGCTGTTAAAGATTTATTTTGCACAAAGAATGTTAAAACAACTGCTGGTAGCAAAATTTTAAATAATTTTGTGCCAACATACGAGTCAACTGTTACAGAAAATATTTGGAGTGAAGGTGCAATTCTTTTGGGTAAGCTAAATTGTGATGAGTTTGCAATGGGCTCCTCGAATGAGACTAGTTTTTTTGGCAATGTCCAAAATCCTATTGATAAAAATTTAGTACCAGGCGGTTCCTCTGGAGGATCTGCATCAGCTGTTGCTGGACAATTAACACCGATTACAATTGGTACAGATACTGGTGGATCAATAAGGCAGCCAGCTTCTTTCACTGGAACTGTTGGTTTAAAACCAACCTATGGTAGTTGTTCAAGATATGGAATTGTTGCTTTTGCTTCTTCCTTAGATCAAGCAGGACCAATGGCACAAAATGTTAAAGATTGCGCTTTACTTCAGGAAGTAATCAGTAGTTTTGATGCGAAAGATTCAACTTCAATAGATTTTAAAAGAAGTCATTATAGTAAAGATCTTACTAATAACATTAAAGGAAAAAAAATTGGAATACCAAAAGAATATAGAGTTGATGGTATGCCTAAAGAAATTGAGGACCTCTGGCAAAAAGGTATTGAGTATGTAAGAGATTGCGGAGCAGAAATTATAAACATTTCACTTCCACATACTAGTTATGCTCTGCCAACTTATTATATAGTTGCTCCAGCCGAAGCATCTTCAAATTTAGCAAGATATGACGGTGTTAAGTATGGATATAGAGCAAATGGTGAAAATTTAATTGATATGTATGAAAAAACTAGGTCTGAAGGTTTTGGTGCGGAAGTTCAAAGGAGGATTATGATTGGAACTTATGTTCTATCTTCAGGGTATTATGATGCATATTATTTAAAAGCTCAAAAGGTTAGAAGATTAATTAAAAATGATTTTGATGATGCATATAAAAAAGTAGACGCAATTTTAACACCATCTACACCCAGCTCAGCTTTCAAAATTGGTGAAAAAACAAATGATCCTGTTTCTATGTATCTTAATGATATATTTACAGTACCTGTTAATTTAGCTGGTTTACCAGGTATTTCAATTCCTGCAGGACATGACTCAAAAGGTTATCCCCTTGGTTTACAAATAATTGGTAAAGCCTTCGATGAACAAAATATATTGAATATTGCATTTGCAATGGAGGAAAAAATAAATTTTAAAAATAAAATTACTGACTGGTGGATTAAATGAGTAAAAAGAGCCGAGAATATTTAATTAATCGCAGAGATAATCAATATGAAGTTGTAATAGGTTTAGAAGTTCATGCTCAAGTATTATCCGAGTCAAAATTATTTTCTACTTCTGCTACAAAATTTGGTGCTGAACCTAATACTCAAGTAAGTTTAGTTGATGCAGCTTTTCCAGGTATGCTACCAGTAATAAATGAATTTTGTGTCAAACAAGCAATAAAAACCGGTATGGGTCTTAATGCAAAAATAAATAAACGCTCAGTTTTTGATAGAAAAAATTATTTTTATGCAGATTTACCACAAGGATATCAAATTTCACAATTTAAAGATCCAATAGTTGGTGAAGGTAAAGTTATTATAGATTTGCCTGACGGTCATAAAGAGGTAGGTATAGAAAGATTACATCTAGAACAAGACGCAGGAAAGAGTATACACGATTTAGATCCTCAAAATACTTTTGTTGATTTGAATAGATCAGGAGTAGCTTTAATGGAAATTGTAAGTAAACCAGACCTTAGATCCCCAGACGAAGTAAGTATATACATAAAAAAATTGAGATCTATCATGCGATATTTAGGAACTTGTGATGGAAATATGCAAGAAGGATCATTAAGAGCAGATGTTAATGTATCCGTAAGGGAAAAAGGGTCAAAAGAGTTTGGAACAAGATGTGAAATTAAAAATGTAAACTCGATTAAATTTATGCAAATGGCTATAGAATATGAGGCTAATAGACAAGTTGATCTAATTGAAGAAGGTAAAACAATTGATCAGGAGACTAGATTATTTGACACTAAGAAAAATGAGACAAGATCAATGAGATCGAAAGAAGATGCTCATGACTATAGATATTTCCCTGATCCAGATTTATTACCATTAGAAGTCTCAGACGAATTTGTAAACAAACTTAAAAGTGAAATTCCAGA
>CACBHX010000004.1 GCA_902539145.1 uncultured Pelagibacteraceae bacterium | reverse complement strand
TTTTAGGATTTGTGCTGACTAAATCTTTTACTTCTGGACCCAGAATATCTAAGTCTTCGAACAACTTATCATCTAAAATTTCTGATAAAGTATTTTCTAAGTTTACGTCAATTTTTGAGGATAATTGCGAAAGCTCTATATTTAGCTTATCACAAATTTTTAACAGTAAATCTCCATCTATCTTTCTTTTTCCACCTTCAATAAGATTTAAATAACTTGGTGAAATGTTTAATTCCTCTGCAAGTTTATTAGCTTGCAAACCCAATTGTCTTCTAAAAGCCTTGATTTTAGGGCCTATCTTTAAGTTTGATTGACTCATATTTTCTATTTGTAAATTTTGTAAATTTTTTTTTACAATAATTTTCCTTTGTTTACAAGCATTTTATGTTTTTTTATAGATTTTGTAAATTCTGTAAATTATAAGGATTATATGGAAGATAAACTAAAAAATTACGAAAATGAGGCTCAAATCATTAACAATGAGGACCTTGCTAAACACAATAACCGAGGTACCTACATGAGAGACGATCATTGTGATTGGGGTTCAAGTGGAATGCAAGATCTAGTTGAGAATCTAAAAGAGTCAAACTAGTTTAATTTCTACCATCTCATTTTCACAGCCTAATTTAGAAAGAGAACAAATGAGTGCAGAGAACATATCATACGACTTAAAAAGATTTGCTGGAATTAAAAGAGATTATACCCCTGAAGAAGTGGAGAGGCTAAGAGGTTCAATTAAAATTGAATATTCATTATGTAAACAACAATCCGTTAAATTATGGAATCTTTTAAATTCAGAGCCATATGTTAATACTTTAGGTTCCTTATCAGGAAATCATGCAGTTCAACATGCAAAAGCAGGACTTAAAGCAATCTATTTAAGTGGATGGCAGGTAGCAGCTGATGCAAATACTGCTGGTGAAATGTATCCAGATCAATCTTTATATCCTTATGACAGTGCACCAAAATTAGTTGAATCTATGAATAATGCTTTAATTAGAGCAGACCAAATTCAACACATGGAAATTAATGATGGAGACATGAAGAAAGAAAAAAGAACAGATTATATGCTTCCAATTATTGCTGATGGTGAGGCAGGTTTTGGTGGACCATTAAATGTATTTGAACTAGCGAAAAAATTTATCAAAGCTGGAGCTGCAGGTGTACATTTTGAAGATCAACTTGCCAGCGAAAAAAAATGTGGTCACATGGGTGGTAAAGTTCTTGTACCAACAGGTACAATGATTAAAAATTTAAAAGCTGCGAGGTTAGCTGCTGATATAGCAGATGTTCCTTTAATAATTTTAGCTAGAACTGATGCTAATGCTGCAAAACTTATTACTAATGATTATGACGATAATGATAAACCTTTCTTAACTGGAGAAAGATCACCAGAGGGCTTTCATTATGTAAAAGCGGGAATTGATCAAGCGATCTCTAGAGGTTTGGCGTATGCACCTTATTCAGATTTAATATGGTGTGAAACTGCAACTCCCAATCTTGAGGAAGCGAAAAAGTTTGCAGATACTATTCATGAAAAATTCCCAGGAAAGCTATTAGCTTATAACTGTTCACCCTCGTTTAATTGGAAAAAACATTTATCAGATAGCGAGATAGCGACTTTTCAAACCGAAATAAGTAAAATGGGATACAAATTCCAGTTTATTACTCTCGCAGGATTTCATACTCAAAATATAGCTATATTTGAATTAGCAGAAAAATATAAAAAGGAAGGAATGACTGCTTATTCGAAAATTCAACAACAAGAATTTGCTCGTGAAAAAGATGGATACACAAGTGTTAAACATCAAAGAGAAGTTGGAACTTCTTACTTTGACGCTGTATCAAATACAATTAGTAGCGGAAAAAGTTCTACTACCGCTATGGACGGCTCAACAGAGTCTGAACAATTCTAGTAAATTAATTCCTCTTGTATATTAGTTTTAACTGGCCCAGTGATGGGTCAGTTATGACTTAATGTTATAACCTTTCTTAAGTAATATTGAGACAGCAAATACACAAATTATTAGAAAGAAAACCATCAATCCAACACTGATCGAAATATTAAAATCTGAAATACCATAAAAGGAATATCTAAGACCGTTTATTAAATAAACTACTGGATTAAAATAAGTAACCATTTGCCAAAATTCTGGTAGCATGTCTAAAGAATATAAACTTCCACCTAAAAACACCATAGGTGTTATCACTAATGATGGAACTATAGATATCTGTTCAAAATCTTTACTTAAAATTCCAATCAAAAATCCAAATAATGCAAAAGTAAAAGAAACTAAAATTAGTAAAAAAACCATTAACAACGGAAATTGAACCTCAACATCAACAAAAAATAAAGAAGTCATAAATATTACAGTTCCAACTATTAAGGTTTTTGTGGCACCCGCACTTACAAAAGCTAATACGATTTCAAAAGTTGAAATTGGTGCAGCCAAAATCTCATAAATAGTTCCATTAAATTTAGGAAAAAAAATACCAAAAGAGGTATTAGTTATTGATTGTGTCAGCAAGGTTAACATTAAAAGTCCAGGTACAATATATGATCCATAACTGATTCCATCGATCTTTTGGACATATCCTCCTATTACTGAACCAAATACAATGAAATATAATGAGGTTGATATTACAGGAGATAAAAGTGACTGACCTAGTGTTCGCCTAAAACGATCCATCTCATGTAAATAAATTGCTTTTAAGCCATAAAAATTAATTTTCATTATTTTCCCTAACTAATGTAACAAATATTTTTTCTAAATTGCTCTGCTCAGTTTTTAAATCTTTTAACTTCAAACCAGAGTCCTTAATATCTTGTAAAAGATTAGTAATACCTGTTTGTTTTTCATTCAGATTATAAGTGTAATCTAGAGACATTCTATTATTTCCAATTTCCAATTTATATTTCTTTAAGGGAACTGGAATATTCTTTATTTCCTCTTGTAACTCGACTGTTAACGTTTTATGACCCATTTTTTTTAATAATTCATTTTTTTCCTCTACAATTACAATTTCCCCTTGATTAATTACACCCACACGATCCGCAATCGCTTCAGCTTCTTCAATATAATGTGTTGTAAGAATTATGGTAACACCAGTCTCTCTTAAAGACTTAACTACTTTCCACATTTCTTGTCTTAACTCAACATCTACACCTGCTGTTGGCTCATCTAAAAACAAAATTTGAGGTTCATGTGATAATGCTTTTGCAATTAAAACTCTCCTTTTCATTCCACCAGATAGCTGACGAAGTTTTAAATCTTTCTTATCCCATAGTGTTAATTGTCTTAAAACTTTTTCTATATGTTTTGGATCAGGTTTTTTTCCATATAAACCTCTTGAATATGAAACATTGTTAAAAACTGTCTCAAATTGTTCTAGTGTAAGTTCTTGCGGAACTAATCCGATTCTTGATCTAGTTTCCCTATAGTCTTTAATTATATCAAAATTTTCGACAGTGATTTTTCCAGAAGTTGGTTTTACAATACCACAAATTATACTTATTAAAGATGTTTTGCCGGCTCCATTTGGGCCCAACATTGCAAAAATTTCTCCTTTATTAATTTGTAAATTAATATTATTTAAAGCCTTAAAGCCATTATCATAAACCTTAGAGAGATTGTTAATTTCGATTTGTTTTTCTAACATTTGGAATGTTATATAGCGATTAATTTAACTTATACAATCTTGTATTATTTAAACTTTGTTAACTTTAAAACTACTACAGGTAAAAAAGTAGCTATCAAAAACGACAGAAACAATAATGATTGATTAATAAAGGTTGTAAATAGCTCCTTTGATAGAAGAAAACCAACTAACAAACTCTTAGAAAAATCTGGTGACGGAAACAATACTAAGCCACCAATTAGCCCTATTATAATTGAAAAATATGCTTTTTTTTCATTAATTCTCTTATCAAAAAAACTATAAAAGATTGTAAAAACAAATGCACAACAAAATAAATCTGCCAGCAAAAAAAGATATAAAATATCAAATCCTTTAGATGCTATAAAAAAAGAAATCAAAGATAAAATTAAAATTACGTATTTTGAAAATTTAAAATAGTTTATTTTCTTTCTATTATTCAACTCAAGTGCTGCTTTACCATCAACTACAATTAAGCTTGAGATTGCATTGACCAATGTATCAACCGTTGAAATCGTTAAAGCAAGCCCAAGAATTATTACTATTAAAGCTAATATGGTAGAGTTATTTTTAAGTAAGAGTGAAAAAAAACCAAGATCAGGCCTAGTAACTGGATCAATAGAAAAAGCGACCATTCCAACAAAACCCGTATAAAAAACTATTGGAATAATAAGAAAAAAAGAGAAGATTAAACTTTTCTTTAAAGTCATGAAATCTTTAGCTGCGTAAACTCTTTGCCAATTACCTTGATGAAATAAATTTGTAGCAGCTACTGCAATAAAAAAGGTTAATCCTGCAGTATAACCTGGAATATAAGATGCGCTAATTAAATGAGGATTTTTTTCACCTATAAATCTAAATGAAAATTGATCTAAGTTTAAATTTTTAATTATAAAAAAAGAAATAATTAAAAGAATTATAACTAAGATCATTTGAATATTGTCTGTAAAAAGTGAGGCTCTTAAACCACCATAAAGAGTATAAATTAATGTTGCTAATAATACTATAAAGGCAATCAACCATAATGGAGTTCCTGAAATATAATTTATTAAAACAGAAATAGCGGTTACTTCTGCACATAAAAATATAAACATATAAAAAATCATCATCAACAAAATAAGTTTAAATAAACTCTTTCCAAATTTTTTTCTTAAAAATTCAACTAAAGTTGATCCTCTTGGAAATTCTTTTCTAATTTTTTTTCCTAAAAAAATGAGAAAGAACATTGGAAATGCTGTTCCTAAAGAGTATCCTATAATTGATCCAATCCCTCCCCAGGTTGATGCAGAAACTGGTCCAAACAAAATCCATGCTCCTAATGCAGATGCAGTCAAACTTGTAGTAAGAGAAAACAATCCAACACTACGGTTTGCAGTTAAATAGTTACTCAAATCTTGGAATTTCCTTGAATAGAAAATTCCAAAGAAAGCAAAAAGTAAGCAAGTGCAAACTACTAAAACTAATGAAGTTGGTTGGCTTATAAGATAGTTATCCATTTTCCCTTTCTGAATTACCGGACAGGTTCTTAGGGTTTAATCTCAGTCTATGTAGACACCCCTTAATATAATTAATCCTAATATATACGAAATTAAATTTTTACAAAATTATATTATCAATTTGTTTTTCAGCATCTTTTATTGATTTTTCATAATTTAAAGCCATTTGATCAGCATTGATTGTTTCTACTTTATCAATACCAAAAAAATTTAAAATAAATTTTAACCAAGGCGTTAAAAAATCCTCTTTACTATTTAATTTAGTTCCACCTGACGTGATGACCAGATAAGCTTTTTTATTTTTTAATAAACCTTCTCTTCTACCATTTGGTTTGAATTTAAATGTTTCGCCAACTCTGGCTGCTAAATCTGACCACGCTTTTAATGTAGCTGGTGGTCCGTAATTATAAATTGGGGCTGAAATTATGATAATATCGCTTTCTTTAAGCTCTTTAACCAGTTGATCTGATAACTCAAACATTTTTCTATGATGGTCAGTTTGATCTTTTTTTTCAATATTCATTCCCGACTCTGTTAGCCCTGAAACGAAAACCATTTCCTCATTTAAATCTCTATAAATTATCTCATCTTCTGGACTTTTGATTTTGTCTAATAACTTTTTAGCTAAAGCTCTCGAAGTTGATCCCTCTTTTCTGGCGCTTGAGTCTATTTGATAAATTTTCATTTTTTAATTATCCAAAATTTTGTAAAAAAGGAAATATATTTAATAAATAAAACCCAAGTGCTTGAAGGTGATTAGTTATCATTAAAATACCTGTAATTAACAATATAGATCCCCCAATTTTAGATACCTTATTAATATTTTTTCTAAAATTTTTTGAAAATACTAAGAATCTTTGTATCAAATACCCTGATAATATAAATGGCACTGCTAATCCAATTGAGTAAAAAGTTAAAAGTAAAATACCTTTTTGTAAACTTTCTTCTGTTGAGGCTAAAACTAATATTGATCCAAGTATTGGACCAATGCAAGGAGTCCATCCAAATGCAAAAGCCATACCAATCAAAACTGGACTAAAAAAATTTCTTTTTATATCTGTTTGCACTCTTTTTTCATAATTTAAGAATTTTATATTTATAATTCCAATTATGTGAAGAGACAGAATAATAATTATCAATCCTGCTACTATTCTTAACTCATAAGAATTTTGTAAAAGAACTTGTCCGAGTAATGTAGATGCTGCGCCAAAAAAAATAAAGACTATCGAAAATCCAACTGTAAATAAAATAATTGGGAATAAATTTACATTTTTTTTTTCAATTAATTCATTAATTGAACTTCCAGATATATATGAAATATATCCTGGAATAAGTGGTAAAACGCATGGGGATAAAAAACTTATCAATCCAGCGCCTAAAGCAATAAATAGTTCCATTATTTAATTGTATTAATCTTTATAAGGAATGACTTTATGTTTTTGTTGACCTAGCTTGTCTATTCCTAAAATGACTTCTTCACCGCCTTTTAAAAAAACAGGTGGCTTCATATTTTCACCAACACCAGGTGGAGTTCCCGTGCAACAAATGTCACCAGGATGTAAGCTCATACATGAGCTCATGTAAGAAACTAAATTTTTGATATCAAAAATCATTTTACTTGTATTTCCAGTTTGCATCCTTTTCCCATTGACATCTAAAAACATATCTAAATTTTGATAGTCTGGTAATTCATCTGTAGTAACTACAAATGGGCCTATTGGACCGAACGTATCAAAACCCTTTCCTTTATCCCAAGTTAAACCTCTATTTTTTTGGAAATCTCTTTCACTCACATCATTTACAAGAAAAAAACCAAGAACATGATCTAAGGCATTTTCAACACTGACATTAATAGCTTTTTTTCCTATTACAAAACCAATTTCAACTTCCCAGTCGGTATGATTAGATCCTTTTGGAACAACTATTGGATCATTTGGTCCTGTGATACAACTTGTAAACTTTGAGAAAATAATTGGCTCTTTTGGAATTGGTAAATTTTGTTCTTCAGCATGATCTTTGAAATTCAAACCAATACCAATAAATTTTGATGGGTTAGAGACGCATGCACCTATTCTAGAACTTGAATCAAGCTTTGGCAAAGTTGAAATATCAGTTTTTTTTATTTTCTCTAAAGTATCAAAATTTAATGTGTTAGGGTTTAAATCATTAAATATTGATGACAAATCTCGGTAATTGTTTTCACTATCTATGATTGCTGGTTTTTCTTCTCCAACACTACCTATTCTGCATAATTTCATATTTATCTTCCTAGACTAAAATAATTAGTTCCTTTTGTAGTAAATGAATTTTATTCACTAGTCAATAATTTGTGGCTCTTGCTAATCGAGCTGCACCCCGAACACCGCTTGCATCACCAAATTTAGGTTTTAAGAAAGTCCCCTCAAATTCACCCCCTGCTACAAATTTTTTCATTTTTTGTTTAATTTCATCTAAAAAATTTATTTCGTTAGATACCCCACCCCCGAAAACAAATACATCTGGATCAATAATATTAACAACAGTCGCTAAAGACATAGCGAGTTGATCTTTATATTTATCAATTAATTTTTCTGCATCTAAATCAAGTTTTCTATGCATCTCAAATATCTTTTGGGCAGATAAATCCTTTTTAAACTCATTTTTGAACGCTTTAGAAATACCTATACCCGCAACAAAGTTTTCTATTTCCCCAGCTCTTAAATTGGTTTTTTTTATCTGAACACCTTCAATACAAGCACTCGGTATTTGATTGTGCCCCCATTCTCCAGTAATCCCATTAGGTCCATTGACAATCCGTTTATCTATAACTAAACCGCCTCCAACACCAGATCCAAGAATTACACCAAAAACAATTTTATAATGTTTTCCAGAACCATCTATTGCTTCTGATAAGGCAAAACAGTTTGCATCATTTTCACAATAAATTTCTTTACCAATCTCACTCCGCAAATCTCTTTGTAAAGGTTTACCATTTATCCAAAAAGAATTAGGCGCATTTTTAACTAGTCCTGTTTGAATAGAATGAATCCCTGGATGACACACACCCACTGGTAATTCTTTACCAGCTTTACGCTCGAGTTCGATAACTATTTTTTTAATTATGGATAATGTATCTTTATAATTTTTTGGAACTTCGGTTCTTTCTCTATGATGCTCATTGCCAACATCATCTAATAACACATACTCTATTTTACTTGCCCCAAGATCGATACCAATCTGCATATTTTATCTCATTAATTTATTTATTTCTTTATTGGTAAAAAGTTTTGGAATTTTACATGTTGTGCTAAGTTTAATTGGTTTATTTGTTTTAGCTGATTGCATAGTTGATTGTATCAAGTCAAGAACATGCAAAGATACTTCTCCATTGCATCTATGTATTTTTTTTTTATTAATACAATAAGCCATTTCTGCAAGACCAACTCCTCTGTAATTAGCATTAGTAGGTGACTCATTTGCTCTAGAACTTTGCGTTCTAATATTAATTTTTCCTAGCGGCAATTGATTTGTTTTAAATTCTTTCCATGGGCTTCCTAATTTTTTACAAACATAAACTGAGCCACCAAACATATTAGGATCTGGTACAATCATTGAACCTTTGGTTCCATAAAGTTCAATATGATTTCTTTGATGAGCAATAACATCAAAAGATAAAGTGAGTCTGATTATGCTTCCATTTTCAAATATGATTGTTGTAAAATATGTAGTTGGACATTCTACCTTAATTCTTTTTCCCTTTTTAGGACCAATACCAATTGTTCTAAATCTTGAACCTTTCATTAAACTTGCTGCTTTTACCTCTTTGGCTGGACCCAATAAATTTACTAATGCAGTGAGATAATAAGGTCCCATATCGATTACTGGGCCACCTTCTTTTTTTGCAAACCATGGTTCTGGATCAGGATGATAAGATTGAACCCCTGGAAAAGCAAAAATCGCATTACCTAAATTTACTTTGCCTATACTTTTACTTTCTAATAATTCTTTCGATTTTTGATTGCCTCCTCCTAAAAAAGTATCTGGAGCATTTCCTAAATATAATTTCTTTTTTTTTGAAAGCTTTAGTAATTCTTTTCCGTCTTTTAAATTAATTGCTAATGGTTTTTCTGAGTATACATGTTTTCCATTTAACAATGACTTTTTTGCAATTTGGTAATGAACTTTTGGAGGGGTTAGATTTAATATTATTTCAACCTGTTTATCTTTAAGTAAATTACTTACCGAAACTGCTTTAATTTTATAAATTTTAGCACATTTCTTGGCTGCTTTTTTTTTAACATCTGCACATTTAATGATTTTAAAATTTTTGAAATATTTATGAGCTCTGAAATATGTTTCTGCAATATGACCACAACCAATTAAGCCAACTTTAAATACTTTGCTCATTAGGGTTATACTCCCTGTCTTTGTTTTGCTTTGCCTTCTTTGTGTAATTTTAGAGCTTTTTCATTTTCTTTGGTTTTAGGAATTTCTAAAGTTGGACTTTCCCAATAAGCTGATCCTTCAAGCCATTGATACGAATGAGTTTTGATTGAAATAACGTAAGTCACTTTTGATTTCTTCGCTCTTTTGAAAGCTTCCTCTAATTCACTGATAGAACTTACCTCTTCAGACTTTGCCCCCATACTTTCTGCATGTTTTGCAAAATTTACTTTTACTAAATTTGAGACATTTGAACTCTCAAATAAACAATTAAATTCTTTTCCACCTTTAAATAATTGAAGTCTATTAATGACAGCGTGACCACCATTATCACAGACAATTACAATTAGTTTATTATTAGTTATTACAGATGAATATATATCTGAATTATAAAGTAAATATGATCCATCACCTACAAATGTGATAACTTCTTTGTTTGGATTAGCCATTTTAATTCCTAAAGCTCCAGAAATTTCATAACTCATACAACTAAAGCCCCACTCTGTTTCATGAGTATTAAGTTCTCTTGGTCTCCAAATTTGAACAACTTCACCTACCAAACCTCCAGCTGCAGTGACAGCGATATCACTTGGATCAGAGTTTCTATAAATTGCACCAACTGCATGAGCATAACTTGGGAGTTTTTGATTAGTTGGTCCACTTTCTTTATCAACATATTCATTCCAAGATTTAAGTTCATCTCTAGATTTTTTATGCCATTCCTTGGATGCTTTCCAATCACCTAAAGCTTGTGATAGTTCATTTAGAGAAACTTTTGCATCTCCAATAATTGATTGTGCCATATGCTTACTAGCATCAAATCTTGCAACATTAATTGATACTAATGAAAAATTTGGGTTTTCAAAATTGGACCATGATCCAGTTGTGAAATCTCCTAACTTAGTTCCAATAGCAATCGCTAAATCAGTTTTTTTTGCAAAGTTGTTTGCTGCTTTTCCTCCTAAACCTCCAATAGGTCCTAAAAAATGAGAATGGTCTCTTTTCATAGAAGAATAACCCATTACAGTTTGTGTTACAGGTATATTGTGTTTAACTGCAAAAGTAGAAAGTTCCTCCATTGCATCTGAGTAAAAAACACCTCCACCAGAAATTATGATTGGATTTTTTGATTTTTTAATTTTTTCAGCTGCCTCTTTAATTTGAAAATCATCAGGTCTTGGTCTTCGTATATTATGGATTTTTTCTTTAAAAAAATCCTCAGGATAATCAAAAATTTCTCCTTGTATATCCTGACATAAAGATATGCATACTGGACCACAATCAGCTGGGTCTAATAAAACTTGTACAGCTTGGGGAAATGTTTGTAAAATTTGTTCTGGTCTGGTTATTCTATCAAAATATTTTGTAACTGGTTTAAAAGCATCATTTTGAGTAATTCCTGGATTATTAAAATGTTCTACTTGTTGTAAAACTGGATCAGGCATCCTGTTTGCGTAAGTATCACCTGGAAGAAATAAAATTGGCAGTCTATTACTCATCGCAACTGCTGCAGCTGTTACCATATTTGTAGAACCAGGACCTACAGAACTTGTTGCTACAAATACTTGTTTTCTTCTTTTTGCTCTAGCGTAAGCAATTCCTGTTAAAGCCATGTTTTGCTCATGATGACCTCTATAAGTAGGAAGTTTATCTTTATTTTCCTCTAAAGCTTGTCCTAAACAAGCTACATTACCATGACCAAATATTCCAAAAGCACCAGCGAATAAAGGTTCTTTTTTACCATCGATAAGAATTTTTTGAGAAGTCAGGAACTTTACAATTGCATGAGCACATGTAAGCTTTATTTTTTTCATAATTATAGATATATTCTCTTAAAATTTCGCTTAATTAACCATAAAATAAAAATTATGTATAGTAAATTTGGGCAGTTCATTGATGGTAAGTGGCAACAAGCGGAAAAAAAAGAAACTTACGATGTTATAAATCCAGCTACGGAAGAAATTATTGGCCAAGCGTCTAAAGCTTCTTCAGCAGATGTTCAAAAAGCTCTTAAATCTGCAGAGAAAGGTTTGGAAGTTTGGAAAAACACTTTACCTTGGCAGAGATCATATATTATTAGAAAAATTGCTGATCTTTTAAGAAAAAAACAAAATGTTTTAGCAAAATGGTTAACGATTGAAGTTGGAAAACCTTTGGCAGAGGGAATTGGCGAAACTGGCGGGGCTGCTGATATTTTTGAGTGGAATGCTGAAGAAACAAAAAGAATTTATGGACAAACAGTCGAAAGTCGATTTCCAGATACGAGAGTTCATGTTTATTATCAGCCAGTTGGAGTTGTAGCAGCTTTAGTGCCATGGAATTTTCCTTTGATTCTAGCAGCAAGAAAAATTTCAACAGCATTAGCTGCCGGATGTTCAGTAATTTGTAAGCCTGATGTAATTACTCCAGGAACAGTAATGGAGTTGGTAGATATTTGTAAAGAAGCGGGAGTCCCTCCTGGAGTTGTAAACTTATTATCAGGAGATCCTGAAAGTATTTCAAATGAATTGTTAGAGTCTGATATTATTAAAAAAGTTTCAATTACTGGATCAACAAGAGTAGGCAAATTAATCTTAAAAAAGGCCGCAGATAAAGTTCAAAGAGTCACAATGGAGCTTAGTGGACACTCACCTTTTATAGTTTTTGATGATGTTGATATAAATAAAGTTGCAGATATGGCAATTACTGCAAAATTTAGAAATAATGGTCAAGTTTGTATCTCACCTAACAGATTTTATATACAAGAAAATAGAAAAGATGAATTCATTAATGCGTTTATTGAAAGAACAAAAAAATTAAAAATAGGAAATGGTTTAGATGATGGAGTTCAATTAGGTCCTTTAACAACTGCAAAAAGATTAGGAGAAATCGAAGAATTAGTTGAAACAACTAAAAAAGAAGGAGCAAAAGTTTTATTGGGTGGAAAAAGACCTCAAGGTTTTAACAAAGGCTATTTTTATGAACCAACAGTTTTTGACAATGTAAAGGATAATTTTACAATAATGAAACAAGAACCATTTGGTCCATTAGTTCCAATGTTGTCATTTAAAACTTTTGATGAAGTAGTTGAGAGAGCTAATAATAATGACTTAGGATTATGTAGTTATATTTATACAAATTCTATGGATAAAGCTCACAGAGCTTCAGAATTAATGGAAACTGGTACTGTTGCAGTAAATACTCCTGCAGTTGCGATAGCTGAGGCACCTTTTGGTGGAATTAAACAAACTGGATATGGACGTGAAGGTGGTTCAATGGCAATTAAAGATTATCTAAATATAAAGTACACTCACCTTTGTTTGAAATCTTAAAATGAGGCCAAATAAAATAAAAAAGATGATGAGAGATGGTGAGCAAATAATTAATGGCTGGTTACAAATTCCTAGCTCTTTTTCAGCGGAAGTAATGTCTCATCAAGGTTGGGACTCGCTTACAATTGATATGCAACATGGTGTTATAGATTATCCAAATGCATTACAAATGCTGCAATCAATTTCATCTACGGATGTTACTCCTTTAGCAAGAGTAAACTGGAATGAACCAGGACAAATAATGAAAATTTTAGATGCAGGGTGTTATGGTGTAATTTGTCCAATGGTGAGTAACAAATCTGAGGCAGAAAAATTTGTTCAAGCATGCATGTATCCCCCTAAAGGGTATAGAAGTTTTGGACCAATTAGAGGATTAATTTATGGAGGTTCAGATTATGGAGATTTTGCAAATGATGAGATTTTGAAAATGGTAATGATAGAGACAAAAGAGGCCTTGGATAAATTAGATGAAATTATGAGTACACCTGGAATAGATGGAATTTATATTGGACCTGCTGATTTAAGTCTAGCCATAGGTCAAAAACCAGCTTTTGATAATCCTGAAGGAAGTCCAACTTATGAAAAGATTTTGAATATCTTGGAACATGCAAAAAAAAATAAAATTTTTGCAGGTATTCATAATGCTAGTCCAGAGTATGCAAAAAAAATGCTTAATTTAGGATTTAATTTGGTAACTATTGGATCTGATCAAAGGTATATGAGTGCAGGTGCAAAAGATGATGTATCTAAATTAAAATCAATCAAATCAAAAGAAGACTCTAAAGCTTACTAAATTCAAGTGTCGGATAAAAAAAAAATTTTGATAATTCAACCTATTCATAACGCGGGGATAGATCTCATAAAGAATAACCCAAATTATGATTATGAGATTATTGAAAATATAGATAACAAAGATATTAAACAAAAAATTTTGGAGTGTGATGGTCTATCAATTAGAACAGCAAATTTATCTAGCGAATTAATCAATATATCAAAAAAACTTAAAATTATATCTCGCCACGGCGTTGGGTACGACAATATTGACCTCAAGTCTTCTAAAGAAAAAAATATCACCTTGGCAATTACGGCTACATCAAATGCTGTTGCGGTGGCAGAACATGTTATGTTTATGTTGCTCAATATATCGAAGAGAAAAAACATGTATGATGAGGCTGTTAAATCAGGAAATTTTTCTAACAGAAACAAACTTCCAAAAACAATTGAACTTTGGAAAAAAAATATTTTAATTGCTGGATTTGGAAGAATAGGTCAATCTTTAATAAGAAGATGTAAAGGATTTGAAATGAATGTTTTTGTTTATGATCCATTTGTTTCAAAAGATATTATTGAGGAATTGGGTGGAAAAAAAATTGAAGATCTTACAGAAGCAGTAAAATCTATGGATGCCATTTCTTTACATATGCCTCTTAATGAAAAAACGAAAAATATTATTAATTATGACTTACTTAAAACAATGAGGAAAAATTGTATAATTATTAATGCTGCAAGAGGTGGGATGATTAATGAGAATGACTTAGATAAAGCATTAAATGAAAGTCTCATATTTGGTGCAGGTTTAGATGTTTTTGAAACAGAACCACCTAAAGAGGATAATCCTTTGCTAAAAAACAATAAAGTTTTTTTAAGTCCTCACACCGCTGCATTTACTGAGGAATGCATGATAAGAATGGGAAAAGAAACAATACAAAATATAATTGATTTTTTTGAAAAAAAATTAGACAAATCAAAAATTATTAAATCTTAATTATGCGAATAAATTTCAAAAATTTTGGACTATTAGAAGCATTAGTGTTGTTATCGTTGGTATATGTGGTTGGTATGTTGATCTGGACTGCAAGTACAAGACCCGCAGTTGAAGCAAAAGCTAACTTAGTTAAAGAAAATCATAAGAAAGTAGTCGATTTTATCAATGGAGAAATAAATAATTGCGGGAATAATGATGAAGATAAAATGACTGTTTGGGGTGATCCCTGTAATGGCGAATGGTCTTCATCCAAAGTCGTGAATTATATAAACAAAAATCTTAATATAGAGAATCCTTTTTCAGAGGATACTAAAGTAAAAACTGATCCTGATCCTAGAATTAAAGCAGAAGGTAAAGCGGGGCAATCAGTTGAGATGGGTGTTATATTTGTGATGTCATCAAATTTTTTACCTGATCCTGGGTCTGAATGGGTTGTGGGTACTTGTTTTAAATCTCCATGTGTTGCTGCTGGAAATAATGAACTAACTTCACTCTATAGATAATCAATTTTTATAAATTTCAATTTCAGATTTTTTTAATGTATCTGTAAGATAATTATAACCAATTTTTGCATACTCTAACGGATTTGCTTTTGCCGGATCCTGCTCTGCCTCAACTACTAACCATCCTGAGTAATTATTATTTTTTAACAAATTAAATAAAGGTTGATAATCAATACAACCATCTCCTGGTACTGTAAACGCACCCTCTAAAAAAGCACCTCTAAAACTTAAATCCTCTTTTAAAGATTTTTCAAGAACTTGTTTTCTTATATCTTTGCAATGGACGTGCAAAATTCTCTCATGATAATTTTGTAATATGGATTTTGAGTCCCCTTTTGCAAATAACATATGTCCTGTATCTAATGTTAATTTTACACTTTCATGGGTATTTTCAATAAGTCTTTCAGTATCTTTTTGAGTTTCAATTATTGTTCCCATATGATGGTGATATGCCAAAGGCATTCCTTCATCCTCTAAATATTTTCCTAATTCAGAAATTTTTTCACAAAACTTCTGCCATTCATCCTTTTCCATTTGAGGCCGAGTTGATAATTTTCTATTAGGATCTCCTTGTATAGAACCAGAAACTTCCGCAAAAACTATACAAGGTGCATCACAATCTTTAAATAAATCTAGTTGTTCTTGAATAGATTTTTTTTCTTCCTCAACAGAATTTTTTCTTAGATTGGCGCCATACCATCCTGAGCAAAGTTTAAGATTAAATTGATCTAATTTTGGAATTAATTCAGAAGATTTCTTGGGAAATTTTCCACCAGACTCTATGCCTATATATCCTGCTTCATTGGCTTCTTTTAAACATTGCTCTAATGTTGTATCACCACCTAACTCAGGCATGTCATCATTACTCCATGCAATGGGCGCAACTCCTAATTTTACTGACATAAGAAATTTTTTTAGTTAAGTTATTACTTTAATACAAATTTTGAATGATTGATATAGCTTTATTTGGACTTGGCAGAATTGGTATTATGCATGGAAAAAATTTGATGCGTAGTAAAGATTTTAGTCTTAAATATATTTATGATATTGAACAAAAATTATCTAAAAAATATTCAAAAATATTAAAAACAAAAGCTATAAACAATCCATCTGAGGCTTATAAAGATAAAGATATAAAAGCTATTTTTATTGCCTCAACAACATCGACACATATCAAATTTATTCTAGATGGCGTAAAAAATAAAAAAATTATTTTTTGTGAAAAACCACTAGATTTAAGTATTAAAAAAATTGATTCTTGTAAAAAAAAAATTTTTAAATTAAATCCAAAAATACAATTAGGTTTTAATAGACGATATGATCCAACACACAATAATTTAAGAAAACAATTACTAAGTGGAAAAATAGGTAAATTAGAAAAAATTATTATCACTAGTCGTGATCCTGCACCACCAACTATGAAATATTTAAAAGAATCTGGTGGTATTTTTAGAGATATGATGATCCATGATTTTGATCTTGTTAGATTCTACCTTGGTAAGGATGAGCCAGCAAAAATAATAGCTTCTGGTAGCAATATATCTGATAAAAGATTTGATAAAATAAAAGATTTTGAACTAGCATCTACTATAATTAAATCTAAAGCTGGTGTTCAGTGTATAATAACTAATTCTAGACATTGTAGTTTCGGTTATGATCAAAGAATAGAATTATTTGGATCAAAAGGTATGTTGATTTCAGAAAATAAAAGACAAATCGAAACATCTTTATATTCTGCACAATCAACATCAAGTAAATCTCCTTTGCTTAATTTTTTTATTGAGAGGTATAAAGATGCTTATAAAAATCAACTAAAGGATTTTGCAAAATTTATAAGAAATAAAACCCAACCTCTTGCAGGATTTGAAGAAGGAAGAAAAGCTCTGATAATTGCAAATGCAGCTCAAAAATCTTTAAGATCAAAAAAGTTTGAAAAACTTAATCTTTAATTGAATCAACCCTTAGTAGAATACAACCTGTCTGCTTTACAACTAAATAATATTTTGATTAGATTTTACTTTTAAAAGTTAATTTTAATTGAAAGGGGAATAATGAAAACAATAAAAAACTTTATATTGGCTTTAGCTGCATGGGCAATGATGTCTGTATCTGCTTTAGCTGTAGATATAATTGTTGTTTCTCATGGTCAAGCAAACGATCCTTTCTGGTCAGTTGCTAAAAATGGAGTTGATGCTGGATGTAAAGACATGGGAGTGTCTTGCAAATACACAGCACCAGCTACTTTTGACATGGTAGAAATGGCAAAATTAATTGATAATGCTGTATCACAAAAACCGAAAGGTATTGTGATAACATTACCAGATGCTGCTGCTTTAGGAAAATCAGTTAAAGCTGCGATTGCTGCTGGTATTCCTGTAATATCAATGAACTCTGGATCTGATGATTATGCATCTTTAGGAATTAGTGCACACGTTGGACAAACTGAGTTTGAAGCAGGTGTAGGTGGTGGACAAAAAATGAAAGCCGCTGGTGGAAAAAAAGCATTATGTGTTAACCATGAGGTAGGAAACGTTGCACTTGATAGAAGATGTGCTGGTTTCAAAAAAGGTTTTGGTGGATCTGTTGATATTTTAGGTACTTCAAATGACCCAACGGAAATTCAAAAAGCTGTTGCTGCAAAATTAGGTGGTGGCTATGACACTATTCTAACTTTAGGTGCTGGATTATCTGGTGAAGCAGCTTTGAAAGCACTTGAGTCTGCTGGAAAAGTTGGCTCTGTAAGATTAGGAACATTTGATATGTCTCCAAATATGTTAAAAGCTGCTGCTGCAGGAAAAGTAGAGTTTTTAATTGACCAACAGCAATATCTACAAGGATATTTACCAATAGCTATCTTTGGACAATATATGAGATGGGGAACAATGCCAGCAGGT
Source organism: uncultured Pelagibacteraceae bacterium (assembly GCA_902539145.1). GTDB lineage: Bacteria > Pseudomonadota > Alphaproteobacteria > Pelagibacterales > Pelagibacteraceae > Pelagibacter. Next base: position 31,781 of record CACBHX010000004.1, on the reverse strand, counting down.
GTAGTAATGACTGGACCTGGGTTTGTTACTCCTGACAATGCGTCTAAAGTAATTAAATGGGCAGCTCAAGGTTATAGATAAAAATATGAATTAAAGGCCTGACTAACATTAGTCAGGCCTTTTTTTTAATCATCTTTAAATTATAATTTTTATATGTCTGTAAAATCAGAGAGCATTCAATCTAAAAAAGATAGTGGACAAGATGAAAGACTTAAAAAAATTTCACCTTTTAGAGTTTTATTAAACAGACCAGAGCTTGGTGCTTTGGGTGGCTCAATTTTAGTTTTTATTTTTTTTGGAATAGTTGCTGGTGACACTGGAATGTTTAGCGCTTATGGAACATTAAATTTTTTAGATGTTTCGGCTAATTTAGGAATTATTGCTATTGCTGCTGCAATGTTAATGATCGGTGGAGAGTTTGATTTATCAATTGGATCAATGATTGGTTTTGCAGGAATCTGTATCGCTATACCTGCAATTTATTGGGGCTGGCCTTTATGGACGAGTATTATTTTTGCTTTTGCTATGGCAGTACTAATTGGTTATTTCAACGGTATTATGGTAGTAAAAACTGGTCTTCCATCCTTCATAGTAACTCTTGCAATGTTGTTCATTTTAAGAGGGGCAACTTTGGCTATTACGAGATTAATTACAGGAAGAACTCAAGTACCAGGATTAAGAGTTTTAATAGAGGATGATCCAATCGCTTGGTTGTTTGCAACAGATACTTTTCAATGGTTATTCACATGGCTAGGATCGATGAAATTAATTGCACTGAGAACTGACGGTACACCATTAGCTACAGGTATTCCACCATCAGTAATATGGTTTATTGCTCTTACATTATTTGCGACTTGGATACTTATGAAAACTAGATATGGAAATTGGATATTTGCATCAGGCGGAGATAAAGTTGGTGCTACAAATGTTGGTGTGCCTGTTGGAAGAGTAAAAATAAGTCTATTTATTGGAACAGCTGTGGCATCGACAATATTTGCTTGTATTCAAGTTTTAGATGCAGGTTCTGCAGATACTATGAGAGGAACTTTAAAAGAATTGGAAGCAATAGCAGCTGCCGTGGTTGGCGGTTGTCTTTTGACTGGAGGTTATGGCTCTGCCATCGGAGCAGCATTGGGTGCTATTATTTTTGGCACTGTATCAATGGGAATTTTTTATACAGATGTGGATACTGATTGGTTTAAGGTTTTTTTAGGTGCAATGATGTTAATTGCAGTAGTATTCAATAATTATATTAGAAAAAAAGTTACGGAGACTAAGTGATGTCTGAATATTTAGTTCAATTCAATAATATAAGTAAATTTTTTGGTAAAGTGATTGCTTTGAAAGATGTCACTATGAAACTTAAAAAAGGCGAAATAATGTGCTTGCTTGGTGACAATGGAGCTGGAAAATCTACTTTGATAAAAACTTTAGCAGGCGTTCATAAACCTGATGAAGGTGAAATTATTTTTGAGGATCAAAAAATAGTTTTTGACTCACCACGAGATGCTTTAGATATTGGGATAGGTACTGTTTATCAAGATTTAGCATTAGTTTCCCTTATGAGTGTTACTAGAAATTTTTTTATGGGTAGAGAGCCACAAAAAGGTTTACCTTTTTTCAGAACTTTTGATATTGAAAAAGCAAACACTATAGCTGCAGAAAGAATGGGACAAATAGGTATCGATGTGAGAGACCCATCACAAGCTGTCGGTACGATGTCTGGAGGTGAAAGACAATGTCTCGCTATTTCTAGAGCAATTTATTTTGGAGCAAAAGTTTTAGTATTAGATGAACCAACGTCAGCATTAGGTGTGCATCAAGCTTCAATGGTCCTGAAATATATTGTTAAAGCAGCATCGCAAGGTTTAGCTGTAATTTTAATAACACACAACGTTCATCATGCTTATCCTGTTGGAAATAGTTTTACAGTTTTAAATCGAGGAAAAAGTATGGGAACATTTCAAAAAAAAGATATTTCTAGAGAAAAACTTTTAAGCATGATGGCAGGTGGTGAGGAATTAGATAAGTTAGAAGTCGAACTTAAAGAAATGGACCGAATAGAAAATAATTAGACAAATATACCACTTCTACATACATAAATTTTGCTGTAATATTTTTTAAAATAAAGAAAGGGGTAACATATGAAGGCATATATAATGGGAAACTACACTGAAAAAGCTTTTCAAGGATTTTTAAAAGATCCAACTAGCGACAGAAAAGCTGTAGTGGAACAATTAACAAAAGCAATGGGCGGAACTATGCATAGCATGGATATTGTAAGAGGTTCATTTGATTTTGTTGTTGTAGCAGAAATGCCAAGTTTCGATGACTTTGCAGCAATTAAATTAGTTGTTGAGGGTTCTGGTGCAGTTAAAAATTTAACAATGCTAGAGGCTATTGATTTTACTAAAGCTACATCAAAAGCAAGTAAAATAGTATATAAAGCACCTGGTCAGTAATTTAGATTATAACTTCCAGTGGCGGACTGGAAGTTATAATAATTACTTTTTTAGTTTTGACGAAAACTTTAAATTATCATTCTTAAAACTTGAAGAATATTTCTTTATGTAATCATCCATAATTTCTACCTTTTCATTTTCAAACTCGGAAACTTTTCTAGAATTAAGATCAACGTATAAAGCTAATATTTCAATGGTCGATGCTAGGTATTTTTTTTCTTTATGGATCATTTCCATTTTATATTGAAGTCTTTTTTTATCATGATCGAAATAAATCAAATTAATATCTACTTCATCATTAACCTTTAATTCTTGATTATAAGTAATATTTGACTCAACAATCATAGTGCTTTTACCTGTTGTTTTTGCTGAATGTTCTCCCATTTTGAAGATATTATTTAACGTATCTGCACCATATTTATCAAAAATTAAAAGGTAGTAAGAAACATTCATGTGATTATTATAATCAATCCATTCTTTAATTATTTTTTGGGAACTAAGATAAATAGACATATTAAAAAATTTTGAGATTATTTAATGATTTGGATTATCATTATCGACAACAAGACAAATTTCAGATTTTGTTAAAAATCTTCTTCCAGTGCCATTATCCAATGAAAACATTCCACCAATACCTTTTACTGCATCTATTGTTAAATCAGTGTGTTTCCATTTTTCATATTGGTCTCCATTCATGTAAAACGGAACACCTCCAATTTCACCTAATTTTATATCATTATCACCTAGAGGAAATTCACCTTCCTGAAAGCACATAGGCGCACTTCCGTCACAACATCCTCCGGATTGGTGAAACATCAATTTTTCACCATACTTTTCTTTTAATTCAGATAATAAGCTTAAAGCCGAACGTGTTGCAGATACTTTCATATTTTTTCTCTGGCCCATGATATCGAATCATGGGCCAGTATATATTATTTGTTTAAAAGAAGCCTAATTTTTTCTCAGCATAAGAAACATGTAAGTTCTTATTCTGTCTGTAATGATTAAGCATCATTTTGTGAGTTTCTCTTCCAACTCCAGATTGTTTGTAACCACCAAATGGAGAGTGAGCAGGATAAGCATGATAGCAATTAGTCCATACTATCCCTGCTTGTATCGCTCTTCCCATTCTGTGAGCTATATTTCCATTTCTAGTCCATACAGCTGCACCTAAACCATAAAGAGTATCATTAGCAATTTTTAATGCTTCTGCTTCATCTTTAAATTTAATCACAGATACAACGGGTCCAAAGATTTCCTCTTGTGATATACGCATATCGTTTTTTGCCTCAAAAACAGTAGGTTGGATGTAGTTTCCTTTTTCCAATCCACTATTTAACTTAGCAACGCTACCACCGGTCAGAACTTTAGCACCTTCTTTTTTACCAAGCTCTAGATAAGATTTTATCTTCTCCATTTGCTCTACTGATGCTTGAGCTCCAATCATTGTTTCCATTTTTAAAGGATTATCTTGAACAACAGCTTTAGTTCTAGCAATAGCTCTTTCCATGAATTTATCATAGATCGACTCTTGTATTAAAGCTCTACTTGGACAAGTACAAACTTCACCTTGGTTAAGATTGAACATGACAAAACCTTCGATACATTTATCAAAGAAGTCATCATCTTTTTCCATAACATCCTCAAAGAAAATATTCGGAGATTTTCCTCCAAGCTCCAAAGTAATTGGAATGATGTTTTGTGCAGCATACTGCATAATCAATCTTCCAGTTGTTGTTTCACCAGTAAATGCAACTTTAGCAACTCTTTTAGAAGACGCTAAAGGTTTACCTGCTTCTAATCCAAAACCACTAACAATGTTAACTACTCCTGGAGGCAATAAATCTCCAATTAGTTCCATCATTACCATAATTGATGCTGGAGTTTGCTCAGCTGGTTTTAAAACTGAACAGTTTCCTGCAGCAAGTGCTGGTGCTAACTTCCATGTTGCCATTAATAATGGGAAATTCCATGGAACTATCTGACCAACTACTCCTAATGGTTCATGAAAATTGTATGAATATTGGTTATTAGCAATTTCAGCGATAGATCCTTCTTCCGCTCTAATTACCCCAGCAAAATATCTCCAATGATCAATAACCAAAGGTAAATCTGCTGCCATACATTCTCTGATAGGTTTTCCATTATCTAAACATTCAGCTACAGCTAATAAGTTTAGATTTTTTTCTAAAACATCAGCAATTTTATACAAGATGTTTGATCTTGTAGTGATGTCTGTCTTTCCCCACTCAGGGAAAGCTGCGTGAGCTGCATCTAATGCCGCTTCAACGTCTTGCTCATTTGAACGCGCAACTGAACAGATTTTCTCATTAGAAATCGGACTAACATTATCAAAATATTTGCCTGATTTAGGTTCCACAAATTTTCCATTTATGTAGTTTCCATATTTAGCCTTAAATGGAAATTTAACCTTTAAATGAGAGGTATCTAATACAGATGACACTTTCATCGCTTCTGCACTCATTTTTACTCCTCTTGTTTTTAACTTATTTGATTTTGACTTAAGATTTTTTTTAGGTTTTTTTACTGAAGAAAGTTTCTTATGTCGTCTTGATTTAAGTTTCTTTATTTTTTTAATCGACTTTTTTGTTTTCTTTCTTTTTTTAGTTACAGCCTTTTTCCTTTTTTTCTTAGCCATTTTTATAAATGTAATTAAAGACCTTTTTAATAATGTTGTAAATGGGTCAATAAGATTTACAACTTCAAATTGTGTTAATCAGGCCTGATTTCACTGGGATTACTATCTGCTTTTCTTACAAAATAAATTCCAACCGAAACTGCGATCAAAGAGATTAAAACTTTGATAGTAATTAGCTCTTTTAAAAATAAATAACTTAAAATTGTTCCGAAAATTGGAATTAAATAAGAAACTTGTGATTGGAAGATTAATCCATTTTTCACTAGAATTTTAAATCTCAACAACCATGCTATTCCTGTAGAGACTAAACCTAAATATATTACTGATATTGTAGAGTCTAATCTAGGACTTATATTCCAAGGTTGTTCTGCAAAACTTACTATTGGTATCAAAATTATCACAGCCCAAATTAAAATTGAACCTGTCACATTTTCATTTTTTTTCTTACTAATTTTTAGAGTTAAAACTCCACCAATTACATAACAAGTTGAACCTAAGAGAATTAATAATGCAGATAAAATATTATTTTCGTTAATTAAAATGTTGTCTGAGAATAAATACAGTATTCCGGAAAAACCTATTAAAATACCAATTGTTTTAACAAAATTAAATTTTTCGTTTTTAGTGTAAAAGTGTCCTAATACCGTAGAACTTAATGGTGTTGTTGACATTAATATTGCAGCTAAATTGCTTTGGACCGATTGCACCCCGTAAGCAATTAAATAAAAGGGTGCAACTAAATTTATAAAACCAATCATAGCAAACCAGTGCCAGTCTTCGGAAAATGCTTCCACTTTTATTTTTTTGTAATAACAAAGCAACAGAACGGGTATTGCTCCAAAAAAAACTCTCAAAAAAGCAATTGTAATAGGTCCGAACGAATAGGTTGCAATTTTGATATTAAAAAAAGCAGATGCCCAAATTAATGCTAAAAAAATTAATAAAAGGTAATCAAATAAAGTAGGTTGTTTCATTCTATTATATCTTCAATTACACCCTTTGTAATTTTTTTTAAATCTAAAAAGCTTATTTTGAATATACAATTTGGATGTCCAGCTGCCGCAAACAAAAAGTCGAATCTTTCTAATGATTTATCAATGTAAATATCAATATTTTTTATATGACCTACTGGAGAAACGCCTCCAATACTATATCCAGTTATACTTTTTACTTCATCAGCAGAAGCCATTGAAACATCAGAAAATTTAATATTTTTTTTAATTTTTTTTAAAGAGGCCTTTTTATCTCCAGCTATTAAAAATAAAGCATATTTATTATCTGTCTTAAAAAGTAAACTCTTAACGATTGCTCCAACATCGCAATTTAAGGAAGATGCTGCCTCTAGGGCTGTTCTTGCTGATGTTTTTAGAACACTTACGCTTAAATTTTCGTCAAATTTCTTGATTATCTTTTCAACTCTTTTAACAGGCTTTTTGTCCTTAAGCGTCATTTTCAACTTCTAATTGTTAGTTATTTTTCTTATTTCATTATACACTTATGATAAAAATGCATAGGTGTTATTAAGTAAAAGAGAGTTATTTATCAATCTTTATTTGGTATCACGATCACAGAATTACGGAGGCCATAAATGAGTTCAAGCAATGTACTAAAAACTATTAAAGACAAAGAAATAGAGTACGTAGATTTAAGATTTACTGACCCAAGAGGCAAACTTCAACATGTGACCATGGATGCCAAAATGGTTGATGAGGATATGTTAAACGATGGAATTTTTTTTGATGGTTCATCTATAGCTGGATGGAAAGCTATTAATGAGTCGGATATGATCCTTAAACCAGATAATTCTAGAGCGATTGTAGATCCATTTACATCACATAACACATTAAATCTTTTTTGTGATGTTTTAGATGCAATTAAAAAGGATCCTTATGAGAGAGATCCAAGAGGAACAGCTAAAAAAGCTGAAGCCTACCTGAAAAGTTCAGGAATTGGAGATAAAGCATTTTTTGGTCCCGAAGCTGAATTTTTTGTATTTGACGATGTAAGATTCAAAAATGACATGAATGAAACTGGTTTTAAAATAGATAGTAAGGAAGGCCCTTACAATTCAGGAAAAGAATACGAAAATGGTAACATGGGTCACAGACCAGGAATTAAAGGTGGTTATTTCCCAGTCCCTCCTGTGGATAGTGAACAAGACATGAGAAGTGAATATTTAAAAGCAATGAAAGAAATGGGGATTAAAGTTGAAAAACACCACCACGAAGTTGCACCAAGTCAACACGAACTCGGAATGTATTTTGGAACACTTGTAGATCAAGCAGATAACTTACAACTTTATAAATATGCTGTTCACATGGTTTCTCACTCATTTGGTAAGACAGCTACATTTATGCCTAAACCTGTTAAAGGTGACAACGGTTCAGGTATGCACGTTCACCAATCGATTTGGAAAGGTGACAAAGCATTATTTTCTGGTGATAAATATGCTGGTTTATCTGATACAGCTTTACATTACATAGGTGGAATTTTAAAACATGCAAAAGCTATAAATGCTTTTTCCAATGCCACAACAAATAGTTACAAAAGACTAATTCCAGGATTTGAAGCTCCAGTATTATTAGCTTATTCAGCAAGAAACAGATCAGCATCTTGCAGAATTCCTATCACTTTAAGCAAAAAAGCAGCTAGATGCGAAATTAGATTTGGTGATGCAGCTGGAAATCCGTATTTAACATTCGCTTCAATGTTAATGGCCGGATTAGATGGAATTAAAAATAAAATTGATCCAGGTAAATCCTTTGATAAAGATCTTTATTCTTTATCAGAAGATGAGGTTAAGAAAATTCCAACTGTTTGTGGATCTTTAAGAGAAGCGATGGAAAGTCTTGATAAAGATCGAGATTTCTTAAAACAAGGTAATGTATTTACTGATGATCAAATAGATGCTTACATTGCATTAAAGTTTGAAGAAATACACAATTTTGAGCACACACCTCATCCTATAGAGTTTGAGATGTATTACAGTTGTTAATTTTATTGTCTAGTTTTAGCAATTTTGTTTTTGCCAGAACCGTTTTTAACAATGTAATTCAGTGTTCCATTTGCTCCAGTGTCAACAGACTTTATAAGAGATCTTAAAAAAGTTTTTCTCTTCTCTTTTCTGTCCTCGCTGTTTTGCAAGTTTCTGATTTCAAAGACGTTCATTGATAGATATTATCAATATATGCGTTTATTGCAACTCTGATATGCTCAAAATGGGACTATACCTTAAAAGATTCTCCACAGCCACAACGCTCAGTTTCATTGGGGTTATTAAAGACAAATGATGATGAGAAATCCTCCTTTTTATAATCCATCTCAGTGCCTAAAAGATATATAACTGCCGCTGAATCTATGTAAACTTTTACTCCTTTATCTTCGATCAACTCATCATTAGGATTTACCTCTTTTGAATATTCCATTACGTATGACATACCTGCACAACCACCTGATTTTACTGAAACTCTTACACCTATCGCATTTTTTTCAGCGTTTGACATTATTTCTTTAATCCTTGAAGCTGCATTATCACTTAATTTAATAATAGGGTTCATTATAAGTTTAACTCCAATTTCGCTGCATCAGACATCATATCTTTATTCCAAGGAGGATCCCAAACCAATTCAAGATTTACATCATCTATTTCCTCTACTTGCATTGCACCCTCTTTTACTTCTTTTGGTAAACTTTCTGCAACAGGACAATTTGGTGTAGTTAATGTCATCTTAATTTCAGCTTTACGACCATTTACTTGTATATCATAAATTAAACCAAGTTCATATATGTTCACTGGTAATTCGGGATCATAAATTTTTTTAATTTCCTCAATTATTTTGTTTTTTACTTCCATAATTAATTTTCTGTAGTTATTTCTTTCCCATCATTTTCCATTGCAGATACCAAAGTGTGCCATGATAAGGTAGCACATTTAACTCTCATTGGATATTGTTTAACACCTGATAAACACATCAATTTTGTTTTATCGTCCTCTTTTAAAATATTATTTTTAAGTTCAGGATTTTCTTTAATCATTCCTAAAAAATCTTCTATTATTTCTTTAGCTTCATTATCACTCTTACCTTTAATCAAATCAGTCATTATAGAAGCTGATGCCATTGATATTGCACATCCACTTCCTTCGAAAGAAATATCCTCAACTTTTCTTTGGTCATTTAATTTAAGATATACATGTACATTATCTCCACATAATGGATTATTGCCTTTTGCATCTTTGTTAAAATTTTCTGTTTTCCCTAAATTTCGAGGGTTCTTTCCATGCTCTAAAATTATTTCTTGATATAATTCTTTTAAGTTCATTATAAATCAAAAATTTTTTTACAATTATTAATACCTTCATTTAGTTTATCTAAATCATCTTTGGTATTATAAACTCCTAATGATGCTCGCGCACTTGCGGGTATACCTAGTTTGTCATGAAGTATTTGACAACAATGATGACCAGCTCTAATAGCAACTCCAGTTTCATCTAGAATAGTTGCAATGTCATGTGGGTGTACCCCTTCTACTGTAAAAGATAGAACTCCTCCTCGCTCTTTTGGATTTCCAATTAGCTTCACAGAATTATTTTTTTTTAAAATTTCTTGGCCATATTCTATTAATTCTTTTTCATGTTTAATAATATTATCAATTCCAATACTTTCTAAAAATTTTATTGATTGGTCGAACGCGATGACTTGAGCTGTAGCCATTGTTCCAGCTTCATACTTATTTGGAAGCTCGCCATAAGAAATTCTATCTTTTTTAACTTCATTTATCATTCCTCCACCTCCTTGGTATGGTGGAAGTTGCTCTAACCATTTCTTTTTTCCATACAAAACTCCAAGTCCTGTCGGGCCATACATTTTATGACATGATATTGCATAAAAATCGCAATCAAGATCTTGCATATCTAATTTTAAATGTGGTCCTCCCTGACATCCATCTACTACAACAACTATGCCCTTTGAATGTGCTAATTGAGTTATCTCTTTGATTGGTAAAACTGCACCAGTGACATTGGATAAATGAGTTATTGCTATTACTTTAGTTTTATCTGTAATTTCTTTTTCTATATTTTCAATCGGAATATCTCCGTCTTCATTTATCTCTGCAAACTTTATTTTTATATTTTTAGATTTTCTTAAAAAATGCCATGGAACATAATTCGAATGATGCTCTAGTTCTGTAATTAGAATTTCGTCATTAGGCTCCAAGATCGCTTGACCTAAAGTGTTAGCGACCAAATTTAAAGCTTCTGTAGCACCTTTAGTAAATACAATTTCATTTTTATCTTTCGCATTTATATATTTTTGTACAGAAATTCTTGTATTTTCATACAAATTAGTGGCTGCAACAGCTAAATAATGTATGCTTCTACCTACATTTGAAAACTGTTTAGAATAAAAATCATTTATTCTATCTAGAACTACTTTGGGTTTTTGAGAGGAATTAGCACTATCCAAATAAACTAAATCGTTATTCTGAATTTTTTCGTCAAAAATTGGAAATTCTTTTTTAATATTGTCTATATTCATTCTTTTAATCCAATAATATTCTTAATTAAGTTCCTAATTTCAGGGTCTGTAATCTTTTCAACAACATCTAATAAAAACCCATTTATTAGAAGTTCTTTTGATTGTTGGTAATTTAAACCACGAGACATTAAATAAAAAATTGATTCTTCGTTTAAACTTCCAGATGCTGATCCATGAGAGCATTTTACATCATCCGCATAAATTTCTAATTCTGGTTTTGCGTTAAACTCTGATGTTTCATCTAACAGTATCGCTTTACTTAATTGATACCCATCAGTTTTTTGAGCTTTAGAGTCTACAAATATTCTGCCCTGATATGCAGATTTTGAGTTTTTTCCAAGCACACTTTTAATAAGTTGATAACTTTTAGTGTTCTCAACCAAATGATTAATTGTTGATCTAATTTCGTGCTGTTGATATTCCTTTAAAGAAAAAACTCCATTTATAAAGGCAGATGAATATTCACCATTTAAGTTACAATTAACCTCATTTTTCAAATAGTCTGAACCAGCGGACAATATAAATGTTTCTGAAATACTATTATCATCCTGTTCAATATTATTAAAAGAATACTTTAAATTATTATTTCTAAAGTTATCTAATTTATAATTTTTAAGAATTGAGTATTTTTTCAAATTAAAATTATACAAAATATTTACAAAATTTTTATCAGTTTTATCGCTAAAATAGTCAATAAGCCTTAGGCAACTATTTTCCTCTAATTCAAAATTTAAACTTAAATTTATATTTTTTGATCTTATTTTATCATTAGTAGAGTGGTAAATTATTAAAGGTTTTTTGAAAGAATAATTCTTTTTTACTAAAATTTTAAAAACTTTATTTGTAAACGCATTATTTAAATCAATTAATGAATTTTCAGTATCAAATATAATATTTTTTCCAATTTCATCATTTATTTCAATTTGATTTTGATCTTCATAATTAAAATCAATTTTTTCAATTCTACCATTGATAAAAATAATTTTATTGTGTTCTAAACCATCAATAAAAATAGATGTATCAATTTTGTTTGGTGATGAGTAGTCATTAAAAAAACTTAGGTCACCAATATTTTTTTTGATGATTTGACTAATATCTAAAAACTTCCAATCCTCTTGCTTTCTATTTGGAAAACCGTTTTCAATAAATTTTCTTAGAAAACTTTTTTTTAATTGAATTTCTTTTTCTGAAATTTTCAAAGTTTTTATAATTTTATCAAAATCTAATTGTAATTTTTCATTCATTTAATTAAAGCTTTCATAACCTTTTTTTTCTAATTCTATTGCTAATTCTGGGCCTCCAGATCTAATAATTTTTCCATTCATTAAGACATGAACAAAGTCCGGTCTTATGTAGTCTAGTAACCTTTGATAGTGAGTAATTATTAAAAAAGAATTATCTTTATTTCTTAATGTATTAACTCCATCAGCAACTATTTTTAAAGCATCTATGTCTAAACCTGAGTCCGTTTCATCTAAAATAGATAGTTTTGGAGCCAACATAGACATTTGTAGAATTTCATTTTTCTTTTTTTCTCCTCCTGAAAAACCAACATTTAATTGTCTGTTAAGTTTTTCCTCATCAAATTTTAATTCTTTAGCTTTTTGTTTAACAAGCTTTAAGAATTCAATTGCATCTAATTCTTTTTCTCCACGTGCTTTTCTAATTGCGTTTAATGATGTTTTTAAAAATATATTTGTATTTACACCTGGAATTTCTAAAGGATATTGAAAAGCTAAAAATATTCCTTTATGTGCTCTTTCCTCAGTCTCAAGATCAAACAAATTTTTATTTTCAAATAAGATTTCACCTGATACCTCATACCCTTTTTTTCCTGATAAAATGTTAGACAGTGTGCTTTTTCCTGATCCGTTTGGACCCATTATTGCATGAACTTCGCCAGGATTTATATCTAAAGAAAACCCTTTTAATATAGATTTGTTTTCAACATTCGCGTTTAAATTACTTATTTTAAGCATTAACCAACACTCCCCTCTAAGCTAATACCTACAAGTTTCTGAGCTTCAACTGCAAACTCCATTGGTAATTGTTGTAATACTTCCTTGCAAAAACCATTAACAATTAGTCCTACAGCTTCCTCAGGATTAAGTCCTCTTTGTTGACAATAATGTAATTGTTCTTCGCTAATTTTTGATGTTGTAGCTTCATGTGCAATATTTGAATCAAAATTTTTATTTTTTATATAGGGTACTGTGTGCGCACCACACTTGTTACCCATTAGTAAAGAATCACATTGCGTATAGTTACTAGAATTTTTAGCTTTTGAATTAATATCTACTAAACCTCTGTAAGTCATATCTGAAAATCCAGCGCTTATTCCTTTGGAAATAATTTTACTTTTAGTATTTTTTCCTAAATGAATCATTTTTGTTCCAGTGTCTGCCTTTTGATGATTATTGGTAATTGCTATAGAATAAAATTCACCAATTGAATTATCACCTTTTAAAATACAGCTTGGATATTTCCAAGTTATAGCTGAACCAGTTTCAACTTGTGTCCAAGAAATCTTAGAATTTTTCCCTCTGCATAAGCCTCTTTTGGTTACAAAATTATAAATTCCTCCTTTGCCGTTTTCATCGCCCGGATACCAATTTTGTACTGTTGAATATTTTATTTCCGCATCATCTAAGGCAATTAATTCTACATTCGCTGCATGTAATTGATTTTCATCTCTCATTGGAGCAGTACATCCTTCGAGGTAACTTACGTAACTGCCTTTATCAGCAATAATTAATGTTCTTTCGAACTGTCCTGTCTCTGATGCATTAATTCTAAAATAAGTTGATAGTTCCATTGGACACTTAACACCTTCAGGGATATAAACAAATGATCCATCTGTAAAAACAGCAGAATTTAGTGTGGCAAAGAAATGATCAGTAACTGGTATTACAGTACCTAAATATTTTTTTACTAGATCAGGATGTTTTTGAATAGCCTCTGACATTGAGCAAAAAATTATTCCATGTTTGGTCAATTCACCCTTAAAAGTAGTAGCGACTGAAACAGAGTCAAACACAGCATCAACAGCAATTCCATTTAATCTTGCTTGTTCTTGTAATGGAATCCCAAGTTTTTTATAAGTCTCCAAAAGTTTAGGGTCAAGCTCATCTAAACTTTTTGGTTTGTCCTTCATGCTTTTTGGGGCTGAGTAATAATATAAATCTTGATAATCAATTTTAGGATATTTTGGTTTTTGCCAATTAGGTTCTTTTAAAAGTTTTAATCGCTCAAAAGCTTTTAACCTAAAGTCTAGCATCCACTGTGGCTCTTTTTTAATATTAGAAATAAATTTTATTACATCTTCGTTCAAACCTTTTGGAGCTTTGATATTTTCTATATCAGTAGTAAATCCGTATTTATAATCTTTTAACTTTTCTATGTCTTTTTCCCTAGTATCCATTTTAAATTCTTCTCTCAATATTATCTTTTATTAAATCTTCTAAACTTTTTTTCTCAAAAAAATCATTAATATGATTTTCAAGTTCATCCCATAAATTATGAGTTAAACATTTTGTAGGTTTTCCATTACAGCCTTTTTTTGACTCTTTTTTACACTGCACAGTTTTTACTTTTTCGTCAACAGCATCAAAAATGTTGGTAAGTTTTATTTCATTGGCTTTTTTATTCAAAACATAGCCGCCCTGATTTCCTCTAACACTTTGAACAATTGCTTTTTTTCTTAGTTTAGAAAAAATTTGTTCCAAATAATCTAGAGAAATGCCTTGTCTTAACGATATATCTCTTAGAGAAACTGGATTAATATCATTAAACTTTGCCAGGTCCACTAAAGCCATTACAGCATATCTGCCTTTAGATGTTAGTCTCATAAAACCTTATTTTCAGGGATATATATAAACCTGACTAATTTAGTCAAGTATATAGCCAGAAAAAAAAATAACATTTTGTCACGTACTTGTGATATGTCTAATTTTTTTTTGATAATAGTTATCATTAACAATTATGGATAATAAAATTTTAGAAATTTTTATTCCTGGTCCAGCAGGAAGACTCGAAGCTAAATATTTTAAAAGTAAAAAAAGTACCTCACCAATCGCATTGATACTACAACCACATCCCCAATATGGAGGAACAATGAATAACAAAGTTGTTGTGGAAACATTTCACTCTTTTATGGATAACAACTTCTCAGTTTGTCGTGTAAATTTTAGAGGTGTTGGAAAAAGTGATGGGGAATTTGATAATGGACAAGGTGAACTTGCTGATGCAGCTGCTGCATTAGATTGGCTTGAAAGAGAAAATTTTGACAATTCACAATGTTGGGTTTCTGGTTTTTCTTTTGGCTCATTAATTGCAATGCAACTTTTAATGAGAAGACCAGAGATAAACAGATTTATTGCAATATCACCTCAGCCAAATGTTTATGATTTTTCTTTTTTATCACCCTGTCCTACATCTGGATTAATGGTTTATGGAAAAAAAGATGAATTGGTACCAATTGATTACATTAATGAATTAAATAAGAGACTGAGTGATCAAAAGGGTATAAAGGTTGAATTTCAAGCTGTTCAAGATGCTAATCATTTTTTTTCAAAAAATGAAACTAATTTAGTAAAAGTTTTAGACAAATACATTAAAAAAGAAATTGCTTTATATTAAAAGTTCTGAACTATTTCACCTCCAGAAATTGGTTTTTTACATCCAGTTGTATTAGGAAAAGAAATAGGTAAATTTAAGATAGATCTAATTGCAAGATATCCAAAAGCTTGTGACTCTACAAAGTCACCGTCAATGCCATACTCTTCAACAGGATAAAAGTCTATTTTTTTTGAATCTTTAATAATATCAAATGATCTTAAGATTGATTTCATTAAATATTCATTTTTTCTACCTCCACCACAAACCAAAAATATTGTATTTTTTTCTGGGTCTTTAAAATATTTTAGAGCTTTTGAAATTTGTGATGATGTAAAATCTGCTAATGTCGATGTTCCATCTTCTAAAGAAAGGCCCTTTGCAAAAGATATATCAAAATCTTTTATGTCTAATGAGTCTTTATAAGGTGGACCGATATTAAAATTTTCTAAAGCTTGATTTAGAATTAATTCATCTGTTTTGCCAATACTTGCTAGTGTTCCACCAATATCATATTTCTTTTTCGATTTTTTTCTAACCCACTCATCTATCAAACAATTTCCTGGAGCTATATCACAAGCTTTTATATAATCCTTTTTTTTATCTAATTCATCCCATTTAACTGTTTGTGTAATATTTGAAATTCCTCCTATATTAATAAAATTAATAGAATAAGATTTGTCCAATTTTTCTTTTAAATATTTATTAGCAATTAAGTTATGAAAAATTGGTGTTAATGGAGCACCTTGACCTCCATTTTTTAAATCATTTTGTCTAAAATTGTAAACTACCTTTTTTTTTGTTAATTGTGATAAAAGTTTTCCATCACCTAATTGTTTAGTAATTCTTTTTTTACTATCGTGAAATATTGTTTGTCCGTGAAAGCCTAATAAATCTACATCTATTTTATTATTGTTTAAAATTTCCTTAACTACATTTGAATGGAAGAGTGTAATTTCTCTTTCAATATCTTTAATTTCGCCTTCATGTTTAATAAGGTGGTCTGAAACTAAAATTTTTGCTCTAATATCAAGTATTTTTTGTCTTATTTTATCTCCATACTCAAAATACCTGTCAAATAAAGCTGAATATACTCGCTCACCATCAGACTTTATAATAGATGCATCTACTCCATCCATTGAAGTTCCGCTCATTAATCCTAATACTGTATATAACTTACCCATTATTATTTTTTTTTAAAAAAATTTGTATATTGTAAGACTATAAACTTATGAATAAATTTTTAAAAGAATTTAAAGAAAGAGGTTTTTTTTATCAATGTACTAATGAGAAAGAGCTCTCAGAGTTATTAGACAAAAAAAAAATTTCAGCATATATAGGTTTTGATTGCACCGCTGAAAGTCTTCATGTAGGTAGTTTACTTCAAATAATGTGTTTAAGGCTTCTCCAAAAGCATGGTCATAGACCAATAGTGTTATTAGGAGGGGGTACCACAAGAATTGGGGACCCATCTGGAAAAGATAAAACACGTAAATTGCTATCTGAAAAAAAGATTTTAAAAAATTCAAAAAATATTAAAAAAATTTTAGAAAAATTTTTAGATAAAAAAAATAAGAAAACTAAACCAATATTTGTGGATAATTATAAATGGTTAAAGGATCTTAACTATATTAATTTTTTGAGAAAAATTGGTAAACACTTTACTATAAATAAAATGCTATCATTTGATAGTGTTAAAACACGTTTGGAAAGAGAACAGTCATTAAGTTACATGGAGTTCAATTATATGATACTCCAGGCGTACGATTTTTTAGAATTAAGCAATAAAGAAAATTGCATATTGCAAATAGGTGGGTCAGACCAGTGGGGAAATATAATCAATGGTGTTGATTTAATCAAAAAATATTCTGATAAAGAAGCTTTTGGTTTAACCACGCCATTAATTACTTTAGCAAGTGGAGCTAAAATGGGCAAAACTGCTGATGGAGCGGTTTGGCTTGATAAAAAATTTCTTTCACCATACGACTATTGGCAATTTTGGCGAAATACAGATGATAGAGATGTAAAAAAATTCTTAAAATTTTTCACAGACGTTGAAACTCAAGAGATTGAAAACTTTAATGGTCAAAATATAAATCAGTTAAAAATTTTACTTGCAAATAAAACAACTGAAATGCTTCATGGTGAAAAAGAGTCATTAAAATCAGAAAAAATCGCAAAAGAAGCATTTTCAGATAATTCTTCAGGTTCAAGTCTTCCATCAATTAAATTAAGTAAAAGAATATTGAATGAAAATATAAATATTATTGATTTAGTTGTTTTGGCAAAATTTGAGCAATCAAAGAGTGAAGTAAGGAGATTGATTAAAGGGAAAGCAGTGAAAATAAATAATGAAATTATTGAGGATGAAAAATTTATAATTTCAGATAAAATTTTTAAAGATAACTATGTTAAATTATCGATTGGAAAAAAAAGACACATTAGAATTCAATTGAGTTAGTTTTTTTTAATTTTTTCAAGAGTTCTTGTAATAAATCTTGGAGTTAAAGTCTTAATCGGATTAACAGATGTCTCTAAATTTTTAGGTGGACCTTTAACTTTAAAACTTACACCAAAAACACCCTCCCCGGTTTTCGAGCCAACTAATATTTTCCCCAAAACAGGAATAGTTCCTATTGCTTTATTAATTGTAGTTGCTGGAACTAATGTTCCCCTCAAGCTTATCAACTTATCTTTTTCGACATACCCATTCATCAATACAGATATCGCAGGCCCAATCGCATAGATTTCATTTATAGTCATTAACTTTTTTTCATTTTCAAACTTCATCTCAAATTCATCAAATCTTATTCCCTCACCAGACAAAATATCGGCAATACCTTGTAGAGAAGCAAGAGTTAGTAATTTGGTTAAAGTAGGAAGTTCTTTTAACTTAAAATCATAAATTTTTAGGGTAGAATTCGAAATATCACCGTCTTTAATACTATAAAAGTCTAAAATCCCATCATCAAACCCTTTGATAAATTTATATTTTTTAACTATTGGTTTAGCAAAATCTAAAAATAAAGTGGTAATAGTTTTATTATCTTTCGTAATAACTGTAAATTTCATCTCTTTTTGGTTTGAAAAATCTCCTTTGAGATTTCCTTCAAACAATTTTTGTTTTTTAAATTTTAAATTACCGGATAAATTTTTTAAATTAAACTCACTGTCTAAACGAACATTTTTAATTTTCAGAGACAATTCAAAATCTTCATTAAAATAATCTTTATTCTCATCACCAACCAAAATATTTTCAAGTAAGCTATCCCCATTAAAAGCACTTCCCTGTAGTACATATTTATTATTGGTTTTTTTTATGTTAAAAATATTTTCTTGATTTTGGGCATCTACATAATCAGCATTAATATTGGTAATACTTTTTATCTTAAATTTAGAGGAAAGTTGGATATTTTTTGCCTCAATAGTGTTTTTATATTCATCGAGACTAATTGATTTTAGAAAAATTTTTTTTGTAGCATCCCTATATCCATTAAATTTAATTTTTGTCTCATAATTTTTATCTTTTTCAAAGTTTAAGAAATTTATAAAGAAAGGATTTTTATCTAATTTTATCAAACCCTCAAAATTTATTAATTGATTTTTTTTTTCAACTTTAAAATCAATATAGTCTTTATTATTTTGCAGATAAATATCACCCTTTCCTTCAATATAAAGATTATTTTTATTATATTCTATTTTTAGATTATTATTTTCAATGAAAATTTTATCATTAATTTTTGGGAAAACATTTTTTAATTTAAAATTGTTTGTTATTTGAAATCTTTTAATATCAATATTAGAGAGTATATACTCATTTGAAATTTTAAAATTTTTATCTAAGTTGAATGAAAATTCATTTTTTGAACTGAAAATAATTTTTTCAAAAACTAAATCTGGGATAATTTTTTCTTCAAATAAAGCAAGATTTTTATTGTTTAACTCAACAATCTTATTATTAAGGTTTCCTTTTAATGTGTATCCTTGTTTATTTTTTTTTATGTTTATTTTATCTGAAATAAAATTAATATCATTTAATATAAATTCACTATCTTGAATTTCTAAGTTATCTCCCTCAATTTTAAATACAAAATTCAAGTCATCTAATTTATAATTATTAAATAAACTCAATTTTGTATCTTTTACATATCCTTTTGCAAAATAATTATTTTTTATATTTCCTTTGTTATCAAAATTAATTCTTAAATCTGCTACAATAAAACCTTTAACTTGAAAAAATTTTTCAAAAATTATGATATTTGGGTTATTATAAAAATTTTTTGTAAATGATATTAAATCTTCAATACTTATAGACTTGGTTGAAATATCAAGATTTTTAATCACGAATTCGTTTTTAAAAAAAGAAATTAACGATATTTTTGTCTTAATACTTTCAGTTTCTAAGACCTCTCTTTTATTTTTAATTTTCGAGCCTAAAATTTTTACATTTATTTTTAATTTTAATGGATTAAACTTTAAATTTACTTGCTTTAGTTCAAGGTCGAGGTCCTTATTTATACTTGTCAATTTACTTTTTATTTGATTGTTAAATTGATCTGTTTCAATACCTACCAAACTAAAATAAGTTAAAAATATAATAATAACTAAGGTAAATATTATTGTAATTTTTGAAATTATTTTCATATATCTTGATACAATGATTTCTCTAAAAACTGATCAATATCTCCGTTTAACACTTTATCTGGATCTGAACTTTCATGATTTGACCTATTGTCCTTAACAAGTCTATAAGGTTGTAAAACATAAGATCTAATCTGATGACCCCATCCAATTTCTGATTTTGTAGATTCATGACTTTGATTTTCTTTTTCCTTTTTTTTTATTTCAAAATCATAAAGTCTTGCTTTAAGCATATTTAAACATGTTTCTTTATTTTTATGTTGAGACCTCTCATTTTGACACTGAACAACAATTTTTGTAGGTAAATGAGTAATTCTTACAGCGCTATCTGTAGTATTAACATGTTGCCCGCCTGCTCCACTCGAACGATAAGTATCAATTCTTAAATCTTTATCCAATATCTCTATATTGATGTTTTCATCTACGACTGGATAAACCCAAATACTTGCGAAACTTGTGTGTCTTCTAGCACCAGAGTCGAATGGTGAAATTCTCACCAGTCTATGAATACCTGACTCTTTTTTTAACCATCCAAAAATATAATCTCCCTCAATTTTAATTGTAGATGATTTAATTCCTGCTTCGTCACCTTTGTGTTCACTAATCAAACTTGACTTAAACTTTTTTTGAACAGACCATTTTAGATACATTCTTCTCAACATTTCTGCCCAATCCTGACTTTCTGTACCACCCGCACCTGCATGTATCTCTATATAGCAATCAAGAGAGTCTGCCTCATTTGACAAGAAACATCTTATCTCATTTTTTTTTACTAATTCTCTTAGACCTTTAATGTTTTTTAATAATTCATTTTGAAAACTTGTATTTCTTTCTTCTATAGCTAACTTATTTAGTTCATCAATATCTTTTAAATTATTTATAGATTTTTCATATGAACTTACTAATTCTTCGTACAATTTTTTTTCTTTAATAACTTTCTGGGAGGTTGATTTATCTTTCCAAAAATTTGCTTCGAGTATCTTTTTATTATGGCTTTCTAATTTTTTATATATATCGTCCTTTTCAAAGATACTCCTTCACTCTTTGATTAATTTTTTCGATATCTCTTTTAAAGTCTAAGTATTTTGAATCCATTAATAAAACCTTAATATATTATTGCTATCTAATCTATTATTATTTAAATATAATATTTTACCATCAATTACATTTTTGCTTTTATAAGCCTCTAAAATTGTGTTCTTTGATGTAAATTTAGCTTTTTGTCCAGTTAATTGATCAACTACCATCATTGTAATACCTTTTGATACTTTAAAAGGTCTCGCATCTGATTTTTTCACAGCTCTTTCAACAAATTTTTTAAATATAGGTAAAGCTGTTTTTGAACCGGTTTCAAACTTACCCAAGGGTTCGGGATTATCCATTCCTACATAAACGCCTATAACCAAGTTTGATGTAAAACCAATAAACCACGTATCAGTATTTTCGTTAGTTGTACCAGTTTTGCCTGCTAGATTTAAGTTAAGATCTCTTAATTTTTTTCCAGTTCCTCTTTTAACTACTCCCTCTAATAATGAAGTAACTTGATAAGCTGTTTGAGGTGAGAAAATTTGTTTATAAGTATCTTTAATTTCTGGATAAGCATTTCCAGTGAATGAAATCATATCGCAATTACTACAGTTTCGTTTTTCGTTATTTAAAATCGTGTTTCCTTCACTATCTTGAATACGATCAATTAAAATTGGTGTAACTAACTTGCCTCCATTAATAAAAGCAGAATAAGCAGAAGTTAACTTCAATAGTGTAGTTTCTGCAGAACCCAAGGAAATCGATAACAGTTCTTCAGGTTCATCATATATACCAAGATTTTTGGAAAATTTAGCTAAATTTTTTATACCTATTTTTTGTGCAATTCGAACCGTCATTAAGTTTCTAGATTTTTCTAATCCTACTCTTAAAGTAGAAGGTCCATAAAATTTTTTTCCATAATTTTCAGGCTTCCACATCTTTAAATCTGATCCTTGATCTAAAACAAGAGGTGCATCTAAAACTAAAGACGAGGGGGTAAAATTATTTTCTAAGGCTAGAGCATATACAAAAGGTTTAAAAGCTGATCCAGGTTGCCTCAAGGCTTGTGAAGCTCTATTAAACTCGCTATTTTTGAAACTAAAACCTCCTGAAATAGCCATTACTCTTCCAGTATAAGGATCCATAACAACGATACCGCCATTAATTTTAGGAATTTGTTTAAGACTAAAATTATTTTCTGAAATTTGTTTGACATAAACAACATCTCCAACTTTTAATAAATTATCAAATTCTTTTTTAGTCCAAGTTATATCTTGGTATTTTATAACACCTTTTAATTTATCTTTGGTTTCCACTTCAGCAGAAAATTTATTTATTTTTTTTACTATCGCTATTTTCCAGTTAATCGATTTTTCTATCTCATGCTTATCAAGATCTTTAAACCAATTTTTGTTAATTTTTTTATTCTTAATTGGACCTCTCCACCCTTTTCTTTTGTCGTACTCAATTAATCCTTCTCTTAGTGATGTTGTAGCAATTTTTTGTAATTCTAAATTTATAGGCGTATTTATATTAAATCCTTGTTTATAAACTTTTTCATAAGTTAATTTTTCAATTACATTTTTTCTTACATCTTCTATAAAATACTGTGCATCTTCTAAAAAAACTTTTTTTGGTCTCTTGAGTTGAATTTTCTGAGATTTAAAATTTTTGTATTGAGTTGAATTTATAAATTTATTCTCCAATAAATTTTTAAGCACCAAATCTCTTCTAAACTTAGCCAAATCAGAATTTCTGTATGGATTATATTTACTTGGTGCTTTTGGTAATGCTGCTAACATTGCAGACTCAATATAATTCAGTTCTTTAATAGATTTATCGAAGTATTCAAGACTAGCTGCTGCTACCCCGTAAGCACCACTTCCTAGATATATTTGATTCAAATATAACTCAAGTATTCTCTCTTTAGATAGCGCTCTTTCAATCCTAAATGCAAGAATTGCCTCTTTTATTTTTCTATTGATGCTTACTTCATTTGTTAATAAAAAATTCTTTGCCACTTGTTGTGTAATTGTTGATGCGCCCTCTAGTCTTTTTGAAGTTAATATATTGCCAATATTATTGATAATTGCTCGTAAAACACCTTTTGCATCAACACCAGGATGTGAAAAAAAGTTTTTATCTTCAGCAGACAAAAAAGCATTAATAACTTTTTTAGGAATTGAATTATAGGGAATGAATATTCTTTTTTCTTTTGAAAAATCGGACACTAATTCTCCATCTCCTGAGTACACTTTGCTTGAAACAGGTGGTTTATAATTCTTCAAAAATTTATAGTCTGGAATATTGTTTGAAAAATTCCACAATATTGCCATGATAAAAGTGAAGGAAATTAATGAAATGCCAATAATACCAATAAATATTTTTTTTAAAATTTTACTCATTTTAATTCCATTATATACGGGAATTTGTTAAAGATATGGCATAAAGAATACACAAAATTTATTATGAATTATTCAATTAAAAAATCAGAAAAAACATTATGGAAAAAAATTTATATATTGATGCTTCGCATCCGAACGAAACTAGGGTGGTTCTCAAATCAAGAGATAGTATTGAAGATTATGAGTACGAAGGTTTAAAGAATAACTTAATCAAGAATAATATCTATTTAGGGAAGGTAAGTAGAATTGAACCCTCTTTACAAGCAGCTTTTGTAGATTTTGGTAGAGATAGACACGGTTTTCTCTCATTTAATGATATTCAATCTGACTATTATCAAATACCAAGAAGCGATCTTGAAATAATAAAATTAGAGGAAGAAAAAGCCCGAGAAGAATTGTCCAAGAAAGTTGAGGAAAAAGAAGAAGAGCGTATTGCAGAAGGTAATTTAGAGTTAGAGGATCCAATTGATATAAAGAATCAGGACGAGAAAGAAAATTTTGATAATTTAAAAGAAAAAAAAAATGAAAATAAAATAAAATTTAAAAGATATAAAATACAAGAGGTTATCAAGCCTAATCAAGTAATTCTTGTTCAGGTAATTAAAGATGAAAGAGGTCAAAAAGGTGCTGCTCTCAGTACGTTTATATCAATAGCAGGCAAATATATTGTATTAATGCCCAACACTCCTAAAGGAGGAGGCATTTCGAGAAAAATATTCAATCCGGCTGACAGAAAAAAAATTAGATCAATACTTAATGAGATTGAAATACCAAAGGAAATGGGTCTGATAGTTAGAACAGCAGGAAGTAATAAAACAAAAAATGAAATTAATCATGATTTAACTACATTAATTAATACTTGGAACCAAATAAAAGATAATGCAATAAATTCAATTGCCCCCTCATTGATACATCAAGAAAGTGAAATTATAAAAAGAACACTAAGAGACATGTATGATGAGAATACCCAAAATATATTTGTTGAAGGAAATGAGGGATATAAAAAAGCGCAAAATTTCATGAAGATGATGATGCCTTCTCATGTAAAAAAAATAAAAAAGTATAGAGGAAAAAATCCTTTATTTATAGAAGAGGGTATCGAACAAAAACTTAATCAAATATTTGAAACAGAGATAAAATTAAAATCGGGGGGTTATTTAGTTGTAAATCCCACTGAAGCTCTAGTTTCAATTGATATTAATTCAGGAAGTTCAATCAGACAAAAAAACGTTGAAAGCACTGCTTTAGATACCAATCTTGAGGCGGCTGATGAAATAGCTAGACAAATTAAAATTAGAGATTTGTCAGGACTAATAATAATCGATTTTATAGATATGCTGAGTTATGGAAATAGGAAACTTGTAGAAAGAAGATTAAAAGAAAAATGTAGAGCTGATAGGGCAAGAATTCAAATTGGAAGAATAAGTAATTTCGGTTTGTTGGAAATGTCAAGACAGAGATTAAGAGAAAGTGCTGTTAAATGGAAAATAAACCTTACAGATGAGTCTTTTGCTCTAAAGATTTTAAAATTAGTTGAACTAAAAACCGTTTTGAATAAAGCAAAATATGTAACTTTAAAAGTATGTGAAAAAATTTCCGATTTTTTAAAAGAAAATTTTATTGAAGATTTAAAATATTTTGAAAAAAAAAATAAAATGAAGATAGATATTATCACTGATAATAACCTTATCATTCCTGAATATATAATTGATTTAAAAAATAAATCAAAAAAAACTCTTGAATTAATAGAACACCATGAAAAATTAAAAAATCTCGACAAAATAAAATCAGAGGAAAATGTAATTCAATTGAAGAATAAAAGGGTTTACAAAAAAAAAGTATTTAAGAAAAAAAGATTTTATAAAAAAGCTAAATAATTCCTCTTGATGGAGATGAAGCACTACCCATCAAATTTTTTTGAATTCTACCTGAAAGATGAGATTGTCTTCCTGCGATCACTGCATTTTTAAACGCTAAAGCCATATCAAAAGGTTTTTTTGCTTTTGCTATTGCAGTATTAACTAAGACACCATCACACCCAAGCTCCATTGCAATTGTTGCATCAGAAGCTTGCCCAAGGCCTGCATCAATAATTAGAGGTAGTTTTGTTTGTCTTCTAATTATCTTAATATTAGTATGATTTTGTATACCAAGACCAGAGCCAATTGGAGCAGCTAACGGCATGATTGCACAAGCTCCTGCGTTTTCTAATCTCTTAGCCATTAAAGGATCATCGTTGCAATAAACCATTACTTTAAAACCCTCTTTAGATAAAACCTCGGTTGACTTAAGTGTTTCAATCATTTCTGGAAATAAATTTTTCTTATCACCCAAAACTTCAAGTTTTACTAATTTCCATCCTCCAATCTCTCTTGCCAATCTTAGTGTTCTTAAAGCGTCTCTTGAGTTAAAACAGCCTGCGGTATTTGGCAAATAAGTGATTTTCTTTGGATCAATATAATCCATTAGAAGAGCTTTTTTTTTATCAGTTATATTAACTCTCCTGACAGCTACAGTAACTATACTTGCACCTGATAACTTCACTGCCTTAGCACATTGCGACATACTTTTATATTTTCCTGTCCCAACAATCAGACGAGATTTAAAATTTCTTCCAGCAATTATAAATTTATCTTTTTTCAACTAACCCCCTCCAATGAAATGAACTATTTCTATTTTATCATTATTTCTTAAAATCTGTTTATTTAGTTTTTTTTTATCTAATATTTCTTGATTTAACTCTATTGCCACTTTTTTTAATGGTATTTTCAAAGTTTTTAAAAAATCAGATAAATTTGTATTATCTTTTACAAACTTAAAGCTACCGTTTATTTTAATTTTTATTTTTTTTATTTTTTTCATCGTATATAAGAGCTGAATGAATAATAAAATAATTGTTATTAATGGTCCAAATCTTAATCTATTAGGTGAAAGAGAACAATCACAATATGGCTCAGTTTCTTTTAAAGAACTTAAAGAAATCTGCGCTAAAAAATCAAGTGAATTAGGTCTAAAAGTAGAATTTGCTCAATCTAATGTTGAGGGAGAATTAGTGAACATAATTCAAGAATCTAGAAAAAAATTTGATGGAATTATAATTAATGCTGCTGCTTTCACACATACATCAGTAGCTATAAGAGATGCTTTAGATATATTTAAAAAACCTATCATAGAATTACATATATCGAATATATATAAAAGAGAAGAATTTAGACAAAAATCTCTTATAAGTGATATAGTAACCGGCGGAATTTTTGGATTAGGTACGGACGGTTATATTTTAGCCATAATTTCTATGCAAAAGCTCTTGAAAAATGAAAATTGATAAAAAAATAATTAAAGAATTAACTGAATATTTAGATGAATTTAAACTCACTGAATTAGAATACACAGTTAAAGATACAAAAATTAAAGTTTCAAAAAATAGTATATCAGTAAACAGTCAATCTTTTCCAAGTCCAAAAGATATTTCTTCATCAAGTACAAGTGCAAATATTTCAGATGATATTGTTTCTGGTATAGAAATTAAGTCTCCAATAATTGGAACTGCATATCATGCACCAGAGCCTGGAGCGAAAAAGTTTGTTGAAGTCGGAAAAAAAATTAAAAAAGGTGATACAGTTATGATTGTTGAAGCTATGAAAACAATGAATCATGTTCCTTCGACTTCAGCTGGTGTTGTAAAAGAAATTTTGGTAAACGATGGACAACCTGTTGAATTTGGTCAAGTCTTAGTCATACTAGAATAATGTTTAAGAAAATCTTAATTGCTAACCGGGGTGAAATAGCAGTAAGAGTCATTAGAGCGTGTAAAGAATGGGGAATTTCTACTGTTGCTGTTCACTCAGATGTAGATAGAAATAGCATGCATGTAAAATTGGCTGATGAGAGTGTTTGTATTGGCTCACATCAACCTTCCAGTAGTTATTTGAATATACCTGCTTTGTTATCAGCTATAGATCTTACGGGTGCTGAGGCAGTCCATCCAGGCTATGGTTTTTTATCAGAAAATGCGAACTTCGCTAGAATATTGGAGGAGAATAAAATAAAATTTATTGGAGCATCTTCAAAACATATAGAAATGATGGGTGACAAAATTCAAGCTAAAAAAATTGCCAAGGAAAATGGTCTACCCGTTATTGAGGGATCAGAGGGTGGAGTAAAAAATGTATCTGAAGCAAAAGAATTATCCAGAAAAATTGGATTTCCAGTTTTAATTAAAGCATCAGGTGGTGGTGGTGGAAAAGGAATGAAAATAGTACATAAACAAGAAGATTTTGAATTATTATTTTCCACTGCTAAATCAGAGGCAAAAAAATATTTTGGTAATGATGAAGTCTATATCGAAAAATTTTTTCAAAATCCAAGGCATATAGAAGTGCAGATTCTAGCTGGAAAAAATAGAACTATCCATTTACATGAAAGAGATTGTTCAGTGCAAAGAAGACATCAAAAATTAATTGAGGAAACTCCAAGTCCAGTTTTAAATGATGAAATTAGAAAAGATCTATTTGAAAGAACCGTAAAGATGGTAAGTAAAATTGGGTACGAAGGTGCTGGAACTGTAGAATTTATATATGAAGATGGAAAATTTTACTTTTTAGAAATGAATACAAGAGTGCAAGTTGAGCATCCAGTTTCTGAAATGGTTACAGGTATAGATATTATCAAAGAGCAAATATGGATAGCCTATACAGGTGAGACCGCTTTAAAACAATCAGACGTTAATCCAAGAGGTCATGCTATAGAATGTAGAATTAATGCCGAAGATCCAAGTAATAATTTTCAACCATCTCCAGGAACTATTGCAATGTGTAATCAACCGTCAGGATTTAGAACTAGAGTAGATGGTGCGATTTTTCAGGGTTATACAGTCACCCCATATTACGATAGTCTAATTTGTAAACTCATTTGCCATGGTAGGAATAGAACTGAGGCAATTCAAAGAATGAATAGATCCCTTGATGAATTTGTGATTGATGGAATTACAACAACCATACCCTTACACAAGAAATTACTTAATCATGAAAAATTTATTAATTCTGATTTCAATGTAAGTTGGCTTGATAATGAAAAAATTGTTTAGTAGCATTTAATAAGCCAAATATCATAAACTGGATGATCGAATGGAGCTATAGATGGGCTAGAGGAAAACATCCACCCATTAAATACAAAAACATCATCTTTATTTTTATTACTTAAATCTTTAACTTGAACGTAAGCAGTGATTTCAGGATTATCATCAAATTCTGAGTTCTTACACTTCATGCTTTTAATGGAGAGATCTTTATGTCGTGTTTCATCACCATTTTTCAGTTTTACTAGTATATTTTTTGAACTTATTTTATCCAATACTTTAATTTCTGTGATTGTGCCCTCTAAATCAGAATTTGAATTCAAATTAGTATAAAAATTTAAAAATAAAAATAATATAAAAAAATTAACTTTATAGTTAGTTTTTCCAACTTTTATATTTTTTTTCATTTAAATTTTTGTTTTTATTTGGATAGTAAGCAGAATCTGTACCTGTCAAGTTTGGCTTGTGAGGCTTTTGCCAATCGTATTTATCTAGTTTGTGATTTTTCTCGATTTTATTTGAGGTGAAATGTATCCATGAATACCACTCTACTGGTATTTTACTTGCATCAATTTCACCTGCATAGATGATCCATCTTTTTCCTTTTTTACTCTCATAATATTTGTTTCCAAAATCATCTTTACCCACAAGTTTCCCAAAAAAAATTGTTTTTAATCTTGTGCCAAACGTATCGCGATTCCACCAAGTGAAAATTTTTTTTAAAAGTGTCAACATATAAAATTAAATTTTTTTCAATTTAAAATTGTATAAAATAAATTAGACTAAAATTTGAATTTGTATATAAAGAATTTAAATCGTTAATCAAATAATTTTTTAAATTGAGGTTTTATGGCAAAATATTTAGTTGAGACTTATTACACTTGCACTTTTAAGGTAAATCATCATTTAGACAACTTAAATGATACAGAATTAAAGAACCTTGAAAAAAGGGATGATGGTGAATTTGAAATATTAGATGTCAAACTTGACAATAGAAAAACAAAAAGTTTAGATCCAAATAATAAAAAGATACTAGATAATGCCAGTGTTGAAATTAAATCAAACATAAAACAAAATGGTCAAAAAAATTTAGAAAAAATAATAAAAAAAACATCTAATAATTTAGACATAAATGGTAAAAGATTTAGTATGCCTGATAGAAGAAAAGGATATATTCAGAAGGCAACTATTGGTGATCACAAAGTTTACTTACATACAGGAGAGTATGAAGATGGTAAGATTGGTGAAATTTTTATTGATACAAGCAAAGAAGGTGAATTAGTTAAAGCCTTGATGAACAATTTTGCAATAGCAATATCTCTCGGACTTCAATATGGTGTGCCACTTGATGAATTTATTAATGCATTCGTTGGAACAAAATTTGAACCATCTGGTAAAGTTTATGGAAATGATAGAATTTTAAGCGCTTCTTCAATATTAGATTATATATTTAGAGAATTAGCCATTTCTTACCAAAATAGAGAGGATTTAGCTCACACACCAGCGATAGGAAGTAATGAAAATACGAATTTAGATGAAAAAAATCCAGAGGAACAAAATCAACTATTAAAAATTGTTAAAGATATGACGAGCAAAGGCTTTGTAAGAAATAACTATAAAAAAAATTTAGTCGATTTATCTGATGTGAAAATAAGTCTGAAAGGTAAAAAATAATTATTTTTTATTTTTCACTGAGATATTTAATTCTTTTAATTGATCATCACTAACTTGAGAGGGAGCATTCATCATTAGATCTTCAGCATTCTGGTTCATTGGAAACATAGTTACTTCTCTAATATTTTTCTCATTTGCTAAAAGCATAACAATTCTATCTAAGCCCGGAGCAATACCTCCATGTGGTGGTGCGCCATAATTTAAGGCATTTATCATCCCACTAAATTTTTGATCAACTTGATTTTTATCATATCCAGCTATAGAAAATAATTTGTACATTAATTCAGGAATATGATTCCTGATAGCACCAGAAGAAAGCTCAATCCCATTACATACAATATCATACTGATAAGCCAAAATTTCGAGAGGCTTATCAAAGTTTATATCATTTATATCTCCTTGGGGCATGGAAAATGGATTATGACTAAAATTGATTTTCTTTGTCGCGTCATCTCTCTCATACATTGGATAGTCAACTATCCAGCAAAATGCAAAAATATTTTCATCTATTAAACCTAAATCTTGACCAATTTTATTTCGTGCTAGCGCAGTAATTGTCTCAAGATCTTTTTCTTTGTTGCATGCGAAAAAGATACTATCACCTATAGTCGCATCTGTTTTTTTCATTAATTCTTCTAGAGCTTCTTTTGAAAAAAATTTTCCAACAGGTCCTTTGCCAAAAACTTCTTTTTCTTTATCAAAAGTAAAATAAGCCATACCAGATGCTCCCTGATCTTTTGCCCATTTGTCAATTCCATCAAAAAAACTTCTTGGTTTATTTTTGGTATTTTTCGTAATTATGCATCTTACTTTGGAACCAGATTTCACTAACTTTTTAAAAATATCAAATTTAACATCATCTCGTAGAAAAATTTCGGTTATATCATTAATTATCAAGGGATTTCTAAGATCTGGTTTGTCAGTTCCATATTTAATCATAGCATCCTTATAAGCAATTCTTGGAAACCTTTCTTTAAGTATTTTTTTTTTTGAAAAATTTTTAAAAGTATTAACTAGAAGTGTTTCAACCACATCAAAAACATCCTCTTGTTCAACAAAAGACATTTCTAAATCTAATTGATAAAATTCACCGGGACTCCTATCCGCTCTTGCATCTTCATCTCTAAAACATGGTGCGATCTGAAAATACTTGTCAAAACCTGAAATCATAATTAATTGCTTAAATTGCTGTGGTGCTTGAGGAAGTGCATAAAATTTGCCAGGGTTCAGCCTGCTTGGAACTAAAAAATCTCTTGCACCTTCAGGACTTGATGATGTTAAAATTGGCGTCTGATATTCTAAAAAACCAAGCTTATTCATTTCATTTCTTATGAAAGAAATTACTTTTGATCTTAAAATAATATTTTCATGTATTTTTTTTCTTCTTAAATCTAAAAATCGAAACTTTAATCTAATCTCCTCAGAATATTCTTGATCACTGAATATTGGCATTGGAAGTTCTTTACAAGTTCCTAATACATTCACACTTTGTATTGTAACTTCGATTTCTCCAGTATTTATCTCTTTATTTATTGTTTCTTTCGATCTATTAACTACTTCCCCTTCAATTTTTATAACTGTCTCAAGTTGCATTTTTTCTAAAATTGAAAAATTTGAATTTTCCTTATCGATAATACATTGTGTAATTCCGTAATTATCTCTCAAATCAACAAATAAAAGATTACC
>CACBHX010000003.1 GCA_902539145.1 uncultured Pelagibacteraceae bacterium | reverse complement strand
ACATAGAAAAAAATTTGAATACTCTCGAAAACAAATATCTAGTAAAATTAAAAAAGGTGATTATCTATAGTCTATGAAAAATGTTACGATATATACTGGACCATACTGTAATTATTGCGATGCAGCAAAACGATTATTAACAAGAAATAATGCGCCTTATAAAGAAATTAATGTAGCTGAAGTCGAAGGTGCAAAAGACGAGATGATAAAGAAAGCTAATGGAAAAAAAAACAATACCACAAATATTTTTTGATGATCGGCATATTGGTGGTTATGATGAAGTTAGAGCTTTAGAGAAAGAAAATAAACTACAAGATCTTTTAAAATAAAACATAATAAAGAACCCAAAAAATTAAAGTATATTCAAAAAAACTTTTAAATATTGTGATTTGTTTTTCACTAAACCTTTCATTGATAAACTTTTTTGAAAAATAAAATCCAATATTAACTAATAAGATAGCGATAATAATACCAATTATAGTAAATTTAATTGAAAAATTTTTATAACCAAAGTAACAAGCTGCAATTAAGGTAAACCAAGAAACTTTTGTAATAAGAATTTTAAAAATTAACCCAGCTTTTTTACTAAAAACAGATTGTGTTTTTATAATTGAATATGACCAAATAATACCCATTAAAAAACTAATATATTTAATTATCATTGTTTACTCTTTGGTTCAAAAACTAGGCAAATACCGTTATTACAATATCTTTTTCCAGTCGGTTGTGGACCATCATTAAAGACATGTCCATGATGAGCATTACAGTTTTTACAATGATATTCAGTCCTAGCATAACCTAATAAGTGATCCGTTTTTGTTTCAAAAACATCAG
Source organism: uncultured Pelagibacteraceae bacterium (assembly GCA_902539145.1). Lineage (GTDB taxonomy): Bacteria > Pseudomonadota > Alphaproteobacteria > Pelagibacterales > Pelagibacteraceae > Pelagibacter. Next base: position 53,825 of record CACBHX010000003.1, on the reverse strand, counting down.
GTAGTGATTCATAAAAAGATGGCCAACCTGAACCACTTTCATATTTTGTTTTGGAATCAAATAATTTTTCTCCACAATTAGCACAATGGTAACTGCCTTCTCGCTTTTCATTATTTAATTCACTTGTACCTGGTGGTTCAGTACCATCCTCAAACATAACTAATTTTTGTTCTGTTGTAAGATCTGGATTTTTCTTATTCATAATTACTATATTAATTTAGCACATGACTGGTGCAAAAAAGAGTGTAATTCAACAAGTTTATTAATATTTTTATTGTAACCACCTCCTAAAACTCCACAAAGAGGAATTCTTTTAGAAAAAAAATTCTCTGTAACAATTTCATCTCTTTTTTTTATCCCATCATCTGAAATCTTTAATTTACCCAAGCGATCATTAAAATGGATGTCAACTCCTGCAATATAGAAAACAAAATCAAAATTTTCTTTATTTAATTCATTTAAATGAAATTTAAGTAAATTTAAATATTCCTTGTCCTCAGTGTCGTCTTCAAGCTCTACATCACAATCACTAATCGATTTTTTGGCAGGATAATTTGATTTTGAATGCATACTAAAAGTAAAAACATTTTTATTGTCCTTGAATATATCTGAGTTACCGTTTCCTTGATGAACATCCAAATCGACAATTAGTATTTTTTTTACCAATTCTCTATCTAATAAAAATTGGGAAGCAACTGCTACATCGTTAAAAACGCAATACCCTGCACCGCTGTTATAATTTGCATGATGACTTCCTCCTGCTGTGTTGCAAGCAATGCCATGATTTATTGCAAGTTTAGACGCAAGTACTGTTCCTCCTGTGGCAACTAACGACCTTTGAACTACACTATCAACTAATGGAAAACCAATTTTTTTAACTCCAATTTCATCTAATGTTTTGTTTTTGATTTCTTTTATATATTTTTCACAATGGGCACCCTTTAAAGTTTCATCTGAACATGGATATGGTTTATGAAACTTTTTTACTATCTTATTCTTTAATAAAAAATCTGCAAGATCACCAAATTTATTAATAGGAAATTTATGATCATCGCCAATTTTAGCAAAATAATCTTCATGATTAACTACAGGTAAATCCATTTTACTCAATCACCCGAATTGGTTCCCCATTAACACAAGCCTCTAGTGACTCGATCATTTGAGTAAAATAAATATGATAATTTTCAGCTGTCACATATCCGATGTGAGGTGTGAGTAAGGCATTGGGCAAAAATCTTAATTTATTATTTTCTGATAAAGGCTCTTTTTCATAAACATCTAATCCAGCACCTGCAATTACATTTGTTGATAATGCAATTATCAAATCGTCTTCGTTTATTATAGGACCCCGAGAGGTATTAATTAAAAATGAAGTCTTTTTCATCTTATCCATTTCTTTAAGAGTAATACAATTTTTATATCTTTCTCCACCTTGTACATGGATAGATAAAAAGTCAGAGTTTTTTATTAGATCTTCTTTGCTACAAGGCAGAACGTCTAACTCTTTGCAGGTGTTTAAATTTAAATTTTCACTCCAAGCCATCACTTGCATACCAAATGCCTTACCAACTTTAGCAACCTGCGTTCCTACTTTTCCAAGGCCAATCAAACCAAGAATTTTACCTTTTAATTCTACACCAACTGAAGTTTGCCAATAACCTTGGTACATATTATCAATTTCCTCTTTTAAGTTTCTTGCTAATCCAAGTATTAATGCCCAAGTTAATTCAGGTGTTGGATTAGTATTACTCTCAGTGCCACTGACAACAATTTTTCTTTTTTTCGCAGTATCTAGATCAATTGATTTATTTCTTAACCCGCTAGTAATTATAAATTTTAATTTAGTTAAATTTTCTATCAAATTTTTTGTTATAGGAGTTCTTTCTCTCATTATAAGGAGAGCCTCAAATTCTGCTAATTTCTCTATAGCATCAGCTTCATCTACAAAGGGCTCACTAAAAATTTTTATTTCATATTTTCCTGATAATTTTTTTAGATCCACAAATTGTTGTGAAACATTTTGATAATCATCTAAAATTGCAACTTTAAGCATGAACTTTTTTATTAGATAAATAAATGCCAGACAATATGAAAAATGCTCCTACAAAATGATACATTTCAAATTTTTCTTTGAAAATAATAATTGCCATAATGGCACTAAATAACGGCATTAATTGAATAAACATAGAGGCTCGATTTGGACCAATTAACTCAATACCTTTTTGCCAAAAATAATAAGCAGCTATAGCTGGAAAAATTGCTACATAAGTTAATATTAAAAAAAAATTTTTATCTAAATTTAATTCAAGACCGATAGATTTTTCATAAAAAAATTGCGGAATTAAAAACAGTATCCCTACAGAAACCATTAATTGTATCAATGTAAATTGTGAAAATTTAAATTTATTTTTTTTTAGTAAAGTTGAATAAAGAGACCAGGTAATTACACAAACCAACATCAATATATCACCTTTATTAAAATCTAGAGAAATTATCTTTTGAAAATCTCCGTTAGAAATTATTGAGCCAATTCCAGCTATAGAAATTAATAATCCAATTAATTGGAAAATATTTGTTTTTTCTATTTTCATTAGTGATGAAAGAACAATCGTCGCTGCAGGAATAGCCGAAAGCATAAGCACAGCATTAATTACTTGTGTATAATTAAGAGCAAGATAAACTACAGAATTAAATGTGCTTATTGTAATTACTCCCATAAAACTAATTACAAGCCAATTTTTTTTTATATAGGATAGATTTTTGAAAATTTCTTTGTAGGTAAAAGGTATTAGAATAAACCAAACAGAAATCCACCTAAAAACATTTAAAGTTAAAGGAGGGATTTCAAATAATGTTGCAAATTTTCCAACTATAAAATTGCCTGACCAACAAAATGTTGCAAGCACTAAAAATAGATATGCTAAATAGTTTTTATTAGACACGAAATCAAGAAAATCTTCTCGAACTATAAGGATCTAAGTTTAAATTTGTATTTTCTTTTGCTATCATTCCAGAGACTATCTTTCCAGATATTGGACCTAATGTCCATCCCAAATGATGATGTCCAAAACAATAAAACACGTTTTTATAATTTTTAGATGGACCCATTACTGGCAAAAAATCTGGCAATGTTGGCCTGAAGCCTAACCACTCATCCTCATGCTCAGGAAGGTCCCCCAACATATATTTTGCATTATTAATTAAATTATTTATTCTTGATTTTGAGGCGGGATTATCTAAACCACCAAATTCTACAGTTCCAACTACTCTTAGGCCTTGTTCCATTGGCGTTATACCGAAACCTCTATTATGAAATATGACTGGTCTACTTAAAAGATGATCACAATCTTTAAAATGAACGTGGTAACCTCTCTCTGTATCTAATGGAATTTTTTCATCCAATTTATCAGTTAGTTTCTTAGAAAAAGCGCCACAAGTTATTACAATCTTATCACAGCCAAAACTTTCATTTTCACTCAGCAAAACAGGGCTCTCTCCCTCAAAATTAATGTTTAAAATATTCTTATTTTCAAATTTCCCACCTTTTTTTAAAAAAAGTTCAAAAAGTTTTAATAAAATCTTTTTTGGGTTTCTGGCATGTCTTGCGTATGGATAATAAACTCCCGCATGATAAAATTTTTTAAGATTCGGTTCTAAATCATGTATATCTTTTTTATCTACCAGTTGTTGTTTAACACCTAACTCTTCTCTTACTCTGATTTCTAGTTCTCTACTTTTTAGATTTTTATCATTCCAAACGTAAAGAATTCCTTTATTTTCAACTAAGTTTTCTAGATTAATTTCTTCAAATAATTCATCATAAGCGGGAAGAGCTAAGTCTAAAATTTGGTGCATATTTTTTGCAGTATGCATCATTTTACTTTCAGTCGTATTAAAAATAAATTTTAAAAACCAAGGAATCATTTTTGGTACATAATTCCATTTTAAAGCTAAAGGACCTGTTGAACTTAATAACATAGCGGGAACATCCATTAAAATATCTGTTCTATTCAACGATAAGGATGCGTATGGTGAAAAGTGACCAGCATTGCCATATGAGGCGACAGGACTACCAGGTTTTTCTCGATCAAATATTGTTACTTTGAAACCTTTTTTTTGTAAAAATAGAGCATTGGAAATACCTTGAATACCAGCACCAACAACACCTATATTTAAATTTTTATTCATTGAAAAAATATACAATTATTCTCTGAAAAAATTTAAGCGACAAATTATACTTAGGCGATTAATTGTTGGCTGTGTACCCTCGCACTCATTACTATTCCAAAACCAATCATGGTAGCTAACATTGAAGAGCCTCCATAAGACATTATTGGCAATGGAGATCCAACTATAGGTAGCAAGCCTAGAACCATGCTCATATTTATTGTAATAAAAACAAAAATAGCGGCTCCAAAACCATAACAAAAAAGTTTAGCAAAATAACTTCTAGAATTAGCTCCAATAGCAATTATGCGGTAAATTATAATAATATAAATTACAAGCAGAACCACTGAACCAACAAAGCCGAACTCCTCTGAAAAAAGAGTAAAAATAAAGTCAGTATGCTTTTCTGGCAAAAATTCCAAATAACTTTGAGTCCCTTTTAAAAACCCTTTTCCAAAAATACCTCCAGATCCAACCGCAATTTTGGATTGAATAATCTGATAACCCGCACCAAGAGGATCTTTATCTGGATTTAAAAAAGTTAAAACCCTCAACTTTTGATAAGGTTTTAAAAATGCTATTACAAATGGTAACGAAATTACAAAACCTAACATAGTATAAATAAAATATTTGTGATTAATTCCTGCAAACCACAAAACAGCTACTCCGCTAACAGCTATTAGTACTGAAGTACCCAAATCAGGTTGAACTATCACAAGACCCATAGGTAATAAAATTATTATGAGTGAGGTTAAAATTGTATAGACGGAATTAACATTCTCTAATTTCATCCTATGAAAGTACTTTGCCAGACACAAAATTATAAAAATTTTCATAAGTTCTGATGGTTGTAAATTTATAAAATATAAGTCCATCCATCTTTTTGACCCTGAAGATGTTATTCCAAAAAAATAGGTCCATACTAATAAGCTCACCACGACTATGTAAGATAGATAGCCAATAGAAAACCAAAATTTTATATTAATAAATGAAATAAAAAGCATCATCATTGTAAAAACCATTAACTTTATAAAATGACTTTTTGTATGAAACAAAATCTTTCCACCATCTGTCGAGTACATAGTTGCTAAACTAATAAAACCGAGTAATAAAATACAAATTAGTAAAATATAATCAAAATTTCTAAATTTTTGAAAAAAAGTAAAATTGTTATTTGTTAATCTGGTATGTTGATACATCTAAATCTCCAAATATTTTTTTTGATTAATTGATTGTCTCATTTCATGTCGATCAATAATAAGTTTGAATAACCTCTTTGCCATTGGAGCAGCGGTTGTGCTTCCATTACCACCATGCTCCACAACAATACTTAACGCGTATCTTGGATTAACATAGGGACCATAAGCGATATATAAAGCATGATCTCTTTGTTCATAAGGAATTTCAGAAGTTTTTAAATCTAATTCTCTTTCTCTCTCAGTAATTTTTTTAACCTGAGCTGTACCTGTTTTACCAGCAAATTGATATTTTGGATTATCAATTCTTGATCGATAAGAAGTTCCCATTACTTCATTCGTAGAACCAAACATTGCATCTTGAATAATTTTTATATTTCTAGAATTTTTATAAAGAGGCGTGTAATAATCACTTGGCTTTATTTTATCTTTATCATCTATGACTATTTTTGGATATATTTTATATCCACCATTAGCAATTTGTGCTGTCATTAGGCATAATTGTATTGGTGTAGTTTGAATATATCCCTGGCCAATTCCAGTAATTATTGTTTCTCCTAATAACCACCCTTTACCTAAAGCATTTTTTTTCCATTGAGTATTTGGAATCAATCCATCTTTTTCAATTTCGAATAAGTTATCAAAAACTTTTTTTCCTAATCCAAATTTTTTTGCTGTTTCGCTTAACTTATCTACTCCAAGTTTCCTCGCTATCTCATAAAAATAAGTATCACATGACATCTTCATAGCATTTCTAAGGCTAACATATCCATGACCTTCTTTTTTCCAACAATGATAAGTTTGATCATACAATTCAGTTTTTCCAGTACATCTGACAGTAAAGTTTGTATTTATAATTCCATTTTCTAAGGCAGATAAGGCTACAATTGGTTTCAATGTTGAACCTGGAGAATATCTACCTTGCAAAGTTTTGTTCAATAGTGGTTTCATTGGATCATTACGGATTATTTGCCAATTATCTTGACTAATACCGAAAACAAACAAATTTGGATCAAATGAGGGAGATGAGTGCATGGCAATAACCTCACCAGTAAATATATCCATTACACATATAGATCCTGCTTTATCTTTCAATAGTTCGTTTGCTAATTTTTGAATTTCTGTATCAACTGTGAGTTTTAGGGTTTGACCTTTTTTACCTTTTTGAAACTCAAGCTGACTTATTCTTCTACCATAAGCGTTTACTTCATATCTCTCGATATCATTAGTTCCAATTAATTTTTCCTCAAAAGATTTTTCTAATCCAATTTTCCCAACTTTAAGACCAGGTACGAAATTTTTTTTTATTAGCTCTGTATTTTCAATGTCCTGTTCATTTGCTTGACTAACATAACCAATAACATGAGTAAAATTTTCATTAAAAGGATAATTTCTTGAAATAGAAATAACAGGTTTTACTCCGTTTAAGTCATACAAATGGTTATTTATTTTTGAAAATTTTTCCCAACTTAAATTATTTGAAACTATTAGGGTTTCCCAAGGTTTACTCTCTTTTTTCTTTTTTAAAACTTTTTTAAACTCTGTGTCAGATAACTCTAATAAATCTTTTAGCCTATAAATAACATATTTGAAATTTTCTACTTGCTCAGGTATCACGTGCAGCTGATAGGCTTCAAAGTTACCGGCTATCACATTACCAAAATAGTCATGAAACTCACCTCTAACAGGAGCTAATTTCCATTCTCTAATTCTGTTCTTATCCGAGAGTGTAAGATATTTTTTGTTCTCTTTAACTTGTAGAAAAAACAATCTGCTTATAATTCCAACCATTATAAAAAACTTTAGTGATCCCGTTATGAACATTCTACGATTAATAGAATTTAATTTTTTTACGTTATCACTTGATGAATTAATCATTTAGACCTTTTAGATAATATTTAAATAAATAAGCAAAAAACATGTACAAAATAAAAGTAAAAAAAATATTTACGAGATAACTTAAAAGTAAAAGATCATATGAAAAAAATAAAGTCAAAATTGAATAATTTATTGAATTTATCAAACCTATTACTAATAAAAAATAAAACCAATCTTTTATTGGATTAGGTCTAATTGTAATATTTCTCAAATAAGATGTCGCAATACAGATTAATATGTAAGATAAGCTACTAATTCCTAAGGGCAGTCCAACAACTGTATCATTTACTAAGCCCGCTAAAAAAACTAAAAGGTAATCAAAATTTTTAAAATCTTTTAAAGTAAAGAAAAAAATTAGAATAAAAGGAAAATTGAATGAAAAGTATTTAAGCTTCAAATAATTTAGGTCAAATTCATTTAATACAGAAATGAATAATACCATTATTGGTAAAAAGGAGTAGAATTTAAAGTAAAATCCTCTTTGTTTAAAATTAGTCATTAGCCTGTCCTTTATTCATCACACAACTTTTGTATTCTAAAGTTCCTACTTCAAAACCGTCATTATTTAAAAAAGACTTACGACATGTATGACCAAATTTCAAATTCAATCTTAAAAACTCAATTTCATCCAAGTCAATATTGTACTGTGCAATAATTTGTTTCTGATCATAAACTTCGTTTCTAAAGTCTACAATTTGTTTATTTAAATTATTAATTTTGATTTTTAATAATTCATTTTCTTCTTTAAATTTTAAATTTGTTTGTTCAATAATTTTTTTTTCATCTTCTAATATTTGTAATTTTGTATCTGCAGTATTATTTATTTGTGAATTTTCTATTTCAACTTGTTGATCTTCATTCTTAACTTCAGTCTTGGTAACTAATTCAGCGAAAATATACTTTAATTGACTAAAATCGCTATAAAAGTCTACTTTAAATCTGTTTGAGCTTCCTGTGACAGCTACGACTCTTCCGATAGGAGTTCCGCTTTTAAAAATTGCACCAGTACCTGACGTATAAACAATGCTATCCTCTAAATTTAAATTTGAAATACCCTCTCTAATATATTTTATTTCTCCATAGTTCTCACCAGTTCCTGTTATAATTGCTTGAACATTTTGCGGCGCTATCGTTACCGGTACATTGGAATTAAGATCAGATAGTAATAAAACTCTTGAGGTTTTATAATTTACCTCAACCACTCTACCAACCAAATATGATCTGTCGTAAATGTTAGTGCCAATTTTAATATTATCCTTACTCCCTTTGTTGATAATAATGCTTTTTAAATATGGGCTATCATGATCAACAATTATTTTGGCTAATAATTTATCTGAACTTAAAGTATAATTATTGATAAGCTCTTTTAATTCTTCATTTTCAAATTGAGTTATTTTATCTGAGATACTTTTAGACTTTAATTCGTTAAGTTCTTCTTTATTTATTTTATAATTTTGAAAAAAAGTTGAATATTCTCTTATTTCAAAAAAAGTATTTTTTAAAAAGTTTTCAGGTATTGAAACAATAAAAGATGATCTGTATACTACTTCACTAATTCCTGCCTTTAAATACCTTATAAACTTTAAATCAAAACTAGATAAAACAATAATAAAAATAGATATGAAAACTAACGTTAATAACGAAAACTTTTGTTGAGTGCTTTTTTTTAAAAAAGCAGAACGAATTGCAATTATAAAATCATCTCTGCTAGAGGCCATCTTTTAATATTCAGTCAGCATAGTAGAAAATGTTTGCTCTTGATCCAAAGCTTTTCCAGTTCCAACTGCAACACATGATAATGGGTCATCAGCTATATGAACTGGTAACCCAGTTTCCTTAGAAAACCGCTTATCAATATTTTTTAATAAAGCTCCACCGCCTGTTAAAACTAAACCCATATCTACAAGGTCTGCCGATAATTCTGGTGGAGTACTTTCTAATGCATCCTTAATACCATTGACCATCTGCTTTAAAATATCGTTTAGAGCCTCAGCAGTGTCTTCCTCAGTAATATTTACTTCTTTAGGAGTTCCTGATCTTAAATCTCGACCCTTTACTGCATAAGTATTATTATTTGTTGGAATTGCAGTTCCTATTTCTTTTTTAATTTTTTCTGCAGTACTATCTCCGATCATCAAATTATATTCTTTTCTCATATAGTTTACCATCGCTCCATCCATAGAATCTCCAGCTACTCTCAATGATTTCGAGTAAACTAATCCACCTAATGACATGACTGCAATCTCACTTGTTCCACCACCTATATCCACAACCATTGAACCAGTTGCTTCTGATATTGGAAGATTGGCACCTATCGCAGCCGCAATTGGCTCCTCAATTAATTGAACTCTTCTTGCACCTGCAGCTAACGCACTATCTTGAATAGCTTTTCGCTCAACAGGGGTAGATCCAGTTGGAACACAAATTAAAATTCTTGGATTGGCAAAAGTGCTTCCTTTATGAACTTTCTTTATAAAGTGTTTGATCATTTCCTCAGTAACAATGAAATCTGCAATAACACCATCTCTTAAAGGTCTAATAGCTTGAATATTGCCAGGTGTTCTTCCTAACATAGTCTTAGCCTCATCTCCTACGGCTAAAACTTGTTTTTTGCCTGCTTGTTCCACTATAGCAACTACTGACGGCTCATTTAAAACCACTCCTTGTCCTTTTACTACAACCAAAGTGTTGGCCGTACCCAAATCAATTGCCATATCCTGGCTCCAAACCTTTTTAATCCTCTCAAATATTCCCATTATACTCCTCCTTTAATTTTTTGATGTTCAATATTTTTATAAAGTGATTTTTTCTCTCTTTTGATTAACATTTTGTTTAACGCATTTAAGTATGCATTTGCTGATGCTACCAAAGTGTCAGTATCAGCTGACTGACCTACTGTAGTACGATCGTTTTCCTCAATTTTTACACTTACAGTTGCTTGTGCATCCGTTCCTTCTGTAACAGCATGAACTTGATATAAAGATAATTTTACATCATGTGGATAAAGTTCTTTTATACATTTAAAAATTGCATCAACAGGACCATCCCCCGTTTGAGTGGTTTTCTTAATATCTCCAAAAACATCTAAGGTCATATCAGCTCTTTGTGGCTCTCCTGTACCCGCAAAAACTTTTAAAGATTTAAGATTAATGGCATTAATTTTATTATCAATTATTAAACTATCATCAACTAAAGCAACAATATCTTCATCATAAATATGTTTTTTCTTATCAGCTAGAATCTTAAATTTACCAAAAGCTGCTTGGACAACATCATCGGTAACATCTGCATATCCTAGATCACTTAATTTATCTTTAAATGCATGCCTACCTGAGTGCTTACCCATTACTAGTGAAGTTTTTTTAACTCCTACGCTTTCTGGAGTCATTATTTCATATGTTTCTCTATTTTTGAGCATTCCATCTTGATGAATTCCTGACTCATGAGCAAAGGCATTTTTTCCAACAATAGCTTTATTAAACTGAACTGGAAATCCTGTGGCATTTGAAACAATTTTTGATGCTTTGCTGATTAATTCTGTTTTAATACCAGTTTGATAAGGTAATAGATCATCTCTCGTTTTTATTGCCATAACTATTTCCTCAAGTGCTGCATTTCCAGCTCTTTCACCAATACCATTAATCGTGCATTCAATTTGTCTTACACCAGCTGATAGTCCAGATAATGCATTTGCAACAGCTAATCCCAAATCGTTATGACAATGAGCAGAGATAATTGCCTTATCAATATTAGGAACATTATTTTTAATAAGATTAATAGTTTTAGCAAATTCCTCTGGTATCGAATAACCAACAGTGTCTGGAATATTAATTGTTGTAGCACCACACTTTATTGCTAACTCGATTGTTTTATACATAAAATCTAGATTAGTCCTCGTACCATCTTCACATGACCACTCTACATCATCAGTAAATTTTTTTGCATAAGTGACGCTTTCTTTGATTGCTCCTAATACCTGTTCATCTGTCATGTTAAGTTTATGTTTCATATGAACAGGGCTTGTTGAAATAAAAGTATGAATTCTAAACCTTTTTGCAAATTTTAATGACTCGTGACAAGCATCAATATCTTTTTTGGTTGCTCTAGCAAGTCCACAAGGAATTGAATTTTTTATACTTTTACTAATTGCACTTACTGCCTCGAAATCTCCTGGTGATGAAATTGGAAAACCGGCCTCAATAATATCAATACCCATTTCATCAAAAACTCTTGAGATTTGAATCTTTTCCTCAACGCTCATAGAAGCCCCTGGTGATTGTTCACCATCTCTCATTGTTGTATCAAAAATGTAAACTTTCTCTTTTTTGGACATAAAATTTTCTTTAAGGAAATATACAACCTATCGTTTAGATTGCAAAATAAATCAACTAAATTAGACCAATTTGAAACAAGAATTTACTTCTTATCACTGTCAACTAATTTTTTCTTGCCAATCCATGGCATCATTGCTCTCAAATTAGCTCCAACTTTTTCTACTGGGTGTTCGGCTAATTTTGCCCTTGTGGCTAAGAAGTTTTTTTGCCCATTTTTACATTCGTCCATCCACGCTTTGGTAAATTTTCCTGATTGAATATCAGCCAGTGCCTCTTTCATTCTTTTTTTTGTTTCCTCTTTATTTATTATTTTTGGTCCAGTTTGATATTCACCATATTCAGCTGTATTTGATATTGAATAGTTCATATTAGCAATTCCACCCTCGTAAATAAGATCTACAATTAATTTCACTTCATGAACAGTTTCAAAATATGCCATTTCAGGTTCATAACCAGCTTCAACTAATGTTTCATATCCATTTTTTATTAATTCCACTAATCCACCACATAAAACAGTTTGTTCACCAAATAAATCTGTTTCAACCTCGTCTTTAAAAGTAGTTTCAATTATACCAGATCTTCCCCCACCGATCGCGGAGGCATAAGACATAGCTAGATCTCTTGCCTTTCCAGATCCATTTTGGTGAACCGCAAATAAACATGGTACACCACCACCTTTTTCATATTCACTTCTTACTAAATGACCAGGTCCTTTGGGAGCGACCATGAAAACGTCTAAATCTTTTCTTGCTTTTATTAAGTCATAATGAACATTTAAACCATGTGCAAAAGCTATTGAAGATCCCTCTTTAACTCTTTGCTCAATATGATTTTTGTAAATTGATGCTTGTAATTCATCAGGAGTTAATATCATTACAATATCTGCCCATTCAGCTGCATCTGATAAATTCATAACCTTTAGTCCTTTTGACTCTGCTTTTGGTATACTTGACGATCCATCTCTTAAGGCTACAACAACTTCCTTTACACCACTATCTTTTAAATTTAATGCATGCGCATGACCTTGACTACCATAACCAAAGATTGCTATTTTTTTATCTTTAACAAGATTACTGTCTGTATCTTTTTCATAAAACATTTTCATTTTTTTCTCCTTTAGTAAATTTATTTAAATATTTCAGAACCTCTAGTCATAGCTATTGCGCCAGTTCTTGATGTACTTATAAGTCCATTTGACTTTAATTTTTTATTCATTTTATCTATTTCTCTTCGTAGAGCAGTAATTTGAATTACCACAGATTTTTTTGTTTTATCTAATATTACTGGATTGAAAGTTTTGCAAGCTTTAAGACACTTATCAATTGCACTTCTATTCCCCACAACTTTAAGCAGAGCCATTTCTTTAAAAATGACTTTTTTATCTTCTCTTTTAAAGTCTGCAACTTTATGAACTGGGACTAATTTCTTTAATTGTAGTTTAATTTGATCAATTACCTGGGGTGTTCCGGTCGTTACAATAGTAATTCTTGATATATTTTTTGTTGCATCAATCTCTGCTACTGCTAGGGATTCTATATTATAACCTCTGCCGGAAAATAATCCGACTACTCTGGCAAGTACTCCAGCCTCGTTATCTACCCAAACTACAATTATATGAGTATCAGATTTACTTTTTTTGGTTGGAATATTATAAGCTGATTTGGGGTTCGACATTAAACTAAAGCTTTTCCTTTACCCGTAATCTTATTATCTTTTTTATCGTTTGGACCTAAAATCATTTGATTGTGAGGTTTTCCTGATGGTATCATCGGAAAGCAATTTTCGTTAGGGTCAACCCTGCAATCAAAAATTACTGGACCATTATGATCTAACATTTCATTTATTTTAAGATCTAATTCATCTGGATTATCAGCTTTAATTCCTTTACACCCATATGCCTCTGCTAATTTTACAAAGTCTGGCAATGCTTCTGAATAACTTTCAGAATAGTTTTTTTCATGAAGTAATTCCTGCCATTGCCTTACCATTCCCATATATTGATTATTCAAAACAAATATTTTAATTGGCAAATTATACTGAACTGCTGTTGACATCTCTTGCATAGTCATTAATACCGATGCTTCTCCAGCAATATCAATAACAAGCTTATCAGGATGTGCAATTTGAACACCTACCGCAGCTGGGAGACCATATCCCATCGTCCCAAGTCCGCCAGATGTCATCCATCTATTTGGTTTATTAAATTTATAATGTTGTGCCGCCCACATCTGATGTTGACCAACTTCTGTAGTAATAAATGTGTCTTGATTTTTTGTTAATTCATATAATCTTTGGACCGCATGCTGTGGTTTAATAGATTCTTTACTATTTATAAAACCGAGTGAGTCTTTTTCTCTCCATTTTTCAATTTTTTCCCACCATTTAGAAACATTTTGTTTATTTGAATTTTTAAAACCATTTTTTTTTTGACTAATAGTTTTAACGGCTGCTTTGAGAACCTCATTAACATCACCCACGATTGCTAAATCAACTTTAATTATTTTATTTATTGAAGATGGATCAATATCAATATGAACTTTTTTAGATTTCGGAGAAAATTCATCTATCTTTCCAGTAATTCTGTCATCAAATCTGGCTCCAATATTTATTAATAAATCACAATCATGCATAGCATTATTTGCTTCATAAGTTCCATGCATACCAAGCATTCCAATAAACTGACTATCGTCTCCAGGAAAGGCTCCTAGACCTTGTAATGTTGACGTAATTGGAAAACCAATCATTCGTACGAACTCTCTTAGAGACTCACTTGCTTTTGGGCCTGAATTAATTACACCGCCACCTGTGTAAACCACAGGTTTTTTAGCCTTTGAAATTAAATCAACTAGTTCATTAATTTCTTTTTGAGAAAAATTATTATGCAACTTTCCATTAGATTTTTTTTCTTTTTTTCGTTTCGTATATTTAATTTTTGCAAATTGAATATCTTTTGGGATATCTACCAAGACTGGGCCTGGTCTTCCAGTTGTCGCTACTTTAAAAGCTTCATGTAAAGTTTTTGATAAATCTTTTATATCTTTTACTAACCAATTATGTTTAGTGCACGGTCTGGTAATTCCTGTCGTATCACACTCTTGAAAGGCGTCGGTGCCTATTAAATGAGTTGGTACTTGTCCCGAAATACAAACTAATGGAACTGAGTCCATATAGGCATCCGTTAGAGCTGTAACTACATTTGTGGCTCCAGGCCCTGAAGTCACTAAAACAACACCAGGTTTACCAGACGATCTGGCATAGCCTTCAGCTGCATGACCAGCACCTTGTTCATGTCTGACCAATATATGTTTTATTGAAGAGTGATTTTTTAATTCGTCATAAATTGGAAGAACAGCACCTCCAGGATAACCAAAAATAAAATCTACTTCTTGATCCTCAAGACATTTAAAAACAATTTCAGCACCCGAATATAATTTAGACATTTAAGCAATCTAGCTGAAGTTGTGCTAATTGGTCAAGGTAAAGTAAAAAAATATCTAAATATTTTTTAGAAAGTTTTTAAGTCTATTGTGCTTGATTTTATTCCAATCAACCATGTTTCCCCGGCCCCACGTGACCTGTCTTTTGGCATATTGCCTGGTCTTTATTGATATTCTCTCTACAACCTCATCAATTTCAATTTTTTTATCAATAAATTCCTTAATTTCTGTCAGACCTATTGCTTTACTAGCAGTTCTTTTTTTTGAAATTTTCATGTTCAAAAATCTTTTAGCCTCTAAAATGGCTCCTTTATTGATCATGTCTTGAGCACGATTGTGAATCTTTTTTACTAAAATATCCCTTGGGTAGTCGATGTAAATTTTATAAAAGTCTTTATCTTCAAAAATTGATTTGGTTGTCTTAAACCACTCAAGTAATGTTTTTTTGGTAAATAATTTAACTTCATAAGCTCTTATTAATCTTTGAGTATCAGATGGATTGACATAATCTTGAATTTTTGGATCAAGTTTTTTTAATTTTTTTAGAAAAATTTTATTACCCATAGAACTGTTCAATTTCCTAACTTTTTCTCTTATTTGAATTGGAATTTTCGGAATATTAACTATCCCATCAGTTAACGTTTTGAAATATAAACCAGTACCTCCAACTATTATTGGAACATTCTTTCTCTTTCTAATTTCAGAAATTTTTTTTTTCGCAGCTTTAAGCCATTCTCCTGATGAGTAATTTTTTTTTACAGAATGAAATCCGTATAAATGATGCTTAATTTTTTTGTAATCTTTTTTAGATGGTCTAGCAGATAAAATTTTAAGCTCTTTATATACCTGCATACTATCAGCATTTATAATTTCACCCCTCATTTTTTTTGCAAGTTTTACTGCGAATTCTGATTTTCCTGATGCTGTTGGTCCGTAGATTAAAATAATTTTGGATTTTAAATCCATAAATTAATTTAATTTAATACCAATATATCTTCTTTGATTTTGACTATTATAAATAACTAGTAAAATTGTTTTTTGATCACTTTTCAAAACATTATTTACAATGTTAGATAAGTCCTCGATTGATCTTATTTTTTTCTTTTGAGCTTCTAAAATAATACTATTTAATTCAATAGACCCTTTAAGTGGGCTATCGTTTTCAATTTTAGTAATTACTAAACCTGAAGTCTGGTTTGGTAAATTTCTACTTTTAATATCTTCTTTATTAATCAGCCTTACGTTTATTTTTAATTCATCTATTGAAGTCTCTTTTGATGGAGTTTTTTTCTCAGCGACTTTAAAATCCTCTGAGGTTTCTAATCTACCAAGTGTGATGGTTTTAATTATCTCTTTTTTATTTCGCCAAATTTTTACTTTTACGTTTTTTCCAACTTCTGTTCTCGCAACGATTGTTGGAAGTTCTTTCATCTCTTTTATTTTTTCACCATTGAATTCAAGTATGATATCGCCTGCCTTTACTCCAGCTTTTTCAGAAGGACTATTTTCAGCAACACTAGCAACTAATGCACCCCTAGGCTCATCTAAATTTTCAACGTCAGCAATCTCTTTTGTAACATCCTGAATTCTAACACCTAACCAACCTCTTTTGGTTTCACCAAATTTGACCAACTGATCTATTACAATTTTTGCACTGTTAGATGGTATTGCAAAACCAATTCCAATAGAACCACTTCTTCCAAGAATAGCTGTATTGATACCAATTACATCTCCGTTTAAATCAAAAAGGGGACCACCAGAATTTCCAGAGTTAATTGATGCATCTGTTTGTATGTAATCCTCATATCTAGTTAATCCTAAAGAACGATTTCTTGCTGAAATAATTCCAGATGTCACAGTTCCACCAAATCCAAATGGATTACCAATTGCAATTACCCAATCACCAATTCTTGCTTTATCAGAATTTCCAAATTTAACTGGAATAAATTTCTCATTAGAATCTAGTTTTAAAACAGCTATATCAGAAAGAGGGTCTGCTCCAATTACCTGGGCTTTAAACTCTTTGTCACCATTAACTCTTACAATGATATCCTCTGCATCCTGAATTACATGGTTATTCGTAATCACTAATCCTTTTTCATCAATAATAAAACCCGATCCTAGTGCAGCAGACTTTCTTTCTTGAGGAGCTCCAAATTCTTTGAACATGTCCTCAAATGGTGAGCCAGGAGGAAACTGAAATGGAAAGGGATTAGATTGAGTGGTAACAGTTGTGGTAGTTGAAATATTTACAACTGATGGCATTAATTTTTCTGCTAAATCAGCAAATGATCCTGGAATTTCCTTTGAAAAAGAGGAGATTGAATTGTTAAATAACAATAAAATAGAGACAAGAAATACTCTTATTTTTTTTATTTTAAATCTTCGCATAATAAATAATTATAAACCCTATTATTGCAAAAAATAATCCACCAGCCCTAAGTTGTCCTGAGGAAATTAGTTCCAATTTTTTAAGCATACTTTTCATTTTTGATGGAAATATGGCATATAATACACCCTCGATAAATAAGAATAGACCAAATGCAATGATCAATTCTCTCATTAATGTTTAATTTGATTGAGGCTGATTTATATTTCCAAAAAATTTAAAAAACTCACTGTCAGGTGATAAAATCAACGAAGTTTCACCTCCTATCAAAGCTTTTTCGTATGCTTGCATTGCTCGATAAAATGCAAAAAATTCTGGATCTTGTCCAAAGGCGCTAGCAAATATATTATTTCTTTTACCATCACCTTCACCCTTCATAATCTCTGATTTTTTTTGCGCATCAGCTAAAATAACCGTTACTTCTTTGTCTGCCGTGGAAGTGATTGTTACTGCCATCTCTGCACCTCTTGCTCTAAATTCTTTTGCTTCTCTTTCCCTTTCAGTTTGCATTCTTCTGAAAATCGCATCACTGTTTGCCTGAGGAAGATCTGCTCTTTTAATTCTTACATCATTAATTTTTATCCCAAAGTTTTCAGCTTCGTTATTAACTCCTTCTTGAATTAATGCCATTTGCTTTGTTCTATCCTCTGATAACAAAGTTTGAAGCTCTTGTTGACCTAAAACATTTCTAATTCTCGAATTAATAATTGTTGCTAATCTTGATCTAGCTACCCGTTCGTTACCAACAGAAATATAAAATTTTAAGGGATCTACTATCTGAAATCTTGCAAAAGCATCTACAATTAATCTTTTTTGATCTGATGCAATAACTTCTTCAGGTGGAGTATCTAAGTTTAAAATTCTTTTATCCAAAAAGACCACGTTTTGAATAAATGGAATTTTAAAATTCAAACCAGGATTTACAATTATTCTTTTCGGATCACCAAATTGCAAAACGATAGCTTGATTTACCTCTTTTACAATAAAGATTGAGAAGAATAATGTTGCAGCAATCGCAACAGCAATACCAGCAATAATTTTTCCTATATTCATAATTTAATTAGTCACTTTCTTTTTTAATTCAGGCAATGGTAAATATGGTACTACACCTGATCCAGCATTTTTTTCTATAATTACTTTATCTATGTCGGCTAAAACCTTTTCCATAGTTTCTAAATACATTCTTTCTTGTGTTACTGATTTAGCATTTTTGTACTCATTATAAATCGCTAAAAATCTACTTGCTTCACCTTCGGCTTTTGCAACAACCTCTTTTTTATACGCTTCAGCAGCTTGCAATATTTTAGCTGCTTCCCCACGCGCTCTTGGTATAACATCATTTGCATATGCTTCAGCCTCGTTCTTAGATCTTTCCATATCAGCTCTTGCAGCCTGTACATCTCTAAAAGCATCAATTACTTGATCTGGCGGATCAGCTTTTTGCGTTTGAACTTGAGTAATTTGAATACCACTTGTGTATTCATCTAAAATTTTTTGAATAATCTCTTGGGTGTCAGTTTCTATTAAAGATCTTCCTTCTGTAAGAATGGGTTGAATATCTGATCTAGCAATAACTTCTCTCATTGCGGTTTCCGCTGCAGCTTTAACAGTGCCCTCTGGATCTTGAATTTTAAATAAAAAATTTCCAGCATCTTTAATTACCCAAAAAACAGAAAAATCTATATTAACAATATTTTCATCACCAGTTAACATCAAGCTTTCCTGTGGAACATCAGCAACACCACCTTGAGAAGAAAATCCACTGTCTCTCTCAGACCTAAAGCCTATATCTATTCTGTTCACCTTTGTAACTTTTGGAGTTAGAACAGACTCAACGGGAAAAGGAATATGATAATTTAATCCTGGTTGAGTAGTTTTCACAAACTTTCCAAATCTTAAAACTACACCTTGCTCATCTGGTAATACTCTGTATAGACCACTTGCTAACCAAACAAAACCTAAAATAAGTAAAACTAAGATAGCTTGTTTTCCACCAGAGGAACTCCCACCTGGCAAAAACCTTTTTAGTTTTTCTTGAAATTCTCTTATTATCTTATCAACATCTGGTGGAGTCGGACCTCTACCTGAACCATTTCCACTTCCTCCTCCTGGGGGCTTACCCCAAGGACTTCCACCGCCTTGTCTGAAATCATCCGACATGATGACAATCTATATAATGTCTTTATGCTGAAAAACAAGGTAAGATCACAATATGCCTAAAGAAAAGCCAGAATTAAGTGACGCAATGCGAAAAAAGTTGAGCGGAAAATCAACTGAAATGAGGCCAATTAGTGGAACAAAATTCACAATTGCCATTTCAAGTGCTAAAGGTGGAGTTGGTAAGTCAACTTTTGCTACAAACCTAGCTTTAGCTTTAAAACAAATTGGCTGTAAAGTTGGGTTGTTGGATGCTGATATATACGGACCCTCTATTCCTAAAATGTTTGGGATAAATGAGAAGCCAAAAAGTGACGGTAAAAAGTTAGAGCCTATTATCAAATACGATATTCAATGTATGTCTATAGGCTTTCTAACAGATGAAAAAACTCCAATGATATGGAGAGGTCCAATGGTAACAAGTGCTATAAAAACATTCACTCAACAGGTTAACTGGAAAAATTTAGATTTTATAATTGTCGATATGCCACCTGGAACCGGTGATACTCAACTAACTTTTTCTCAAGGCATTGAAATGAACGGAGCAATCATAGTATCTACACCACAAGAAGTAGCGCTTTTAGATGTCAAAAGAGGAATAAAAATGTTTGATAAGCTAGGGGTAAAAATTTTGGGTCTTATAGATAATATGAGTTCTTTTACAGGGGATGATGGAAAAAAATATGCAATTTTTGGAGAAGGTGGAGTTAAAAGAACTGCAGAGGAATTCAATAAAGAATTTTTGGCTGAAATACCAATTGATCCAGATGTTGGTAAATTTGGGGATCACGGAAAGCCTATAGTAGAGAGTAAACCAAACAATAAAATATCTCAAATCTATATTAATTTAGCAAAAAAGATTAAATCAATTTATCTTTAAGCTCTAAAGCAGACATGAGCTCATTCCACTCTCTTTTTGATAAGCCAGACTTTTCAGCATCTACTTTTTCACCACTGATGAGTTTTTGTATTATCTTTTTTCCTTTTGAGGATACCTCTGTTCCACCCACTCTATAATCTAAAAATGCCTCATAAGTAATCGGTACCCATCTTTTAACAGTATCCAACATTGCATCTGCGTAAGCTCTTATTTCATATTGAGCGTGATGATCAGCTCTTAATCTTAAAAAGTTCATCAAGTTCAGGAGATCTGTTTTCCAGTACCATTGAGTATAAGTATTTAAAGTTAAATTCATTCTTGCTAGTTCTCTTGCTAAACCAACTTGTTTTTCATCAATTACGGAGCCATCATATCTCTCATTAAGCATAGTTTCGTAATTATCATAAGTTTGTTCTGCATCTTTTTTTAATAAATCTAAAACTTTTTTTGCCTGATCTCCCGAGAGAACATCTCCTCTTCCCTGTCTGTTGCTTTGAGATTGAGCTGCTAAATTTTCTATAGCAGGAAGATAAAACTCTTTATCTAAAATAGAATATCTTGCGGAATATTCATTTACATTAGCGGTTCTATGTCTAATCCATTGTCTAGCAATAAAAATTGGAAGTTTAACATGATATTTAATTTCACACATTTCAAATGGAGTACTGTGCCAGTGCCTCATTAAATATTTTATCAAACCAGAGTCAGTTGAAACTTTCTTAGTACCTTTTCCATAGGAGACTCTTGCTGCTTGAACTATAGATGTGTCATCACCCATATAATCAATCACTCTTATAAAACCATGATCTAAAATGGGTATTGCCTCGTAAAGAATATTTTCTAGTTCCGCTACAGTAACTCTCTTTGTCTTATTTTCTTGAGACTGTTGATCTTTAATTTCTTGTTGTTGTTCCTTAGTTAATTTCATGAATAATTTATTGAATCTTCAAGAATTACTTTTATATTAAACATGTTGGTTTTCCAACTATGACGATAAACGAATTTCGTAATAACCATTGCGGACGTGGGGGCAGTACCCACCACCTCCACCATTTACAACTTATGGGGGTGAACTAGATTCGACGGGTGACTAAAGGCTATTCTTTCGTTCGGAATTGTTCCTCCGCAAAGGGCTAATTTATAATTGCTAACGAAAGTTACGCACTTGCTGCCTAATTAACTTTGTTAATTAAGCAAACGGGGTTTTGGGGCACCTGGCAACAGAACGCCCCTAAATAATCAAAATATTATATTTATCAATAATTATTTTAATTTTAGATTATTTTTATTAAATTCAAATTTCACACTATATTTGTTAAATAAATTATTGAATTTTGAAAGTTCTGATTTTCTATTATTCCAATTAGATTTTGTTAAACCATAAAAATGAACATTAATTCTTTTATTATTTTTTATTATATTTTCTTTTTTTATTCCCTCTTCTTCAAATAAAAATTTTTTATGTAATTTTAAAGTAGAAAAATTATTTTCTGTTATTTCACAATTAAGTTTTTCAAAGTTTAGTTGATTAAAAAAAAATTCAATAAAATAGTATTCTATAACACCGCCAATATTTTTTATTTCTGGGTTAGTATAAAATCCCCAGTCAGCTTTTTTATGCAATCTATCAATAAAATACAAATATGCTGATCCAATAGTTTCATTTGTATGATCAAAAATAATGAAGACTAAATTTTTTTTATCATTCTTTAATTTTGTAATATAATTTAGATGCTCTTGTTCAGTTATAATGTGATCTGTATACATAAATTTTCTAACATTTTCTGAATTTCTTAGATCTCTGATTTTTCTAATTTGTTCATCAGTACAACTAGTTATTTCTTTAAATACAAGATTGTTTTTAACCATTTGTTTCTGGGCGATGTATAAGTTTTAAACAAATTTAATACCACAGAATTATGAAAATAACAAAATCTTACTATTAAGTTTCTAAAAACCAATATTTTCTTTACTTACTTTTTTTTTAATTCTGCTTGAGCAGCAGCCAACCTTGCAATTGGAACCCTGTAAGGGGAACATGAGACATAATCAAGTCCTGCTTTTGAACAAAAATTGATACTCTTTGGATCACCACCATGTTCACCACATATACCGAGTTTAATTTTTTTGTTCTGTTTTTTTCCTTTATAAACCGCTATTTCCACTAAGTCTTTTACTCCATCATCAATAGATACAAACGGATCAATAGTAAAAATCTTATTATCTATATAATCATTCAAAAATTTACCACTATCATCTCTACTTATTCCAAAAGTTGTTTGGGTTAAATCATTGGTACCAAAACTAAAAAATTCAGCATGTTTTGCTATATCATCAGCCTTAATCGCTGCTCTAGGTAACTCAATCATTGTTCCTACAAGAAATTCAATTTTTGTTTTGTTTTCCTTTTGAACTTTTCTTGCGGTATTAATTACTAAATTTTTCATTATTTTAATCTCAGCTTCGGTTGAAACTAATGGTATCATTATCTCAGGAAAAGCAAATTTTTGTTTACTTTTTTTAAGGTCTGCAAGAGCCTCGAATATTGCTCTACATTGCATTTCATAAATTTCAGGAAATGAGATACCAAGCCTACAGCCTCTATGTCCTAACATAGGATTTTGTTCGTGCAGTTCCTCTATCCTGCTTTCAATTTCCTTTTTGTCTGATCCAATAACATTAGCTACTTCAGAAATTTCTTTATCAGATTTAGGTAAAAATTCGTGTAAGGGTGGGTCTAATAATCTTACAGTAACTGGAAGCCCATGCATAATCTTAAATATCTCCATAAAATCTTTTTTTTGATGTGGGAGAATTTTTTGCAAAGCTTTAGATCTATCATCGAGTGTTTTTGATAAAATCATTTCTCGAACAGATAAAATTCTTTCCTCATCAAAAAACATGTGTTCAGTCCTACAAAGCCCGATACCTTCTGCTCCAAAATCTCTGGCTGTTTTAGTGTCTAGCGGAGTCTCAGAGTTAGTCCGTACTTTAAGTTTTCTAATTTTATCAGCCCAGCTCATCAATTTTGAAAAATCTCCTGATATCTCAGGTTTTATAGTTGGAACTGTACCTAAAATTATTCTTCCTGTAGAGCCATCAATAGTGATTATTTCTCCCTCTTTGACCTCAACTGAAGATGTTTTAAATATTTTTTTATCGTAATTAATTTCAATTTCACTAGAACCAGAGACACAAGGTCTTCCCATTCCCCTAGCTACAACTGCAGCATGACTAGTCATTCCTCCTCTTGAGGTTAAAATGCCCTTTGCAGCATGCATTCCTTGAATATCTTCTGGAGAAGTTTCAACTCTAACTAAAATTGTATCTTGCATCATATCATTTAATCTTTCAGCCTCTTCCGAAGTGAAAACTACCTTTCCGCTTACTGCACCAGGAGATGCTGGGAGACCATTTGCAATAACCTTGATTGGACTTTTCTCATCTAAAGTGGGATGCAAAAGTGTATCTAAAGAATTAGGATCAACTCTTAAAACAGCATCATTTTTAGTGATTAATTTTTCTTTAACCATATCTACAGCGATCTTAACTGCTGATTTTGCAGTCCTTTTACCTGACCTAGTTTGTAGGATCCATAATTTCTCATTCTCAACTGTAAATTCTACATCTTGCATATCTTTGTAATGCACCTCTAACTTTTTTAAAATTTTATGAAGTTCTAAATAAACTTTTGGCATAGACTCTTCCATGGAAAGTGTCTCAACTTTTGCCTCTCGTTTGGCTTTTTTCGTAATATATTGTGGTGTCCTTGTTCCTGCTACAACATCCTCTCCTTGAGCATTAATTAAATACTCTCCATAAATATCATTTGTTCCGTCTGATGGATTTCTCGTAAAAACAACTCCAGTAGCACAATCATTTCCCATATTTCCAAAAACCATAGATTGCACATTAACTGCTGTTCCCCATTCAGATGGTATATGATTTAACTTTCTATAAATTTTAGCTCTATTACTGTCCCAAGATAAAAATACTGCACTTATTGCTCCTAATAATTGATGATATGTATCTTGAGGAAATTCTTTTTTTGTTTTTTCTTTAACAATGTTTTTAAAATCTTTTATCAAACCATCCCAATCATCTTCATCAAGATCTGTATCTAGCAAAACTCCTTTAGTTAATTTATAATTTTCTATAAGTTCCTCAAAATGATAATTTTCTACCCCAAGAACAACATTTCCATACATTTGAATAAATCTTCTATAACTATCTTTGGCAAATCTTCCATTAGAGGTTTTGTTAGCTAGTGCTTTAACAGTTTTGTCATTCAAACCAAGATTAAGTATTGTATCCATCATACCGGGCATTGATACTCTAGCACCAGATCTCACAGATAATAAAAGTGGATTTTTAAGATCTCCAAATTTTTTTTTTACATCTTTCTCGATTATCTTTAACTCTTTTTTAATTTGATTTATCAATGAAGAATTCAATCTCTTTTTATTTTGGTAAAAAATATCACAGACTTTTGTTGAAATTGTAAATCCAGGTGGAACAGGAAGATCCATTCTTCCCATTTCTGATAAATTAGCACCTTTGCCGCCTAAAAAATTTTTGGGATCTTTAATTTTTTTTGAGTCTTTAGATTTAAAATTTAAAATTAACTTATTCATTATTGGCTTTTAATAATTGAAAATTCATAAAATTTTGAAAGGTTTTACATAACATATTTATAAGTTCCAAACGATTTTTTCTTAAATCTTCATTATCTTCATTAACTTTTACATTATCAAAAAATTCAAATACTTCTTTTTTTGCTCCAGCTAAGACTGATAAAGACTCCTCATAATTTTCATTATTATCTATATCTGAATAATACTTTTTTATATCAGTAATCTTTTTAAACAAATTTTTTTCGTAATCGCTTTTAAAAATACCAGGATCTGTTGAATTAGTTATTTCAATTTCTTTATTTTCCATTTCACTTTGAAGTATATTGGAAGCCCTTTTATAGCTTGATGTTATATCTATACCAATTTGATTATTAATTATTTTGTTTACACATCTTGCTTTTTCGAAAGATGAAAACAATTTATTAGTTGAAAAATTTGAAATTGAAGCCTCAATGATATCAAATCTGACATCTTTTTCTTTAAGATAATATCTAAATCTGTCTTTTAGAAAGTTATTTAAATCTTTTTTCAATTCTTCATTAGTAAGAGTAAAATTTTGTTCTTGATATAAGCCAATCGAATAATTTAAAAAATCATTTAATTTTAAGTCTTTTTTATTTTCAATTATTATTCTTATTATGCCTAGCGCCACTCTTCTAAGTGCAAACGGATCTTTTGAACTTGTGGGTTTTTCATCAATCCCAAAAAAACCAACAAGATTATCTATTTTGTCTGTCATCGACAAAGCAATACTGAAAGGTTTTTTTGGTACATTTGAATCTATTCCAATCGGTAAATATTGTTCAGTTATCGATAAACAAATATCTTTATCAAAACCTTGTTGTGCGGAAAAATATCCTCCCATAATTCCCTGTAATTCAGGAAACTCACCAACTAAATCAGAAGTTAAATCTGTTTTACAAATAGATGCTGATAACTCTACTTTTTCTTTACTAATTAATAATTCATCAGATATCATTCCACCTAATTTTCTCATTCGCTGAACCTTATCAAAATAGGTTCCAAGTCCCTTGAAAAAATTAATTCTTTTTAGTTCAGATACTTTTTTCACTAAATTTTGCGTTTTATCTTTATTCCAAAAAAATTCTGCATCGCTCAATCTAGCATCAACAACTCTTTGATTTCCAAGTTTGATTAACCCTTTTTGGTCTTTTTTATTTGCAATGAGTAAAAATTGATTTGTAATTTGATTATTTTTATCAATCGTAGGAAAATATTTTTGATGTGACTGCATAGTCAAAATAAGTATTTCTCTTGGGATTGACAAAAATTTTTTATCAAAATCACATAGTAAAACGTTTGGACATTCAACTAAATCTACAACCTCATCAAATAATTTTAAATTTTCTAAAATAAATAATTTTTTTTTACTTAATATCTTTGTGAATTCCTTTTGAATAATTTGTTTTCTTTTAGTTTGATCAACAATCGTTCCATGTATCTTCAAAAATCTTTCATAAGATTTGAAATTTTTAAATACTCTTGTTTTTTCTTCATAATCCTTATCAATAAAGGTCCTATTAGACGAAGTTAGATGGTAAAATTTGAAATCTATTATTTTTTCATCAAACACTGATAAAATAGACTTTAAGGGTCTTGCCCAATTAAGGTTAAATTCACCCCATTTCATTGATTTTTTCCATTGGTAGCTACCTAAAAGTTTTGGTATTAAATCTTTTAACAAATCTGAAGTGTTCAATGTTTTTGAGGGTGTTTTAAAAAAGTAGAATTCTCCTTTTTCTGTATCACGTTTAATAAGTTGTTTTTTGTCAATTTTATTTGATCTCAAAAAACCCTCAATTGCTTCTACAGGAGCACTAGTTTTGGGTCCTTTTATTTCCTCAGACACAACTTTAATTTTTTTTTGTAAACCCTCAAATACGATAATTACTCTGTTTGGAGTTGATAATGAAAAACTTTTTTTTGATTTTATAGATTTATTGATAAAATATTCTCTAAATTCCTCTAAAAGTTTTTCACGAAAATTTTTTTGTAAATTAGCTGGAATTTCCTCACTAAATAATTCTAAAAAAAATTCCGCCATTTTATATTTGTGTATCAATCCAAATTGAAGCAACAGATTTTGTAATTTCTCTTATACGTCCAATATATTCTGCTCTCTGGGCAACACTGATAGCTCCTCTTGCATCAAGTATATTAAATACATGACTTGCTTTTAAGCATTGATCATAAGCTGGGAGCGATATCTTTTTATTTATTAATGATTTAGCCTCACTTTCGAACATATCAAATATTTTTAGCAGATTCGAGGTATTAGCATGTTCAAAGTTATAAGCCGAAAATTCTTTCTCCGCTTGATGAAAAACTTCTCTGTATTCAACATTTTCGTTATTCCAAATTAAATCATAAACATTATTTTTTTGTTGTGTAAACATACAAATTCTTTCTAAGCCATAAGTAATTTCTACTGAAACAGGTTTACATTCAAAGCCAGCCATTTGTTGAAAATATGTAAATTGAGTTATTTCCATTCCATCACACCAAACTTCCCAACCAAGACCTGCTGCGCCTAAAGTTGGACTTTCCCAATCGTCCTCAACAAATCTAATATCATGATTTTTATGGTCAATACCGATTGTAGACAAACTATTTAAATAAAGTTTTTTTATATTTGATGGAGAAGGTTTAATTATAACTTGAAATTGATAATAATGCTGAAGTCTATTAGGGTTATCTCCATATCTTCCATCAGTCGGTCTTCTAGAAGGTTGTACATAAGCTGCTTTCCATGGTTTTGGTCCAAGTGACCTCAGAGTTGTGGCTGGATGAAAAGTTCCTGCTCCAACCTCCATATCATATGGTTGTAAAATTATACAACCATGTTTACTCCAATATTTTTGGAGATTTAAAATTGTATCCTGAAAAGTTTGAAACTTTGGTTTTTTTTTACTTTTTTTAGAGGCCATATTTTTGCCAAATAGATTTTTCTTCTAATATATTTGCGACCTGATCGACGTGATCGTTAGATGATGATAATTTCTTACTTAACCAACTTTTAGATTTTTCAAATTTTTTGATTATTACATCTTCTCCAAATTTTTCTCTCAACACTTGATTGGCATCGCCTATTTCATCAATCAAACCAAGTTCTTTGGATTTACTTCCAGACCAAAACTCTCCAGAAAATAACTCAACTTCTGATTTCTTTAGTTTTTCACCTCTACTTTTTTCAACAACATTAATAAAATCTTTATGCAAATCTAATTGTATATTTTTTAATCTTTCTATATCTTCTTTTTTTTCTTCAAGAAACGGGTCGAGAGTGCTTTTATTTTTACCAGCAGTATGAACTCTTCTTTCAACTCCAATTTTTTTAATTAACTCGGTAAAACCAAATGATGAATAAATTACACCTATAGATCCAATAATTGAACTAGAGTTTGCATAAATTTCATCACCAGCACACGCAATCAAATAGCCTCCTGATGCAGCAACATCCTCTGCAAAAACTATTACCTTTTTTTTATTTTTTTTCGCTTGTTGTCTTATAAAATTAAAGATCAAGTGTGATTGAACAGGTGATCCACCAGGAGAATTAATTGTAATAGCAACACATGGTGCTTTTTTTACAGAAAAAGCCTTTAAAATTATCTCTTCTTGACCTGAAAAATCTATACCTTGTTTAAATTTACCCACGTTTCCGATAACACCAGCTAATTTAATATGAGGGATAATTTTCTTCTTTTTAAAAATTGAGAGCATAACAAAACTTTATAGAATTTTTGTATTAATATAAAGACACCTTATAATTGAAGATTTAGGTGCGTCAATTGATAAGTATCAAAAGAAACTTATTAAACTAATTTGCTCACATTATGGGAAGTGTAATTCGACTTAAAAAACAAATTAATAACTCTTACTTTCAACTTAAAAACTCAGTTGAAAATAAGCTAATGCTTGTTGAAGAAAAAATTAAATCAAAATTAGATA
The DNA here is from genome assembly GCA_902539145.1 of uncultured Pelagibacteraceae bacterium. Classification (GTDB taxonomy): domain Bacteria; phylum Pseudomonadota; class Alphaproteobacteria; order Pelagibacterales; family Pelagibacteraceae; genus Pelagibacter. Next base: position 24,781 of record CACBHX010000003.1, on the reverse strand, counting down.
GTAATGTTGAGCTAGTTAAAAAAATGACAGATTATCATTTAAATACTGGTGGCAAAAGGTTAAGAGCCTTATTAACTTTAGGCTCATCAAAGTTATGTGGTTATACAAAAGGGACCAGAGATATAAATTTGGCAGCTTGCGTGGAACTAATTCATGCTGCAACTTTGATGCATGATGATGTTATAGATAATGGTTCAATTAGAAGAGGTAAAAAAACACCAAATAAAATTTGGGGTAACCACTCATCTGTTCTGGCTGGCGATTATCTTCTTAGTAGGTGTTTTGAAATGATGGTAGAAGATGGAAATATTGAAGTTTTAAAACTATTATCGTCAACATCATCAATAATTGCTCAAGGTGAAATTTTGCAACTCCAATATAAAGGTGAAGTTGATATGCTTGAAGAAACTTATTTGAAAATAATTTCTTCAAAGACGGCTGAGTTATTTGCTGCCGCAACTAAAGTAGGAGCAATTTTATCAGAAATGAAAACTAAAGAGAAAGAAGCTTTAGAGTTTTATGGTAGGAATTTAGGTTTAACTTTTCAAATTGCTGATGACACTTTAGATTATAATTCAGAATTAAAACTATTTGGAAAAAATATTGGTCAAGACTTCTATGAGGGAAAAATTACACTACCAATAATTCTTTTGTTTCAAAAAGCTAATAAAGATGAAAAAGAAACTCTTAAAAAAACTTTTGCAAAAGAAGAGAGAAATCAAAATGATTTAAATTATACTTTATCTTTAATAAAGAAATACGATATCATAAATAGTTGTTATCAAAAGGCCAAGCACTATATTAATTTGTCATCAAATTCATTGTCAGTATTTAAAGACTCTGAGGAAAAAAATATCCTCGAAAATTTAACGTCTTTTAGTTTATCAAGAAATTTTTAGGGGCTTAAAAGACTTTTTGTCCAATCATTATTTGCTGTCAATTTATACTTTAGTCTTTCGTGTATTCTATTATCTCCATCTAACCAAAACTCTATACTTGTAGGTTTTAAATTCCAGCCAGACCAATGATTTGGTCTTGGAACATTATTTTGGTCTTGGTATTTATTTTTAAATTGTTCTAGTGATTTTATCAATTCTTCTCTATTGGCTAATTCACTACTTTGTTTTGATGCCCAAGCTCCAATTCTACTTTCGTAAGTTCTAGAATTAAAATAATTATCAGCTACCTCATCATCTACTTGGCTCAAAGTACCTACAATTCTAATTTGCCTTAACAAACTTTTCCAATGAAAACACATCGTTGCATTAGGGTTTTCTTTAATTTCGTTCCCTTTCTGACTATTAAGATTAGTATAAAAAACAAATCCATTTTTATCGTAACCTTTAAGAAGCACCATCCTTACTGATGGAACGCCTTGTTTTGTTGCAGTTCCAAGAGCTAAGGCATTTGGATCGTTAATTTCATTCTTTTTTGCCTCTTCGTACCAACTTTCAAATAATTTAAAAGGATCATCTAAATCTAGAAAGCATTTATTAAGCCCTAGTGAGTTTTTTTCATTCATAATTTTAACAAAATAATCTATACAATATAAATAATGTCATTTAATACTTTTGGAAAGGTTTTTCGTTTCACTACATGGGGAGAATCTCATGGTCCTGCAATTGGTTGTATAATAGATGGTTGTCCACCACTAATAAACCTCGATGAAGGAGATATTCAGACAGAACTCAACAAAAGAAAACCTGGTCAATCTAAATTTACTACTCAAAGAAAAGAGAGTGATAAAGTTAAGATTCTTTCAGGAGTCTTCGAAGGTAAAACAACTGGAACTCCGATCTCTTTAATAATTTATAACGAGGATATGCGCTCAAAAGATTATAGTGATATTAAGGATAAATTCAGACCAGGTCATGCTGATTATACCTACTTTAAAAAGTATGGAATTAGAGATTATAGAGGTGGCGGAAGGTCTTCTGCGCGAGAGACTGCTTCTAGAGTTGCAGCAGGAGCTGTGGCAAAAAAAGTTTTGGAGAAAAAATTAGGTAAAAAATTTAAAATTTCTGGTGCAGTTACTCAACTTGGAATTCTTGGATGCGATACAAACAAGTGGGATGATAGGATAATTTATAAAAATCCGTTTTTTTGTCCTGATAAATCTGTGCTTAAAATATGGGAAAAATATCTTTTAAGTATTAGAAAGGCAGGTTCATCTTGTGGTGCTATAATTGAAATTAGAGCTAATGGTATTCCTGCAGGACTGGGGGCACCAATTTACTCAAAACTAGACTCTGATATTGCATCTGCAATGATGAGTATTAATGCTGTAAAAGGTGTTAATATTGGTTCTGGAATGAATTCCGCTCAATTGTCTGGAGAAGAAAATTCAGATGAAATTTCAAAATCAAAAAATAAATTAAAGTTTAACTCAAATAATGCAGGTGGAATTCTTGGTGGCATCTCTTCTGGTCAACAAATAATTGTTTCATTTGCTGTAAAGCCTACATCATCAATTTTAAAGAGCAGAAAGACAATTAATAAATTTGGAAAAAATACTAGAATATCTGTTAAGGGAAGACATGATCCGTGTGTTGGAATTAGAGCAGTTCCAGTAGGTGAGGCTATGCTATCATGCGTTTTACTTGATCATTATTTATTGAATCAAGCTCAATGTGGATAATCACTTTATTTTTGTTTTTGTAAGATAATATTTGAATTTAATACATCTAAAATTTGTTCTTCAATAGAAATGCTATCTAAATTTGCGAGTTTATACATATTTTCAGGTTTGTCTTGATCAATAAAAATATCTGGAAGTTTCATTGATCTGAATTTTAAATTTGAGTCCATTAATCCTTTTTTTGATAGAAAATCAATTACATGAGAACCAAATCCACCAATTGACCCCTCCTCAATAGTTACAATTGCCTCGTGTGTTGTTGCTAATTGCCAAATCAAATTTTCATCCAACGGCTTAGCAAATCTTGCATCCACTATTGTAATATTAACACCTTTTTTTTTTAAATTTTCTGATGCCTTTAAACTTTCACTTAATCTCGCACCAAAATTGATTAAAGCTAACTTTTTTCCATCTTGAATAATTCTTGATTTACCAATTTCTATCTTTTCATTAATTGATGGCAATATTGATCCAATACCAGTCCCTCTTGGATACCTGAATGCGCAGGGTCTATCATTTATTTCTGTAGAAGTGTTAATCATTCTAACTAACTCAGCCTCATCACTTGCAGCCATTACAATAAAATTTGGTAGTGTTGCTAAATAAGTCGTGTCAAAACTACCTGCATGTGTAGGTCCATCAGCTCCAACTAATCCAGCCCTATCTATTGCGAATCTTACTGGTAAACTCTGAATTGCAACATCATGAACAACTTGATCGTATGCTCTTTGAAGAAATGTTGAGTAAATTGCTGCATAGGGTTTATAATTCTCAGTCGCCAAACCAGCGGCAAATGTAACGGCATGTTGTTCAGCAATACCAACATCATAAGTTCTATCTGGAAATTCTTTTCGAAAATTACTTAATCCAGTTCCATCTGGCATAGCCGCTGTTATTGCAACTATTTTACTATCTTTTTTTGCGTGTTGTATCAAAGTATCAGCAAAAACTTTGGTGTATGATGGTACTTTACTTGAACTTTTTTCCTGTTCTCCAGTCTTTACATTAAATTTGGATACCCCATGATAATGATCTTTTGCTTCTTCAGCAAAAGAATACCCTTTGCCTTTTTTTGTTTTTATATGAATTAATATAGGACCTTGATGTTTTGTGTCCCTTGCATTTCTTAAAATTGGAATCAATGAAGAGAGGTCATGACCATCTATAGGGCCAATATAATAGAAACCTAATGAACTAAATAAAGTTCCACCAGTTACAGCTGATCTTAATAAATCTTCAGCTTTACCCGCTTTTGCACTAAATCTTTTTGAAAATGCTGATGTAATCAATTTTATAGTTTCTCTTAAGCTAAAATAAATTTTACCAGAAAAAATTTTAGCTAGATATGTTCCCATTGCTCCAACAGGTCTTGCAATTGACATGTCGTTATCATTCAATATCACAATCATTTTAGTCTTAGAGGCACCTGCATTATTCATGGCTTCATAAGCCATGCCTGCGCTTATTGCACCATCACCAATCACTGCTATAACATTTTCTGATTTTTTTGATAATTTATTTGCCTCTGCAATTCCCAAAGCTGATGAAATTGAGGTGGAACTATGAGCAGCTCCAAAGGGATCATATTCACTTTCTGAACGCTTGGTAAATCCTGAAAGACCACCTCCTTGCCGAAGTGTTCTTATTTTATCTTTTCTTCCTGTTAAAATTTTGTGTGGATAACATTGGTGTCCCACATCCCAGATTAATTTATCACTTGGTGTATTAAAAATATAATGTAATGCAACGCTTAATTCTACGACACCTAAACTAGCACCCAAATGTCCTCCAGTAACTGATACTGCATCGATCATTTCCTCTCTTAATTCATCAGCAACCTTTTGCAGTTTTGTTTCAGGAACTTTTTTTAAGTCTGATGGAAAATTAATCTGATCTAAAAATTCGTAATTTTTTTTCATTTATTTCTATTTAAAATATAATTTAAGGTTTCGGTTAAATTCTTAGATTTAGGTCCATATTTTTTTAACTTAGTATTTATTTTTAAAATTAGCTTTTTCGCATATTTAATAGTATTTTTATCTCCCAGTAAACTAATAAGAGTTGCTTTACCTTTTTTCTTATCTTTTCCAGTTTTTTTTCCTGCAGCTAAAAGGTTTCCATTATAATCAATTAAATCATCAGCAACCTGAAATAGTAAACCTATATCAGCTCCAATATTTTCAAACTTTTGAATATCTTTTTTACTTTTGTTCTTTAAAATTAATGGAGCTACACAACAAAAACTAAAAAGTTTTCCAGTTTTTTTTATTTCCATTTCAATTATTTTTTTTTCTGAAATTTTCTTATGTTCATAGCTAAGATCTAAATATTGACCACCAGCAATCCCGAGATGTCCAGAACTCTCTGAAATTTTATTAATTAATCTAATTTTTGTTTTTTCATTGACATTCAAATCTTTGTGACTCAAAATTTCGAATGCCATAGTTAAGAGTGAGTTTCCAGCAAGAACAGCTGTAGACTCTCCAAATTTGATATGAGTAGAAGGCTTACCTCGTCTTATTAAATCATTATCCATACATGGTAAATCATCATGAATAAGTGAATAAGCATGAATACATTCAACAGCAGCACCAATAATTAGTAAAGTTTTGTAATTTAAATTAAACATTGAACCGACATCGACTAGTATTTTTGATCTTATTTTTTTACCACCCGAAAATAATCCATATTGCATTGGGACAATCAGTTCTGATTTTTTTTGCTTTTTTATAAATCTTTTTAAAAAAATATTTGTGTCTTTAGCAATTTTATTTAGTTTTTTTTGCATTATTTTTTGTAATTATCTTAGATATAGTATTTTTAGTTGTTGTATTGATATCGATGACTTTTTTTTTAAATTTATTCTCGATGATATTGTTAAGTTTTATCAAATTTTGATATTTTTCAATTGAATTTTGTAAATCTTTTTGACTTTCTAAATCCTCAATTAACTTATTAGCTTCGAGAGTTAATTCCTCCAGAGACGAATATTCATAATCATTTGGTAAATCTTTATCTTTCATATAATACTCTCAGATAATACATGAAAATGAATCTTGCAAATATTAAAAAAGCAAAAAAACTTCTAAATAAAAGGGAGTGTATTGCTATACCTACAGAAACAGTTTATGGTTTAGCGGGTAATGCCTACTCAGACCAAGCCTGTCAAAAAATATATAAGCTTAAAAAAAGACCAAAAAATAACCCTCTAATAGTTCATTATTTGAATATTCAAAGGTTGAAAAAAGATTGTCATTTAAACAATGACTTTATTAAACTTTATAAAAAATTTTGTCCTGGTCCTTTAACGTTTATACTAAATCTTAAAAAATCATCAAAAATTTCAAAAATAATTACTAACAAAAAAAATACATTAGCGGTAAGATTTCCGCGGCACTCGGTCACAAGAAGATTACTAAAAATTTTAGAATTTCCTTTAGCAGCTCCAAGTGCTAATCCCTCGTCTAGGGTTAGTGCTGTTACATCAAATGATGTAAAAGAAGATTTTGGAAAAAAAATTAAGTACATACTTGAGGGCGGAAAATCATCTATTGGAGTAGAATCAACAATTATTGATCTCAGAAAGAATCCTCAAATCTTAAGATTGGGAGGCTTAAATGTTTCAACTATTCAAAAAATACTAAGAAAAAAAATAACAATAAATAACAAATCTTCAAAAATTGTTTCACCAGGCCAACTTAAGGTTCATTATTCACCAGGTTTGCCCATCAGACTTAATGCAAAAAATATTCGTAAAGATGAGGCATACTTATTGATTAGAAAGAAAAAAGTAAGTAAACCAAATTATTATTTTTTGTCAAAAAAAGGAAATCTAAAAGAAGCTGTAAAAAATTTATATTCTACTTTAAGAAAAATAAAAAAAAAGAAATACAGCTCGATTGCAGTATGTAAAATTCCTGATAGAGGATATGGTAAAACAATTAATGATAGGTTATTAAGAGCATCAAGATTCAATGAAAAAACCACTTGAAGTAATAGGATTATCAAAAACTTATAATACAAAAGAAGCAGTAAAAGAAGTTTCTTTTAAAGTAAATCAAAATGAAATTATTGGTATACTTGGTCCTAATGGTTGTGGAAAAACTACTACAATCGGTATGATTTTAGGTTTATTAAAACCATCAAAAGGAAAAGTTTTAATAAATGGAGTCGAAATTGAAAATCAACGTGTAGATTTATTAAATCAATTAAATTTTATATCACCTTATATAGAGTTGCCAAAAAAATTGACAGTTAGACAAAATTTAGAAGTTTATGGGAGGCTTTATGATGTGATCAAACATAAGGAAAAAATTGAATATCTGTGTGAAAAATTAAGACTCTACGAATTTATAGATAAATTAACTGGGGAGTTGTCATCTGGTCAAAAAAATAGGGTGAGTCTTGCAAAGTCAATAATTAATAATCCAAAAGTTTTACTTCTTGATGAACCTACGGCATCACTTGATCCTGAAACAGGTGATTTTGTTAGAAGTTTTTTAGAGGAATATCAACAGGAAAATAAAACATCAATTCTATTAGCATCTCACAATATGGCAGAGGTAGAGAGACTATGTTCTTCAGTTTTAATGATGAATAAAGGGTCAATTATTGATGAGGGTAGACCAGAGGAATTAATTAAAAAACATGGAAGAAAAAATATGGAAGAAGTTTTTTTAAAACTAACAAGAGAAAAAGTATGAATTTCAATAAAATGTATGGTCTTTTCCTAAGACACTTTTATTTAATTAAAAGTTCTTTACCAAGAATTTTAGATTTAATTTATTGGCCGACAATTCAAATAATTTTGTGGGGTTTTATCTCAAAGTTCTTCTCAATACATAGTGACTACTATAGCAATACTTTAGGAGTAATTTTAACATGCGCAATACTTTACGATATTCTTTTTAGATCAAGTATTAGTTTTAACATGCTTTTTTTAGAAGAAATCTGGAGTAGAAATTTCACAAATTTGTTTATAGCGCCACTTAAACTAAAAGAAATAATTGTTTCATTAATTTTTACTGCTTTGATTAGGACTTTGATAGGATTGGTTCCTGCGATAATGCTAACCTCTCCTCTATTTGGTGTATCAATTTTAAAATTAGGATTACCACTTTTATTCCTATTCCTTAGTTTATATCTTTTTGGGATAACACTTGGATTATTTGTAAGTTCAGGACTAATTAGATTTGGTCCGTCTTTTGAAAATATTGCGTGGTCATCATTATTTTTGCTAGCTCCTCTGGGATGCATTTACTATCCAATAGAAATTCTACCAGATATATTTCAATTCATAGCAAAATGTTTACCACTTGTTTATATTTTTGATGAAACTAGAAATATACTTTTAAACGGATCAATTGATTATGAAAATTTAAAACAAGCATATGTATTGAACCTTATCTATTTAGTTATTGGAATAGTCCTATTTTATTTATCTTTTTTAAGAGCTCGAATTAAAGGAACTTTAATAAATATGGGAGAATAATTGGTGCGCCTGCTAGGAGTTGAACCCAGAACCTCCTGATCCGAAGTCAGGCGCTCTATCCAATTGAGCTACAGACGCATATAGTATTAATATTATATTTTATGGAAAAAAACATTAGTTTTATAGTTAATGAGCAGGAGAAGAATTTAAGAGTTGATGTTTTAATTAACAAAAGAGATGAATTTATCAGCAGAACTAGGATTAAAAATTTAATACTTAAAGAAAAATTAAAATTAAATAACAAAATTATTAAAAGTCCGTCAAAAAAAGTCTCTGTTGGCGACTCTATAGATCTTCAAATTCCAGAGCCAAAAATAGCATCTCTTAAACCTTATAATTTTAGATTAGATATAATTTATGAAGATAGAGATTTACTAGTAATTGATAAACCTGCTGGCATAATAATGCATCCAGGAGCTGGAAATTATGATAAAACGATTGTTAATGCCTTAATGAATTATAACAAAAACTTTTTATCAAATATTGGTGATGAATTAAGACCTGGTATTGTTCATAGAATTGATAAAAACACATCTGGTTTAGTTGTAATTGCAAAAAATAATAAGACTCATGAAAATTTATCTAAGCAATTTAATGACCACACAATTACAAGAATCTACCAGCTTTTAATATGGGGGAAGCTCAAGCCGTCTTCTGGAAGAATTGAAACTTTTATTACTCGTAGTCCAAAAAACAGACAACTAATGACGGTTAGTAGTTTTAAAGGTAAAAAAGCTATAACCAATTATAAAACTATTAAAGTTTTTGAAAATGAAAAGATACCGACTTTAAGTTTAGTTGAATGTAAATTAGAAACTGGAAGAACACATCAAATTAGAGTACATATGAACTACAAGGGTAACAGCATATTAGGAGATGATAAATATAAAAAAAAATATAAAAAATTAAAAAATATTGATTTAGATCTCCAAAATTCAATTTACGGATTAAAAAGACAATTTCTTCATGCAAAAACTTTGGGTTTCACACATCCTGATACTAAAAAACCACTGATTTTTTCCTCTCTTTTGCCAAAAGACCTTAATAATATTTTAAAAAAGCTGAAAAATACTGAAAAATAAATTATTGAAAATTAAGTATAATAAATTAAATAAACACCTCTATGAATACAACAATTAGTAATAATTTACCAACTCTGTCTAATGAGGGTGGTCTGTCTGCATATCTAGAGCAAATCAAAAAATTTCCAATGCTAGCAGCAGAAGAAGAGTATATGCTTGCAAAAAATTGGAGAAGAACTGGAAATATTAAGGCTGCAGAAAAATTAGTTACTAGTCACTTAAGATTAGTCGCAAAGATTGCAATGGGATATAGAGGATACGGATTACCTGTTAATGAAATGATTTCAGAGGGAAATGTAGGGTTGATGCAAGCAGTTAAAAAATTTGAACCTGAGAAAGGTTTTAGATTAGCAACTTATGCAATGTGGTGGATCAAAGCTTCTATTCAGGAATATATTTTAAGATCATGGAGCCTTGTTAAAATTGGAACAACTACTGCTCAAAAAAAATTATTTTTTAATTTAAAAAAAATTAAAAATCAAATTTCACCAGAAACTGAAGGTGATTTAAGAGATGAACACGTAAATCATATAGCTAATAAACTTGACGTAAGTAAAGAGGAAGTTGTTTCTATGAACAGAAGACTTTCTGGTAAAGAATTTTCTTTAAATGCTCAAGTTGGTGAAGACGGTGATGAATGGCAGGATTGGTTAGTAGATAAAGAACTTGATCATGATTTGAAGTTTGCTCATAATGAGGAGATGGAACAAAGAAAAGATTTATTGAAAGACTCAGTTAAAGTTCTTAATGACAGGGAGAGAGAAATTTTATATTCAAGAAGGCTAAATGATAATCCAACTACCTTAGAGGATTTAAGTAAAAAATATAAAATTAGTAGAGAGAGAGTTAGACAAATTGAAAATAAGGCATTTGAAAAACTTCAAAGACAAATGCTTCTTTTAGCTAAATCAAAGAATCTGTTACCTGGGACCTAAACACCAAAAGGATTTTCAATCAAGATAGTATCATCTCTCTCTGGACTAGTTGAAATACTTGATACTTTTGCACCAATGAAGTCTTCCACTGCAAAAATGTATTTTTTTGCATTTTCTGGAAGGGAGTCAATATTTTTTGTGCCACTTGTAGACTCTTTCCATCCTTGAAATGTTTTATAAATTGGTTTTATTTTTATTTGATCTTCTACAGCAGCTGGCAAATATTCTAATTTTTGACCATCAAGGTCATAAGCAACACACATTTTAATTTCATCTAATTCATCTAATACATCTAATTTTGTTAATGCAATAGCATTTATACCGGAAACTTTTATTGTCTGCCTGACCAAGACACCATCAAACCATCCACATCTTCTTTTCCTGCTTGTAACAGTCCCAAATTCTTTTCCTCGCGTACCTAATAGTTCACCAATATCATCTGTTAGTTCTGTTGGGAAAGGGCCTTCTCCAACTCTAGTTGTGTAAGCTTTTGTTATTCCAAGAACATAATTTATTGAATTAAGACCACAACCAGTTCCTGTCGCTGCATTTGATGCTACAGTATTTGATGAGGTTACGAAAGGATAAGTTCCGTGATCAACATCAAGTAAAATACCTTGAGCGCCCTCAAATAAAATTTTCTTTTTTTTTTTTTTAAATTCATCAATTTTAAGCCATACGGGTTGTGAGTATTTTAGTATTTCTGGTGCTATTTTAAGTAAGTCAAACTTAAGCTGATCCTTTTCAAAAATTTTTTTTCCTAAGCCTTTTCTGATTGCGTTATGATGAATTAATACTGATTCAAGTCTTTGATCTAAATTTTTTTCAGACCTTAAATCCATAACTCGTATAGATCTTCTGCCAACTTTATCCTCATATGCAGGTCCAATTCCTCTTCTGGTTGTCCCGATCTTACTCTTTCCAGCCGCATCTTCTCTAATTTCATCCATTTCTTTATGAAAAGGTAAAATTAAATTTGCAGACTCTGATATGATAAAGTTATTTATACTAACCTCAATACCTTTAGATCTTATTTCCTTGATTTCCTCTAATAAAGCCCATGGATCTACTACAACTCCATTTCCAATAATTGATATCTTCCCTTTTCTAACTATACCTGATGGAAGTAATCTCAATTTATAAGTCACACCATCTATGACAAGAGTATGTCCAGCATTGTGACCTCCTTGAAATCTTATGACCACATCAGCTTGCTCAGATAACCAGTCAACTATTTTTCCTTTACCCTCGTCACCCCACTGAGATCCAACAACGACTATATTTTTCATTATTTAAATTTTGTTTTAACTTTTAAAGAAATAAGATGGTTAATTGGGCCATGACCATTTCCATAATTGGGGTTTGATTTAATTGCTAAGTTTACATACTTAATGCCTAGCTCACAAGATTTCTTTATTGGTTTTCCACACGACATAAAAGCTGTAACAGCACTAGATAAAGTACAACCTGTTCCATGTGTATTTTTTGTTTTGTAACGTTTATTATTAAAAATTTTTATATCTTTTTTATTTATGAAAATATCTATTACATTTTTATAATTAAGATGCCCACCTTTAATAAGCACATTTTTAGCACCTAATTCTATAAGTTTATAAGCGGCATAAATCATGTCTTCTTTATTAAAAATTTTTGTTTTAGTCAAAATTTCTGCTTCTGGAATATTTGGAGTTATCAAAGATACTTTTTTAATTAATTTTGTCTTCAATAATTGGATCGCTTTACTATCTATTAATTTAGATCCACCTTTTGCAACCATTACTGGATCTAAAATAATTTTTTTGATTTTGATTTGATCTAAAGCTTTTATCACTGACTTTATAACTTTTGAAGAGTTTAGCATACCTATTTTGATTGCATTAGGTCTTATGTCTTTACAAGAATAAATAATTTGATTGAAAATTTCTTTTGAATCAATTGCAACAATTGATTTTACTCCTGTGGTATTTTGAATGGTAACTGCAGTAATGGCTGTCATCGCATAGGATCCAAGAGCAGTAACAGTTTTTATATCGGCTTGAATACCTGCTCCACCAGATGAGTCTGAACCAGCAATAATCAAAACTTTTGAATTTGGTTTCAATTTATTTTATTTTTTTTGATATTATATTTACGCATTTAGATAAAAGTATTTTATTTTCACTTTCCCCCATAACTCTTATTTTAGATTCTGTTCCTGATTTTCTCACCAAAATTCTTCCTTGACCCCTAATTAATTTTTCAGCAATTTTTATAGTTTTTTTAATATCTGGTTTATTGATAATACTTTTATCTTTAACATAGATATTTTCTAAAAGTTGAGGTGTTTTTTTAAATGTATTAAAAAATTCGCTTGCTTTTTTTCCTTTCCTTAAAGCGAAAAGAACCTCTAAAGCTACTAACAGACCATCTCCAGTTGTTGCAAATTTACCTAAAATTATATGGCCAGATTGTTCACCGCCCAGATTGAATTTATATTTTTGCATTTTTTCTTTTACATATCTATCACCAACATTTGCTTTAATGAATTTTATTTTTTTCGATACAAAATATATTTCTAATCCATAGTTTGACATTAAGGTTCCAACTACTCCACCTTTTAACATTTTTTTTACTTTCCATCTTGTCGCTAATGCAGCAATAATTTGATCTCCATCAATAATATTGCTTTTCTCATCACACATTATAACTCTATCAGCATCTCCATCTAAAGATATTCCAATATGAGCTTTATATTTTTTTACAGCTGATCTAATTTTTCTAGGAAAGGTTGATCCACAATTTTTATTAATATTTAAACCATTTGGGTTCACGCCTATTGATATAACTTTGGCTCCTAATGATTTTAATAATTTAGGCCCTGCTTTATAACCTGCACCATTAGCGCAATCAATTACTATTCTCAACCCTTTTAGAGTGAAATCTTTTGTAAAATTTTTTTTTAATATCTTAATATACTTTTCAGTGCCAGTTTCTAATCTTTTAACCCTTCCCAACTTTTTAGGTTGGGAGAAATATTTTGAAATTTTTTTATCTATAAGGCCTTCAATTTTTCTCTCAATTTTATCTGATAATTTCATTCCATCTGGACCAAATAATTTTAGACCATTATCATAATGTGGATTGTGTGAGGCTGTTATCATTATACCCATATTTGCCTTCATTTCTTTTGTAAGCATTGCTAACCCATTAGTTGGTAAAGGCCCCAGTGTATACACATGCATACCAGCAGATGCTAAGCCTGAAACAAGAGCAGGTTCAAGAGTGTAACCGGATAGTCTAGTATCTTTTGCAATAACTGCTATTTGCTTTCTTTTTTTTTGAGATTTAAAATAAGTTCCACTCGCAAGGCCGAATTTAAAAAACATGTCTCCATTTATATATTTACTATTAATAGCTCCTCTTATTCCATCAGTTCCAAAGTATTTCTTTGCCATTAATTTTTGATTAAGTTCTGAAAAACTTTAACTCCTTGCATAATTTCATTTACATCGTGTATTCTTAATATCTGCACGCCTTGCATCATTAAATATATAGTGGAAGACATTGTTCCACCAATTCTTTTATTACTGTCATTTTCTTTAGATATATCTTTGATAAACCTTTTTCTAGAATTTCCAACAAGTACAGGAAAACCAAGAGAATGAAAAACAGAAATTCCTCGAATCAGATTCATATTATGTTTCAAATTTTTTCCAAACCCAATTCCTGGATCTAAAATTATGTTATTATGTTTAATACCTTTGGACCTAATTAATTTAATCTTTTCCTCAAAAAAATCATAAATATCTAATAACACATTTTTATATTTAGGATTTTTTTGCATATTCTCCGGTGTTCCTATTGAATGTTGAATGACAAAAGGAATTTTATTTTTTTTTAAGACTGTCAAAGTGTCAGAATCATAGCTTAATCCAGAAACATCATTTATTAGCTTGACACCTAGTTTAATGCCATTTTGCATAATTTTTGACTTTCTTGTGTCTAAAGAAATAGGTATTTTTTTTACAATACGTTTTAAAATTTTATTAATTCTGTTCCACTCTTTTTTTTCACTCACTGACCTTGATCCTGGCCTTGTAGATTCTCCACCAATGTCAATTAAGTCTGCACCTTTTTGATATAACTCTATTGCATGATTTATACCTCTATTTTTTGAATTAAACTTTCCACCGTCAGAAAAACTATCAGGGGTAAGGTTTAAAACTCCTAATATATTTGGGACTTTTTTAAAATTAAAGTTAGAGAAATTTTTTTTTTTTAAATTAATTTTTTTTAAATCTAAAATTACTTTTTTTTTTAAATATTTGGGTAAATATTTAATTTGGTTAATAGGAATTCTTTTTTTTGATTTTCTAGTAATAATTTCTATGTGATCAAAAGATATTTCTTTTATCTGATGTAAAGATATAGTTTTTTTTTTTTGTAAAAGTTTTTTTGATTGATTACCGTAATAGAAATTACACGCTCTTGTGTAATATCTCTCCATTATTTTCTAATGAATAATTTTTGGTTTTAAACCCATTGCACCTAAGGCAGAACTTTTATCATCCTTGTCCTCTGGTTTTTCCAATATCTTATCTTTTGGATAGACATTTTTATTGATAATATTTTCAATTTCCTCTCCAGTCAAAGTTTCATAAGTCATTAACGCTTTGGCAATTTTATGTAAATCATCAATTTTTTCAGACAATATTTTTTTTGCCTGATTATAACCTTCATCAACAAGCTTTCTTATTTCTTTATCAATTTTTTGAGCAACAGCCTCCGATACAGATTGTGTCTGTGTCACTGATCTACCTAAAAACACTTCTTCTTGATTTTCACCATATTCGACTGGTCCCATTTCTTCACTCATTCCATACTTGGTTACCATAGCTCTTGCAAGCTGAGTTGCTTGGTTAATGTCTGATCCTGATCCTCCACCTGCACCAGTAGTAATATCATCTTTACCAAAAATAAGCTCCTCTGCAACTCTACCGCCAAAACATACAGCTAGTCTAGCTTTCAAATATTTTATAGAGTAACCGTGCTTATCTCTCTCAGGTAAATTCATCACCATACCTAGGGCTCTTCCTCTTGGTATAATTGTTGCTTTATGAATTGGATCATAGCTTGGCATATTAAAAGAGACAAGAGCATGTCCGCCCTCGTGATAAGCTGTAAGTTTTTTCTCATCCTCAGTCATTACCATGGATCTTCTCTCAGCTCCCATCATTACTTTATCTTTTGCTTCTTCAAATTCCATCAAGGTAACTATTCTTTTATTTTTTCTTGCTGCTAACAACGCTGCTTCATTCACAAGATTTGCCAAATCTGCTCCTGAGAAACCTGGTGTACCTCTTGCAATGGTTCTTAAATTTACATCTGGAGCCATTTTAATTTTCTTTACGTGAACCTTCAAAATTTTTTCTCTCCCTATAATATCCGGATTAGAAACAACAACTTGTCTATCAAATCTACCTGGCCTTAATAAAGCAGGATCTAAAACATCTGGTCTATTTGTTGCAGCGATTATAATCACACCTTCGTTAGTATCAAAACCATCCATTTCGACTAAGAGCTGATTGAGTGTTTGCTCTCTTTCATCGTTTCCACCGCCCAAACCTGCTCCACGACTTCTACCAACAGCATCAATTTCATCGATAAAAATTATACAAGGAGAGTTTTTCTTACCTTGTTCAAACATATCTCTAACTCTTGATGCACCAACACCCACAAACATCTCAACAAAATCTGAACCTGATATTGTAAAAAATGGGACACCAGCTTCTCCAGCAATAGCTCGAGCAAGTAAAGTTTTTCCAGTTCCAGGAGGACCAACTAACAATGCGCCTCTAGGAATTTTGCCCCCAAGTCTACTAAATTTTTTTGGATCCTTTAAGAATTCTACTATCTCCTCTACCTCCTCTTTAGCTTCCTCCACACCTGCTACGTCATTGAAAGTAACTTTGCCTTTAAGCTCGTTCATCATTTTTGCCTTAGACCTTCCAAAGCCCATGGCACCACCTTTGCCACCTTGCATTTGTCTCATAAAGAAAATCCATACCGCAATTAATAACAACATCGGAAACCAAGAAAGCAATACTCCAAAAAGTGATGGCATTTTTTCTTCAATAGGAGCTGCAGAAATGCTTACACCTTTTTCAGAAAGTTTCTCTATTAAGTTTGGATCATTCGGTGAGTATGTTGTAAAATTATTTCCATCTGAGTAAACACCCTTAATGTTGTTACCTTGAATTTCTACTTTAACTACTTCCCCATTATCAACTGCTTTTAAGAATTCGGAGAATATTACCTTGTTTGCACCTCGAATGTTCGATTGAGGATTTTTAAACATATTATAAAGCCCAATGGTCAAGAAAACTATTACTGCCCACATTGCTATATTTTTGAAATTCATGTGTCTAAAATAAGAATTATTTGAGATTTAACAAGTGGCAATTTTGGTAAATATCAGTGAATGTTAATATTCTTTTGAGATAATTACTGTTTGGTTTACTTTTTTGATTAGACAGCCTCCCAATGTGCTCCTAAAAAATGAACTTTTACGAATATCAGCAATAATTTTGTCAATTTTTTTTCCCCTAACAGCGTAATATTTTTTACTTACAAAATTTAACGAGTTAGATAAAGATCTGAATACTACCTCATATGGTTGTTCAAAAAATTCATTTTTAATTATCAATTGTTTTTCTTTTGATGAAAAAAAGGTATTTTCTTCTAAATTTTTATTGACATAATAATCAATTACATCATTGGATCTTTTTAAATTTTGAATAGTTTTAATAAATTTTTTTTGATCCAAACCTTCATTTTCGAGCGCTTTTAAAAGTTTTCTGATTCTCACTCTTTGAAACTTTTCATCATCATTTGATGGGTCTTTAACATAAAAATCAAAAACTTTTTTTGAAATAAAAACTAAGTCTTCTTTTTTTTGATTAATTAATGGTCTTAAAATCGTTATATTGTCCAACTTAGTTTCTTTACCAAATGAAATCAAACCTTTTAATCCTGAACCCCTTAGAATTCTTATGAAAAAATTTTCAAACAAATCTTCCTGATGATGTCCCAATAATATTTTGGTAATTCCAAATTTTTTACATTTTGAAAACAAAAATTCAAATCTTTTTGTTCTTGCTGAAGATTGAATATTATTTCTAGGCTTTTTACCATGCCAGCGTAAAATTTCAGAACTGATATAAAATTTTTTAAGTATTTCTTTTACATATTTTGCTTCGATAGTAGACTCTACTCGTAACTTGTGATCAATGATGTAATACTTTACTTTAAGTTTTTTTTGAATTGAGTAAATTTTAGAGAGGAATGCCAAAGCAAGACTATCAGGACCTCCAGATACAGCAACTATAAAATTCTCTTTAATTCTTAGAGACTTTGCAAAGTTTTTGTAAATCTGACCAATTTTTTTATTATGTAGTTTATTCTTAAGAACTTTAGGAATTTTGGTTTTTACACTCAAATTTTTGAGACTCATATTTAGCTTTTTGTATCACAGACTGATTTGCATCTGGATATTGTTTTTCGACACCATTGATCATTTTGCAACCTTGATCTTTCTCCCCAATCTGAACCATTGATACACCTAACTTTAATAAATTTACAGGAGCTTTTTCTCCTTTAGGGTATTTTTGATATCCTTCTAGATACGCAGACGCTGCATCTGTATAAAGTTGTCTTATTCTAAAAGTTTCAGCGTACCAGTATTGCGCGTTGCCAGCAAGTTTATGCTCTGGGTTTGTTTGTACAAATTCTCTAAAAGCTCTCTCTGCTGTAGAATAATCTCCAACCTTTAGAAAACTTGTTGCAAATTCATACTGGCTTTCTGGTGACTCACTTGGAAGAATTTTTTCTTCAGCTTGAAAAGTCTCCGTAACTACAGTTGCAGCTGAGTCTATTGATTGTGTTTGTTGAGTGATCTCATTAGTATCTGTATCTTTGTAAGATATTGAACCTAAATCTTGAGGCTGGGAGCTGCCAGGTAAAATTTTATCTTTTGTATCATCCTTAGTTAAAATTTTTTTATTATCATTTGTAATTGAAACGTTTTCTAAATCCTGAAATCTTATTTGATTATCTGCTTGAACTTTTGAAAATCTATTTGATAACTTATCAAGTTTAAAGTTAATTTCTTCAAATCTGTTGGTCAAATCTTGAAATTGGCTTTCAATTTCTGTAAGTTTTAATAGGTGCCTTGTTAGTACATCTTCCGAATTTGAGTCTAAAGATATATCTTGATTGTTAGTAACATTGTTAAAATTTGTTGATCCTGAATAAACAGCTTTCTCGAGTGTTTTGATATCTTTTTGCAACTGTTCTATAGTTTCATAAATGTTATGATTGTCTGCAAGTAAATGTAATGGATAAAAAAAACAAATTATAAATAAGATACTTAATTTTAATTTTTTAATAATTAACTTCATTCATAAGTTTATTATTAAAATAATGGCAAAAAAAAGACCCTTAAACAACAACTCGTTTAAGGGTCTTAAATTTAAAACTTAGTTTGCTTTGACTGTTACAGATCTTCTATTTTTTGACCAAGCTAAAGGATTTGAACCCGAGTCAACCGGACGTTCTTTTCCATAACTTAAAACTGAAATTCTGTTTGAAGAAATTCCGTATGTCATCAAATAATCTTTAGCGGCATTTGCTCTTCTCTCACCAAGAGCTAAATTATATTCTCTTGTACCTCTTTCATCTGCATGACCTTCGAGAACAATTGTGATTTTTGAATTTTTTCTCAAATATGCAGCTTGTTTTCTTAAAGTCTCTCTTGATGCTGTAGTCAAAACTGATTCGTTAGTTGCAAAAAACACTCTGTCAGGTACCCCTGATGCTAAATACTCAACAGTATCTGTACCAGTATAAACGTCCCCTTGCATTTGACCTGTTGTTTTTTTTGATGTCGCACACGCTGATAGTGCGAAACACGCAAAAACAATTAATAAAGTGTTTTTTAGAATTTTGTTTAATTTCATTATTGCTCCTTGATCAATATTTCTTATTCTTGACTTTTTCACAACTAAATAGATGTTTCAAGTTAAAAAATCAAGATAATTTAGATTAATTGCTTAATAATGATGACCATGATGGGTCAGAGGCATCTGTAGGCGTTTTTACCATCCTCTCATTGTATCCAGTTAAATCAATAGACCATAATTTAGCAGAAAATCCCTCCCCCTTATCATCAGTTTTTGTCTCTCTATAAAATATTAAAACTCTTCCATTGGGTGACCATGAAGGTGCTTCTTGATAAAAATTTTCGGTCAAAAGTCTTTCTCCACTGCCATCAGTTCTCATAACACCTATATAAAATTTGCCCTTATGAAGTTTTGTAAATGCTATCAAGTCACCTCTTGGTGACCAAACAGGTGTACCATATAGGCCTTTGCCAAACGAAATTCTTTTAACATTGCTTCCATCACTTTTCATAACATAAATTTGTTGGTAACCACTTCTATCAGAATTAAAACATATAAACTTTCCATCTGGGGAAAAAGAAGGTGAAGTATCTATTGAAGGATGATTGGTAATTTTTTCTACAATTCGATTTTCTAAATCCATAGTATAAATTTCTGAGTTACCATCTTTAGCAAAACTCATAATAATTTTTTTTCCATCTGGTGAAAAACGTGGAGCGAAAGTCATTCCAGGAAAATCACCTACAACCTCTTGCATTCCCGTCTCAATATCTAATAGATATACCCTCGGTAAATTTCTAAAGTATGAAAGATAGGTTACCATTTGACTTGTTGGATTAAATCTAGGAGTCAAAACAAGCTCATTACCTAAAGTTAAATATTTATTGTTTGCTCCATCTTGATCCATTATTGCTAGTTTTTTTATTCGTTTAGTTTTTGGACCCTCTTCTGCAACATAAATTATTCTTGTATCAAAATAACCTTTTTCACCAGTCAATCTCTGATAAACTTTATCAGTTATAATATGTCCAACTCTTCTCCAGTTTGTAGGAACGGTTGTGAATGCTAGTGCGACCATTTCTTTTCCAGCAAGCACATCCCAAAGTCTGAATTCAACCCGTAATTTTTCATCAATGAAACTGACTTTTCCAGTAATTAAAGCTTGAGCTTTAATTAAGTTCCAATCTTCAAATCTTGGTTTTAAATTTGCAATATCTGGTGCTTGTAAAAATGCATCTTTGTTTAAAGGATTAAAAAGACCAGATGTTTTTAAATTTATTTCAATTATTTCTGAAATTTCGTCACCAATATTTCTTTTTTTTAAAATTTTTTCAAAATTTTGTCTTGAATTTTCATCAATAGACAGAGGCGAAACTGCAATTGGCAGTGGATCAAGATTTCCCCTTGTAATGTCAACTTCAATAAGACCAAAGCTTTTTGATGGGAGTAAAATCAAAAGAATGATTATTTTTATTAAGATTTTCATAAAATTATACTAACCCTCTAACATTTCTCTTGCATCAAAGTTTAATTGTAATTCTTTCCACCTTTCGTAACCTGTGGTCGGCACCCTCAATGGTTGACATAATTTTACAGCTCTAAGTGCACTTTCTGCTAATACTTTATAAAAACCTTGTCCTGGTTTATTCATTCTCGCATGATCTAAAATTTCAGATTTAACAACTGTGCCATCTCTTTTTAAGGACAATTTGATTCTAACTAACAAATTTTCATTATAGGGTAAACCTAAAGGTATGCTCCAACAACCAAATATTTGTGCTTTAAGAGCATCCTCTTCACTCAAGGACAAACCTGCGTTTTCAACATTTCTTTTTTGATCTTGGGTAACCTTGTCATTTTTTTTTGTTGTTTCAGCCGTGTCTTCTTTTGATTTATCTATCAATGCTGCGATATTGTTTGGATCAAAAAGTTCATCTTTTTCAAACTCTGAAACTTGTTTTACTTCATTATCAATTACTTCTGGATTTTGCTTATCTTCTTTAAGCTCTTTTTCATTTTTTATAAGATCATCTGGCATAGGTACAGAATCAGGTTTTATTTTTTTTATTTTTTTGGGTGGTGCCTGCTCAGACACTAATTTTTCCTCCTTTTTTTTAACTTCTTCGATAATTTTTTTTGCTTTTGGAGCAAAAGGAATATTTGTCTTATCTGTAATTTGTATTAGTTCTATGGAGACAATTGGTGGGAGATCAATAGGTTTCTTTGTTAAAAATGGTAAACTCATAGCTGTTAGAAATATAAATACCGCATGCAAAACAGAAGATATAATGACACTTCTATTCAAGTCTTTACCTTTCCTTAAATGGTTCTGAAATCAAAGCGACTTTTGTAAAACCTGACCCAGATAATAGACCCATTATTTCAAGCACTCTCCCATAATTTATGGTCTTGTCTCCCCTCACATAAATTCTAGTATCTGTTCTGTTTTTTGATACTGCTAAAACTTTTGCAATTATTTTTTCATATTCGACTTTTGATTCTTGTATAAAAATTTCACCTTTTGAATTTATCGATAATGTTAAGGGTTCAGCCTCCTCAGGAAGTGAATCAGCAGAACTTTCGGGTAAATCAACTTGTACTCCAACCGTAAGTAATGGTGCTGTAACCATAAAAATTATCAAAAGTACCAACATTACATCAACAAAAGGTGTGACGTTTATTTCACTCATAGGTTCTTTTGAAGAATGATTTAACTTAAAAGCCATTATTTAAATTATTGTTAAGAATCTCCTAGAAAAATTTTCTAATTTCTGAGAATATTTAATTGAGTCGTTATTAAACTTATTATAGGCAACCACTGCCGGTATAGCAGCTAGCAACCCTAAAGCAGTAGCAAAAAGTGCTTCGGCAATTCCAGGTGCAACAATTGCCAAGCTAGTATTTCTAGAAATTGCGATAGATTGAAATGAGTTCATTATCCCCCAAACAGTTCCAAATAGACCTATAAACGGTGCGGTAGATCCAACTGTGGCCAAAAAAGTAAAACCCTTATTAATTTTAGTTATTTGTTTTTCAATTCCAGTTTCAAGTAATGTTGTCATTCGACTATTCATATCTGTTTTAGATCTTCGTTTAAGCAAATTCTGCATTGCGTCTCTAAAAAGTAAAGCCATTGGATCTTCAGTTGTAGCAGGAAGATTATTATAAAAAGTCTCTGCAGATTTAGAATTCCAAAACTTACTTTCAAAATCATCCGTAGATTTATTTATTTTTTTAAATAGCTTAATTTTTTCTATAATTACGGCCCATGAATAAATTGAACAAACAATAAGAATTATAATGACTGACTTTACAACTATGTCTGCTCTAATGAACAAATTCATTAATGAAAAATCAGCGCTTGATGCAAGACCAACTGCTTGAGATGATATATCAGCTTCCATACGTGCTTCTTTCACTTAAATGTGTCATGATTTTGACTTATTTATTGAGATTTAATCTTCAATTTTATAAGTTTCATAATAAAAACTAGCAATTAATATAGCATCAGCCTTATTTGAATCTTTCTTTCTAGATAACTGAGATGAAAAATTTGGAAATATCTCAATAGCTCTTGTTCGGCTAGCATCTTTCTCAGAATTAATCAAATTATAATATTTTTTCCATTTTGCAGGTCTTACAAAAAACATTGGTAGCCTCATCGCAGAACAAATGCCTTTCAAAATTCCAAAAGACTGACCAAAATTGAACATGCTTGTTACTCCTTGCCCAGGCATAGCTGTAACATGCTCTATTACAACTCTTATATTATTATTTGGGTTACTATTAATTCTTTTTAAAATTTCATTATAAATTTGAGCACCATTTATCTGTTTTTTATTTTTTTTTCCATCGGTCATTATCGGCATTTCAATTACATCTAAAATATTTCCATCTTTAAAAAAACAAATTGAACCAGAAATTCCAGGATCTATACCTATTATTAGCATACCTTAATTTAAAAACTCTGCATTTGAGTACACATTTTGAACATCATCATCATCCTCTAAAGAAATAAAAAAATTTATAAGAATTTCTTGCTTTTCTTTTGGAATTTGCACATTGTTAATTGGTAGCCATTGTATTTCAGTAGATATGAAATTAATAATTATTTTTTCTAATTTCTTTTTAACATTATATATGTCGCTCACTGAACACTGAATTTCATGTAATGTATTATTTGATATACATTCATTTGCACCAGCCTCTATGGCTAGTTCTAAAATTTTTTCTTCTGAAATTTCTTTTTTGTCAACTTTTATTACTCCAACTTGGTTGAAATTATGTGTTGCTGAACCCTTTGTTCCAAGACTGCCCCCAGCTTTTTGAAAAATAGTTCTTATATTGGATGCAGTCCTATTTTTGTTGTCTGTTAATGTCTCTACAATTACAGCAACTTTATCTGGTCCAAAACCTTCATACCTTAAATTTTCTATATTTGCACCACTAGTAGCTGATGATTTTTTCACAGCTCGCTCTATATTATCTTTTGGCATATTCGCAGATCTTGCTGCTTGTATGGCTGACCTTAATCGAGGATTCATAGCTGGATCTTTGTCTCCTAACTTTGCAGCAACAGTAATTTCTTTTGATAACTTGGAAAAAATTTTAGACCTTTCTTTATCAGCCTTTCCTTTTTTGTGTTTAATTCCAGCCCAATGAGAGTGTCCTGCCATAAATCAAATATTCTTTAATTGTTTTCCGAAGATATAACTTTCTACACTATTTGCCAAACCTGTTTCAATATTACACTCCACGATAACTCCACTTAATGTTGACTCACTATTTGCTGGAAAATGTTTCACAGAGTTTTTTTTCATGAATCTATTTATTGAATTAAATTTATTCATCCCAATTACAGAGTCATAATCACCACACATACCTGCATCAGTTTGATAAGCAGTGCCATTTTCTAAAATTCTTGCATCGTTAGTTGGTATGTGAGTATGTGTACCTACCACAAGTGATGCTTTTCCATCAAAGCAATGTCCAATTGCATTTTTTTCACTCGTAATTTCTCCATGAAAATCAACGACTAAAAAATCAAAATCCTTTTTTAGTTTAAACTTACTCAAAAATTGATTTACAGTTTCAAAAACATCGTTACTTTTTTTCATAAAAACGTTTCCAATTAAATTTAAAACACCAATTTTAAAATTGTTTACAGTAGTAAAAATTTCAAAACCTTTTCCTGGGGATGGTTCAAAAAAATTTTTTGGTCTTAATAATCTTTTCTCATACTCAATAAATTTCATAATATCTTTTTGATCCCAAATGTGATTTCCACTTGTAATTACATCAACACCGCTAGAATAAAACTTTTCACAAATCATTTTTGTAAGACCAACCCCGCTTTCATCAGCATTTTCACCATTAACTATCACGAAATCGATCTTTCTTTGCTTTTTTTGAGAAGGAAGACTCTCGACTAATTTCGAACAGCCTGAACTACCTACCACATCACCTAAAAATAATATTCTCATTCTAGGAAATCTCTTTCTGTTACCACAAAATCTAGTTTCTCATCATGTTTATTTGTTGATATTTTTTTAACTCTTTGAAAAGAGTAAGCCAACCCAATTAGAAGAGGTTTTTTCTTTTTTTTGATTTTATGTATGTATCTATCATAGAATCCTCCCCCATAACCTACTCTGTTCAATTTTATATCAAAGCTTAACAAAGGAATTAATAATATG
>CACBHX010000002.1 GCA_902539145.1 uncultured Pelagibacteraceae bacterium | reverse complement strand
CTGGCATAAGTATTGGTGTTGATAGATTGTTATTTGCAATGATGCAATTAGATCAGGTAGAAATTGATGAACAAAAACCAGTAATTGTGTGTGTGATGGATGAAAAATATTTAAAAAATTATTATGAGATTTTAAATAATTTGAGAAAAAATAACATTAATTCCGAAATATTTTTAGATAGTAAAAAAAATCTTGGTAAGCAGCTAACTTATGCAAATAAAAGAGGGTGCCCAGTTGCAGTAATTTGTGGAGAAAATGAGTTTAAAGAAAACAAAGTAACATTAAAAAACTTACTTGGTGTTAAAGGTGAAAATAATCAAAAGTCGATTGCAAAAGAAAATTTAATTAATGAGATCAAAAAATTCATCTGACAAAATTCTTAGATCAGTAAAATCTAAAGGATTTAAGTATATCGAATTACCTTCTGTGATTGAGACAAACCATATAGTGCAGCGGTCAGGTGAGAGTTTTAGGAAATTTATTTTTTCATTTATAGACCAGACAGGTAATGAGCTATGTTTGAGACCTGATTTAACAATAGCGTCTTGCCTTAGATATTTGGAAAATAATCTTAGGGGGAAAGAAAAAATATTTTACAGTGGTCAAGCTTATAGAAAATCTCAAAATAAAAAGGATTCAATAATTAGAAATCAAGTTGGTTTTGAGATTATAGGATCTCAAGATGAAAAAAATGATGATAAAGAAATTATAAATACCTCAATAAAATCAATTAAAAGTTTTAATTATTCATCAGGCATACTTACAGTTGGTAATGTAGAAATTTTTAATCTTTTAATTTCTAAATTAGACATTCCTAAGAGATGGAAATTGAGACTTTCAAGACATTTTTGGAGAGAAGATTACTTTAATGATTTACTAAAAAGATTAGAAACAAATTCTGATGTAGACCCAACAATTGTTGAAGTCGATAAAAAACGTTATTTGAAAATGTTGAAAGTCAATCAATCATCTGTTGTTGCAGGTAGGACTATTAAAGAAATTTTAGAAAGATTTGATAAAAAAATTAAGGACCCAAGAAGAGCAAGTAGAGGGAAAAATGTTTCAAAAATTATTAAAGAATTTTTGAAAATTAAATGTCCGATTAATAAAGCTGCGGATGAATTGAATAAATTTTTCAAGAAAAACAGATTAAATCTTATTGTCGATCAGAAATATTTCCCAATTTCAAAAAATAAAATATCTAGATTGAATGTAGTCTTCTCTAGTGCCTTTGGTAGGCAACTGGAATATTACACGGGAATGGTTTTTAAAATCGATATTAAATCAAAGTCAAAGATTACTAATTGTTGTAATGGTGGCCGTTATGATAAACTAATTTCTGATCTTGGTTCAAAAAAACAAATACCAGCAGTTGGAGCTGCTCTTAATCTTAATTATCAATGATGAATAATTTAATAAATATAGGAATACCTAGTAAGGGAAGATTAAAAAAAGATGTTTTAAAAATTTTTTATAAAAAAAAGTTAAAGCTTATTTCTGAACGAGGAGAAAGAGATTTGATTGGATCAATTAAAAATAAATCTAATATTAAAATTTTATATTTACATGCAAGAGAAATTCTTGAAAGATTAGGAGATGGCTCTTTAGATATTGGCTTTTCTGGTTTTGATTTATTAAAAGAAAGTGAGATAAATACCCAAAACAAAATAAATGTTATTAAAAAACTTGATTTTGGAAATGCTAATCTAGTTGTAGCTATACCAGATCCTTGGATCGATGTTCAAACAATAGCTGACCTAGAAGAAATTGCATTTGAATTTAGAGATAAAAAGAAAAAAAGATTAAGAGTTGCAACCAAGTATCCAAATTTGACTAGGGATTTTTTATTTTCTAAAGGTGTTACCCAATTTAAATTGGTTGATAGTTTAGGAGCAACCGAGGCATATCCTTTTACTGGTTCAGCCGAATTAATTACAGACATAACATCTACAGGTGAGACTCTTAGAGCGAATAACTTACGTATATTGAAAGATGGAGAAATCTTAAAATCTCAAGCTTGTATTTTTACTTCAAAAAAAAATAGTAAAAAAAAAGGTTTAAAAAACTTTGTTAAATTACTTTCTAAGTAATTTATCTTTAAAGTATATGAGAATAATTTTGATGATATCTAAATTTCTTATTATTGCATAAGCAGCTATTAGAAACCCTATTCCAAAAATAATTTTCAAAATAAGATATAATTCCATAAAAATCCCTTATAATACAAGTTACGAATCATGGACACAATTTTATTAATAATTTTGATTTTAATGTTTGGAGCAATCTTGGCTATTTTGTATTTAAATATAAAGTCCAAGAAAGAGAACAGAGCTGATGAGACTAATGAAATAGCAAATTTGAATGCGGAAATTATTAGATTAAAAGATAGTTTAAACTCTACAATCAATACATCTCTAAGTTCGATGTCTACATCATTTAACTCTTTATCAACTGGGGTTACAAAGGACATGACCGAGGCACTTACTAAAGTTGATCAGAAGGTTGGGAATTTCAACGAACAAGTTAAATTATTAAATCAAAGCCAAGAGGGGATTACTAAAATTTTAGCAGGGGTTAAAAAGTATGGAACTTTAGCTGAATATTCTTTAGATGCTTTAATTAAAGATTTATTACCTGCGTCTCAATATATGACCAATGTCAAAATGAAAGAAGATACCAGTGAAAATGTGGAATTTGCAATCAAGCTTCAAGGAGATGTTTTGGTTCCGGTAGACTCTCATTTTCCAATAGAAAAATTTAAGGCAATTACAGATGCGCATGAGGCAGATAATAAAAAAGCAGTTGCAGATGCTAGAACAAAATTAGCAAGCGCATTTAAGGCCAAAGCAAAAAGTGTCATGGAGAAATATATCGTTCCTCCAAAAACGTCAAATTTTGCAATAGTATATGCTCCTACTGAAAGTCTTTATAAAGAGTTAACTGAGTACCAAGACCCAAGCACTAAAGAGTTATTAACCCAAGAATTAATGAAAAAATATAAAATAGTAATTTGTGGCCCTAATACTTTATCAGCTTATTTACAGTCTTTACACATGGGATTTCAATCTCTCAAAATTTCAAAACATGCAACAGAGATTTATGATCATCTAAAAACTATAAGTACGAGATTTTCTAGTCATTTTGATAATATTTATAAATTGAGAAAAAAACTTGAAGAGGCCATGACGGTTGTTGATAGTTTTGGAAAAGATGCAAGATCAATTACTAGAACTTTAGAAAATATTAAAGATCCCGAGCAAGTTGAAAAAGCTGTACTAACAGAGAACGTTGAGAAATTTGTTGAAAGAAATAAACAGCTCAAAAAATAATTTCTTTTTTCACATATTACCGACTATAAGAAATCACATGCGTTGGAATAAGAAATACAATTACCCTATATCATCAAGAGCAACAGAAGATGGAATAAGAAGATATGTTTTAGGAGAAACAAAATTACCAAGTGTAACATCAATTCTTGATGCAACAAAATCTGAGGAAGATAAAGCAGCATTAGCGAATTGGCGAGAAAGAACTGGCTATAAAGAAGCAGAGGCAATTACTAAGGCGGCTAGTAGTAGAGGATCTCAAATGCATAGTTATTTAGAGTCTTATCTTTTAGGAAGAGAAAATTTGAGTTTTTTTGAGGATAATGAACAGTATAAAAAAATGGCGAAAGAAATTATTGATAGAGGATTAACAAACAGGTTAGAGGAAATCTATGGGGTTGAGTGCACCATGTATTACCCTGAAAAGTATGCGGGCACCGCAGATTGTGTTGGACTATATGAGGGCAAGGAAACCATAATTGATTTTAAACAATCTAATAAACCAAAAAAAGTAGAGTATATAGATTCTTGGCTACTACAAACCGCAGCCTACTCATTAGCTCATAATGTAGTTTATAATTCTAATATTAACGCTTGTGTTATACTTGTTTGTACAGTGGATAATTTGTTTCAAGAATTTAAAATTCAAGGAACTGAATTAATTATCTATCAAAATTTGTTTTTAGGAAGATTAAAAAAATTTCATGAACTTTCAAATTTAAATGAATTTTAAAAATGGATAAAATAGTAATTTACGATACAGAAACAACTAATAGCACAATCTGGGGTTCAATAATTGAGGTTGGAGCAGTCGTAGTTGATAGAAATTTAAAAGAAATTGGAAAACTTAATATTAGAGGCAGAATGCCAGAAGGAGAGGTACCAAGTGCAAAGGCATTACTCGTTAATTCAACAAGTATTGATCTACTAACTAAAGGCAATTATTCACATTATGAATTTTTAGGTGCAGTAGAAAATTTTTTTTCAAAGGCTGGTCCTGCAATGTTTATGGGTTGGTCAAACCTAAATTTTGATAGAAGAATGTTTCATTTTAATTTCTTTAAAGGAAATAGATATCCTTATCTTACTCACTCTTCACCAAATCAAGAACATGATGGTTTGCATATAGCAAGGGCAGCACAAACTTTAAACCCAGAAACCTTGAAAACAGAATTGACTGAAGCTGGAAACCCAAGTCTAGCCTTAGAAGCATTAGCTAGAATGCAAGGATTTGATACATCTCAACAACACACGGCTTTTCACGATGCTTATACTTCATTAAAAGTCCTTAGAATTATAAGAGATAAACATAAAGATAATTGGGATACTTTTCTAAAAACTTCAACAAAGACAAGTGTGGAGACATTACTTACAAATGATGGCATATATTCAATATTTGAAAATGTTAAGGGTAGAAATATGATGTACCTTGCTTGCACCCTACACCCGAAGCATTCTTTTCATCCTTCATACGCATCATGGGGATATCTTTGGGATCTAAGAAGAGATCCTGAACCATTTTTAAATTTATCTGTCAATCAATTGAGAGATATTTTGAAAAAATTTAGTCCTAAAGCACTAAGGGTTCTAAAAACAAATAAAGCTCCAGTAGTTATGAGTAAAGAGTATGCTTTAAAACAAAAGCCTTATTTAGACTTAGATTTAGCAATTATTCAAAAAAGAGCTAAACTCGTTAGAGAAAATGAAAATTTTTGTAAAAATATTCAGATTATTCATAGAGAAGCAGCTGAAGAAAAAGCACAAACCAAAACTCAGGAAGACTTATTACCAGAAGAAACTTTATACGAAAAATTTATTCCAAATAAAGATACTGCATTATTTAAAACTTGGCACAGCTCCTCGTGGGAGGATAAGTTAAGATTACTAGACAAGTTTACGGACAAAAGATGTAGTTGGTTCGGTCAAAAAATAATTTATCAAGAAGCACCACAAATTTTACCACCTGACTTATACAAAAATATTAAAAGTGAAATTGCCAGAAGAATTTTAAGTAAAAACAAAGAAAAATGGCAAACAATTAATATGGCTTATACTGAAATTGATTATTTAAGAGATCAAGCATCAAATAGAGATGATGAAGTTGAATTAAAAAAATTGGATGAAATTAACCAATTTATTATGTCAATTGAAAAAAAGTATGAATTTACGTAGTTGACTTTAAAATTATTAATTATAAACCCATAATATGCTTATAGATTTCAAAGATGAAGATTTTGAAAGTAAAATCAAAAGTGAGGATGTATCTGTAATTCAATTCTCAGCAGCTTGGTGTGGTCCTTGTAAGACATTGAAACCAATAATGGATAAGTTAGCAGTTGAGTATAAGGATAAAGCTGGTTTTTATTATGCTGATATTGAAGATGGAGGTATAAATACAGGAAGTGCTGCAGGGATAAGAGGTGTACCAACTGTTATAATTTATAAAAAAGGTGTTGAGGTTGACAGAAAAGTTGGTGGGGTCCCAGAAAGTAACATGAAAGAATTTTTGGAAAAAAATATTTAATTAATATTTAAAAATTCTCCACTTAAATACAATGAACCAGTTATTAAAAGCAAATCGTTCTCTTTTAAGTTTATTGATCGAATGGCTTTTTGGATACTCTCTTTATAATTAACATTAGGTATATCCTTAAATTTTTCTTTTAATTTTTTTCCACTTATTGCATTAGGTTGATTTGGTATATCAACTGTAGTCAAAGATGAAATATTTTTAAAATAACTTATGTATTCTTCATGATTTTTATTAGCCATCATTCCTATAATAACATGTTTGTTACAATCTAAAGTCTGAAGATATTCATTAAGAACTTTTGATCCACCAGGATTATGTGAAGAATCAAGAATTAGTTTATTATTTTTCACTAAGTTTTTAAGTTTACCGGATTTAATTTCCTCAAGTCTAGCAATATGGGATGCGTTTTGAACTCCATTTATTATGTGTTGGTCTTTAATTTTTATATCCTCTAAAATTCTTAATGTTGCAATTGCCGTAGCAGCATTTTCAAGTTGAAATTGTCCATTTAAGCTGGGTTTTGGAATTTTTAAACCACCATATTTATCCTCGTAATAAAAGAAGTTATTTTCCTTTAAAACAAAGTTGTAATTTTCATTAAAAAAATATTTATTCGCACTATTATTAGATATATTTTTTTTAATACATTCTACAATTTCATTAGAATTTTGTTTAGCAACTACTATATTAGAATTTAGTAAAGAGGAGGTTTTCTCAAAAATTATTCTTTCAATAGTTCTCTCATTTTCTGGCAGCCAGTCTAAATGATCCTCACTACATGAGGTAACTATATTACAAAGATTTTTTTTTAAAATATTTACAGCATCCCCCCTTCCAAATAGGCCAAATTCTGCAATCACTAGATTATCTTTATACTTTTTGCATCCATAAAAGAATGCAGCTGTGAGAGCTTCAAAATATGTTAAAGGTTTATTATTGTTTACTTCCTCAATCTTAGATAATAAATCTGATAGATCATTATCGTTAATCATTTCGTCATTATAAACAAATCTTTCATTAATACTCTTTACATGAGGAGAGGTGTATACATTACATTTAATATTTGCTTCTCTGAGTATAGATCTTAAAAAAGAAATTGTACTACCTTTCCCATTAGTTCCGCAGACCTGTATACATTTTATTTCATCTTGTGGGTTTCCTAATTTTTTGCAAAGATTTTTTATTCGATCTAAGCTAAGATCAATTTCCTTAGGATGCAGCTTTTGTAAGCGATTGAGAATTCTCTGAAGTTTCATTTTCTTCAGAATTTATAGCAGAATTTTTCTTTAACAATATTGATAATAAAGTTCCAATTTTTTCAGATAGATCTTTTCTATCAACAATCAAGTCTACAAATCCAGTTTTTTCAACATATTCACTCTTTTGAAAACCTTCAGGTAATTCCTCTTTGACCGTTCCCTGAATCACCCTTGCGCCAGCAAATGCAATTAAAGCACCTGGTTCTGCTATATGAATATCACCTAACATAGCGTACGATGCGGTAATGCCACCCGCTGTTGGATCAGTAATACAAACGATGTAAGGTAGGTTGTTTTTTTTTAATTCGTTAATCGCTAAAGTTGTTCTTGTCATTTGGGACAAAGAAATTAAACTTTCCATCATTCTCATTCCTCCACCAGCGCTAACACATAAAAAAGGTGTTTTATTTTCAATTGCATGCTGAATACCATATAAAAAAGCCTCGCCCTCAGCGGCAGCCATTGATGCTCCTAAAAAATCAAAGTCAGATGCAACAGCTGTAATTTTAATATCGTTTATTGTTCCACATACGACCATCATTCCACAATCCATACCTGTTTTTTTTCTAGCACTCTTTAATCTATCTTTATAAGATTTTGAGTCAGTCCAGTTCAAGGGATCATCTTTGGGAATCGGGGTTTTAAAAATTTCATAATTTTTTTCACCAAAAATAATATCAAATCTTTGTTTCGGTGTAATTCTATGATGTTTATTGCATTCAGGTTCTGGACATACCCATAAGTTTTTCTTAAGATCTTTTTTTAAGATAGGACCTTTACAACATGAAGTCCAGTCACTATTAGCTATATCTTCTTTCGTAGCTCTTTTGTGAAGAGCAGACTTAATTTTTTCACCTGCCTTAATTATTTTGGTAATCCAATTCATAAAATTTTATTTTTAAGCTTTTTCACTAAATTAGCAACATTTGTGACAGGATTTTGTCTTTTTTGGATTGAATTTGTAATTTCTTTACAAATTGCACTTCCTACCACTAATCCATCTGCTTTATTTAGAGATTTTATTGATTTCTCTGTAATTCCAAAACCTATTACAACATTCTTTTTTGGATTTATTTTTTTAATTTTAGAGTAATTTAACATAATTTTTTTAGGAGAGACTTTTAATTTGCCACCTGTAGTAGATAGCATGGATATAAAGTAATTCATTGGGTGTGAGTCTTTAATTATTTTTTTTAGTCTTTCTTTGGATGTAGTAGGTGACAAAAGTTGAATCAAATAAATTGATTTTCTTTTACATTTTTTTGTAAAAGATTTATTTTCTGGCCAAGGAAAATCAACTATAATTAAACCGTTAACACCAACCTTTTTACATTTTTCCAGGAACTTTTTTTGTCCGTATTGAAAAATCATATTGTAGTAACCCATTAAAATAATAGGTTTTGAATTTTTATTTTTTTTATATCTTTTAACTATCCAAAAAACATCTTCTATTTTAATTCCATTTTTTATAGCCCTGTATGCACTTGTTTGTATTTGGCTTCCATCTGCAAC
Source organism: uncultured Pelagibacteraceae bacterium (assembly GCA_902539145.1). GTDB lineage: Bacteria > Pseudomonadota > Alphaproteobacteria > Pelagibacterales > Pelagibacteraceae > Pelagibacter. Next base: position 49,636 of record CACBHX010000002.1, on the reverse strand, counting down.
TGGTGTGTTATGCGGAACTCCTAGTTCTAAAATATCTGCATATTTTGATACGGCATTAAGTATTACTAAAGATTTTTTTTTGGTATTATCTCCTGCTACCGTATATGTCAAAAGAGCAGGCCTATTTTCTTCTTTAGCTTTTTTAAAAGCCAGATCAATTGGATTAAACATATTTTTTACCAAGTCTTTTTTTCAAAATTTTTTTGTCTTTGTAAGCATCCCCGCAACTATTAACAACAACAATTGTATTTTTGCTCATTTTTTTGGCCTCTTTTATTGCAACTGAAAAGGCATGACTTGGTTCTAGAGATGGTCTTAATTTTTCATATTTCGTTACAAGCTTATATGCACTTAATGCGTCCTCATCACTTGCAGCAGTATATCTTGCTCTTTTAGTATCTTTGAGAAAACAATGAAGTGGAGAAATTCCTGGATAGTCAAGCCCTGCAGAAATAGATTCTGTTTCTTCTATTTGTCCATCTGAATTCTGATTTACATATTGAGCTGCTCCATGCAGTATTCCAATTTTTGAACCGTAGGTCAAAGGCGCTGCATGTTTTTTGCTTTTTTTAGGTCCACCAGCTTCAACCCCAATAAATTCACATTGTTTTTTGTCATAATCCATAAATTCATTCCAAAAACCGAAGCTTGAGCTACCACCACCCACGCAATTATATAGTTTTAGTTTTTTTGGAATAGAACCAAATTCATTAATCAATTGAAATTTTAACTCTCTAGATATTTGACTTGTGCTCCATCCGCAGATGCGAACAAAAATAGCTGGACCCACAGTGCTTCCAACACACATAGCTGTAGTGTCACAATTAGCAACCCAAAAACGCATACACTCAGAAACAGCATCAACTAGTGTTTGGCTTCCTGAATATACAGGTACTACTTCTGCACCATTTTTTTTCATAGCTCTTACATTTGGCTGTTGTCTCTCAATGTCTTTTGCTCCCATAAAAATTTTACATTTTAAACCAAATTTTTTAGCCGCCATACTTAACATTTTTCCTGCATATCCGGCACCTGTGTCACCACATATAATTTTTTTACCAGATCGTTTTGCAAGTAAACAATGAACTGTTGCATTATAGATTTTGTGTGCACCTCCATTTGCATCTGATACAACCTTAGACCAAATTTGAGCTCCCCCCACATACTTTGTTAAATTCTCTAATTTTATGAAACGAGTGGGGGTTCCAATCCAATTTTTGAAATATTTATCTCTTTCTGAAATAAACTTTTTATCTTTTTTTAATTTATTGAAAAGAATTTCTAAATCTTCGATAGGTTTTTTAAGTGTTTCAGGGACAAAGTTTCCTCCGAACTTACCTCCCCAAAAGCCAAGTTTATTTCCTTGATCAATTAATGGTATTCCTTTTTTAAGTTTCATATTTCGAGGACATATTTAGCAATTTATTGATCCTATTTATATCTTTTTTTCCATTTTCATCTTCTAACGCTCCACTAAGATCAATTATAAAATCTTTATTTCTAAAATTTGGAATATCATCTATTTGAATATTTCCTGCAATCATTTTATTCAATTCTTTAGATACCCCATCAAGTAAATTATGATTAAAGCTTTCAGACTTATGATAACCTTTTGAATCAAATAGAATTATATCTGAAATATTTGAGTAATTTTTATATTTATCCACATCATCTTTACTTGAGATAGTAATTGCGGTAATAATTTTGATTTTATATTTTAATTTAATTTCTTTTGTTCTTTCAGGACCTACATCATAAAGTTGATAATAATCAAAATTTAAAAATTTTATCTTTTCCAAAATTTCATCTGAAGGTTTTACAAGTACAGATGTGAAGTTCACCTGTTTTTTATCAATATTAATTAGTTCCTTCAATTTTTTATATTCAACAAATCTTTTACTCTTCTTGTAGTTTGTTATGAAGCCAATAAATTTTGGTGGGTGAGGGTGATTTAAAATAAAATTTAAAGTTTTAGGATCTGAGACCCCACAAATTTTCAGTCCTTTAATCATTGACTTAAATGATTAATTAATGTTTGTGTATTCTTTTTTATATTTCCTTTTGTAAGATCTCTACCTATCACTAGCCAATCAGCTCCATTTGCATAAGCCTCATTAGGGGTCAAAATTCTTTTTTGGTCATTTGTCTTTTTAGTAAATCTTATTCCTGGAGTTATTATTTCTTTTTTAAATTGTTTCTTAACAATTTTTACTTCTTGTGCACTACAAACTATAGCATCTAATTTTGCTTTATTCGCTAACCTTGCTTGATGTAGTACTAATTTTTTAACACTTTTATTAAATCCAATTTCTTTTAATGCCTTATTGTCTAAAGATGTGAGAACCGTTACACCTATTAACTTTACTTTGCCTGATACTTTTTTTGCAGCTTTAAGAGCTTCTAAACCTGAGCTTATGTGAATTGTAAGATAATTAACTTTTAAATCTTTTACTGCTTCAATTGTTGATTTACATGTATTGGGTATATCGTGAAGTTTTAAATCAGCAAAGGTTATTTTGTTTTTTAATTTTGATAAAAAAATTCTACCACTTTTTGAGTTTAGAAATTCTAAACCAAACTTATATCCTATTTTCAATTTATTATTTTGTGTATCTCTTATAATTCTTTTAATTTTAGATTTTTTTGCAGTATCACAAGCAATAAATATTTTACTCTTTTTCATCGTTAATCTTTTTAAACATTTCTTTACTCATTTTCCAATAAATTACTTTCTTTGCTGGTACGGCAATTTTATCACCGGTCTTGGGGTTTCTTCTTATAGACGATTTTTGATTACGAGCACTTAGGGAACCCCAACCCCTAATTTCTACTCTTTCTCCTCTTTTGAGTGCTTTCTTTAACTCGGATAGAATAATGTTCGTTACTTTCTCAATATCTTTTTTTAGAAAATTTGGAAAACTTTTAGAAATTTGTTTCAGAAGTTTTGACTTTACAACACCCAATTTTACACTTCTTTTTAATTATTTTTCTTATTTATCTTTATCTTTTTTCTTTAAGTCATCAGACAATGATGAAAAAGGTAGATTTTTACCAGATCCCTCTGCTCCATATTTTTTAAGAGCTTCTTTTTTTTCAATTTCCTCTAAAAGTTTCATACTTAAAGAAATCTTACGTTTGTCTAAATCAATTTCAGAAATCGCGCAGTCTATTTTTTCACCACCTGTAAATCTCGACGGTCGAGCATCTGCCGAGTTGATTGCTATTTGAGACTTTTTAATAATAAAATCCATTTCACATCCCTCTGGTCTCACAATTAATCCCTTACTATCTGTTGAGATAATTTTAACTGTGATAGTTTGATTTTTTTTCTTATCGCTGAACCAATCCAAAGGATCTTTTTGTGTTTGTTTGTAGCCTACCCTAATTTTTTGGTCATCAACTTTTATTTCTAATACCTTAACCAATATTTTGTCGCCTTTTTTATATTTGTTTAGTTCTTCCTCTCCATTATTAAGATAAGTAAGGTCATTACAGTGTAAAAAAGTATCTACGTTTATATCATCAACTTTTACAAACAGAGAGTATTCGTTTTTGTTGATTACTTCGCCATTTACAGTACTCCCAACTGGATATTTTTTGTTAAAAGTTTCAAATGGATTTTCTAGAGTCAATCTATGAGAAATTGCCACTCTTCTTTTTTCTTTATCTATCTCAGTTATTACACAATCTATTTCATCACCAACTTTAAACATTTTTTTTGCAGAAACATTTTTTTTGTTCCAACTAAGTTCAGATGAATGTAGCAATGCAGTAAGCCCTGGTAATTCTGCAAGTTCACAAAAAGCTCCAAAATCTTGCAGTTTTTTTACAATAAATTTATAAGTATTATTTAATTTGTAATTATCAATTTGCTCAAATGGATCTGGAGACATCTGTTTGACTGAGCAACCTACTTGTAACTTTTCTTTATCAACTGATATTACTTTTAAATCATGTTTTTCACCAATATTAAAGACTTCATCAGGATGATTTACTCTGCTATAACTTATTTCTTGAAGATGGACAAGCACGTCTAATTCACCATTGACATTAAAAAAACATCCGAATGTACTATAACCTTTTACTTCAGCTCCTTTTATAATGTCACCAACTTTATATTTTTCAACAATTTTGGCTTTATCCTCTTTCTTAAAAGACGAGATAATTTCTCTTCTTGATACACAAGCGTTTCCTCTTAATTTATCTAACTTTATTAATGCAAATTTTTGTGGTTCGTTCATCAGATGACTTATATCTTTCAATGGCTTATCACTTATTTGTGATCCTGGTAAAAACATTAAAGAACCAGTATCTATGTGTTCAACTATACAGCCTCCCTTACACTTAGATGTAATTTTTCCCATAATTGGTTCTTTTTTTTCATAAGCTTCAACTAGCTTATCCCATCCCTTAATTTTCTGAGCTTTACTTGCCGACACCACGACCTCACCCATTTTATCCTCAAGTTTTTCTAGTAAGACCGATATTTTCTCGCCAATTTTAATTTTTTCGTTTAATCCCATGGTCTTCAGTTCATTAATATCTAAGACAGGTTCAGATTTGAGACCATCTACATGTAAAAAAACATATTTTTCAGTAATTTTGTTAACTTTACCCTCTATTATTTTACCCTCTTCAATATTAATTTTAGATAATTGACTATTTAATAACTGTTCAAATTGTTGATTATCTGGATTAGTTAAGTCTTTATAAATTTCCATTAGGTGTTAATTTTTCTATCTATAATTTTTTTTATTTTTAAAAAACACGCTCTTTTAGATAAATTTGTTGTGTTAATCAATACTGAATCTTTTGTTTTCTTGAGAGGAGAAATTTTACGTGAATAGTCATTTTTATCACGTTTTTTAATACTTTTTAGCACATCTTTATAGCTTATATTTTTATTAATACGTTTTAATTCTTGATATCTTCTGTGCGCCCTAGTTTTGATATTGGCGGTTATAAAAAATTTAAATTCTGCATCTGGCATTATCTTATAAGTAATATCTCTGCCATCTAAACATGATCCATTATATCTTAGTGGGGGACTATAAGCACATTTCAATTGAAAGGCGTTAACTAAATTTCTTATCTTTTTATTTTTAGCTATTATCGAAGCAACAGTCGCAACTTTATCTGTCAAAAGTTTTTTATTTTGTAAATCTTTAATTCTTAATTTCTTAATTTTTTTTTTTATAAAACTAAAATTATATTTTGACGGGTTTGAAATTTTTAAATTAGCAACATATCTGTAACACCGTCCTGTATCAAGGTGTAGTAAATTATAATATTTGGAAATTAGTTTTGCCTGCGTCCCTGCTCCGGCTGCCGCTGGGGAGTCGATAGCTACTTTAATTATCTTTTTTCTTTTTTTCATCAATTCCTTAATTCATCTATTATTTCTAAAAAGTTTGGGAAAGATGTTTTTATAGCTTGACTATCATGTATCTTCCAAATTCCTCCAAATGATAATGCTGCTACTACACTTGTCATAAATACTCTGTGATCTTTAAGATAATTTTTGATAATTATTTTTTTATTTATTCTAAGTTGTGGATTACCAAATATTTTAATTGAGTTTTTTGTTGTAATATTTTTTATACCCATCTCATTTAAAATTTTAGAACCCCATTTTAGTCTTGGGCTTTCTTTTTTATCTAGTTCAGCCAAACCTTTAAAATTTGAAATCCCACTAGCTTTTGCTGCAACTAAAAAAATTACTAAAAATTCGTCTATAGCACTAGCGTTTAAGCTAGATGGACAATTAATTGGTTTAATCGATTTAGAACTCCAAATTTTAATATCAGCAATTTCTTCTCCTCTGTAAATTTTTTTATTTTTGTAAGCTATTTTCACACCCATTCTTTTTAAAATAGTAATAATGCCAACTCTTGAAGGATTTATATTAACATTTTTTATCACTAGTTCAGAATTTTCAGAGAGAACTGTAATTACAATAAAAAAAGCACTTGAACTTATATCAGAAGGAATATGATAGTTTATTGTTCTAACTTTTTTTACTTTCCTAATTTGTATCAAATCATAATCTTTTTTCCTTATTACTTTGATAGGTAAGTTTAAATTTTTCATCATTTTTTCAGTGTGGCTTCGACTTTTTTTCGCTTTTATATATGTTGTTCCATCAGCTCTCATCGCAGCAAGCATTACCGCACTTTTACATTGAGCCGAGCCTCTTGTTTCGTTATATTTAATGGATTTTAATATTTTTGATCCTTGGATTGTAAGTGGCAAAGTATAATTTTTTTTCAATTTAAATTTTGCTCCAAATTTAGATAAAGGAGAAGTCACTCTTTTAAAATCTCTCTTAGATAAACTTTTGTCACCAATTAACTTAATAGTTTTAGTGGAGTTGATAATCAATCCAAGAATTAATCTTCCTAAAGTAGCTGAATTTCCTGCATTTATTACTGTATTTTTTCTATAGCTGTATCCATCAATTCCTTTTCCAAAAATTATAAAAGCATCTTTTTTTTGAACAACCTTAATTCCAAATTTTTTTATAATATTTATCGCTGAAAGCACATCCTCAGATATTAATAAATTTTTGGCTTTTGAAATACCAGATGCTATCGATGCAAATAAGACCCATCTTATACTAATACTTTTATCACCACTAACAAAAATTTTTTTTTTTGAAATTGCCAATTTTTTTTTTAATTATAATGTGATCAGACATAATGATTAGTTTATTTTGAAACTATCACCAAAATATGCATTTTGAGCACTGATATTTTTTACTAAATTTGAGGGAGTGTCTTGAGCGATAATTTTACAATTACTTAAAATCATTGCAACATCCACACACGCAAGCAAATCTCTAGCTTGGTGATCGCATATACAAATAGTAATGCGGCTTTCTTGTTGCAAGTTAACAATTATCTCTTGGAGCATTTTTATTGTAAGAACATCTAAAGCAGCAAATGGTTCATCTAAAAGAAGCACTTTTGGTTCACTTAAAAGAGCTAATGCAAGAACTAACTTTCTTTTCTGTCCACCAGAGAGGTGTTTAGCTTTAATGTCTTTTAAGTTATCTAACTCAAATTTTGAAATAACATAATTTATTCTTTGAGATCTAAGATTCTTATCTGTTATTATTATTTCGCTAATTGCTTTTAAATTATCTTGTAAAGATAAGTCATTAAAATAACCACCATATTGAGGAACATATCCAACTTTGAATTGTTTTGTTCTTAAATAAATTGGAAAACTTGTAGCATCATGACCGTTAATAAATATTTTACCATATTTTGGGGATATCAATCCAGTGATAAGATTAAATATAGTGGATTTACCAACTCCATTGGGTCCTAACATTCCAAAAATTTGTCCTTCATTAATCTTAAAATTAATATTGTCCAGTATAAGTCTGTTCCCATAAGATAAGGAAATATTTTTAAATTCAATAATCGTATTTGTACTTTTAAAAGATTTAATTCTGAATTTTTTAATTATACCCATATTTTTTAATTTGATTTTATTTTAACTTTTTTCTTTTTTTCGTACATAAAAATCTTTGCATCTTTAGTTTCAATATTTATTTCTACTACATCAGCTTTAAGTGAGCTTTTTTGATTTGAATAAACAACATCTTTTGAAATTATCAATGAATTTCTACTAGGAGAAAAATCTAAGTAATTACCATCAACTTTACTGTCTTCATAACTAATCATCACATTTTTGGAAAAGATAGTGTCGTAATTGTTAATATTGTACTTTCCATAATCAGACTGAATATTAATGACTTCTCCACTCATCATAATTATATTCGCATCAACTTTAGTAAGAAATATAATTTTATTGTTAGATAAATCTATTTGTCCCTCATCTGCATTCAGAATATATTCATTACCTTTGACATCTTTTGATCTGTAACTTACATCTTTTATTACGTTAGTTGTTGCATCTGCATCTTCTTCTATAACCTCTTTTTTAGTCAAAGTTTTATTTTCTTCTTCAAAAAGCTTTAGGCCAAAAAAAAAAACCATTATTAAGACAGATAGTCCAAGCATAATTTTTATTATTAAACTATTTGTCATTTAAGATATATTTGACTGTAATATTGTGTGTACGTGTAGTACTCCAATTGTTTTACTCTTATTTTTTTTATCAAAAACACATAAAGCTGTGATTCTTTTGTTGTTCATTATTGATAAAGCTTTTGCAGCCAAATCGTTTTTTTCTACACTAATCGGATTTCTCGTCATAACTTTATTAACTTCAGTAGAATGTAAACTTGGGTTTTTTTGATTAAATCTTCTTATTTGGCCATCAGTAATAATTCCTGTGGTTTGTTTTTTTTTGTTTTGAACAATTAGCACTCCAAGTTTTTTATCACTCAATATTTTTAAAGCTGTTTTCATCTTTAAATTCTCATTCACAAATGGTATTTTTTTTCCAGTCAACATTATATCTTCCACAGTTTTCAATTTTGCTCCCAATGAACCTGCAGGATGAAGTTTTTTAAAATCAATTCTATTAAATTTTTTTTGTTTCATCACTGATATGGCTAGAGCATCACCCAAAGCTAATTGTACCGATGTACTTGAAGTTGGAACTATTCCTCCCGACTCTTTAACTTGAGGAGTCAATAATTTTATATCTGAAGCATTATGCAAAGTAGAGTCTTTCTTGGAAACAATTCCAATTAATAAAACTTTATTTCTATTAGCAAATTGAATTATATTTTTTAATTCATTAGTTTCACCAGAATAACTTATCAAAATTAGTATATCTTTTTTCGTAATACTTCCTAAATCACCATGAGATGAATTACTCGCTGACAAAAAAAAAGCTGGAGTTCCAACAGATGAAAAAGTTGCAGCAACTTTATTTGCTATTAATCCACTTTTTCCAACACCACAAAGAATTACCTTAGATTGACATTTTGCAATCTCTTTAACAGCTTCATTGAATGAATTATTCAAACTTTTTTTTAATTTAATTAATCCAGATATTTCTAAGTTAATAACATCCTTTGCGGTTTCGATAAAATTTCTTCTCATAATCAATGTTCAAAAGTTGAAAGATTGTATCCTGCTATTTCCATGTTAACTAAAATTGGTATTACTTCCATAGATTTATTAAATAAATCAATTCTTTTTTCTCTTTCTAACATTTTAATCAATTTATTTTTTATCTCAAATAAATGTTCTGTATCAGAAGCAGCATATTTAATTTGTTTTTCAGAAAGATTTGGGTCGCCCCAGTCACTTTGTTGTTCTTTTTTCGAAACATCTTTTCCACACAATTCTTTAACGAGATCTTTGTAGCCGTGGTATGAACTTGCGGTTCTTGCTATTTTTGATGCAACTTTTGTACAAAAAATATTTTTTGGTTCAACATTAAGGTGATATTTTAGCCACATTAAGTCTTGTCTAGCATAATGCATGATATATTGAGTTTTCTCGTTAGATAAGGCTCTTACCAAATTAGGTGCATGATAGGTCTCTCTATTGAGTTTTACTAAGTAAAATTTTTTTGACTCAAGTCCTAATTGAACTAAAGTAAGAGGGTCCCTTCCAAGCACCAAACCCAAAGCTTCATTGTCTAATCCAATAGCTTTTTCATTTGATAAATCTAAATCTTCGGGTAAATCATTTTCAAAAACTTTGATATTACTCATATATATTTATATATATAAGACTAAATAATAATGTCTATTTTTTGATTACTATTATGAAAAAAATTTTAATATGGGGAGGCACTGGTCAAATTGGTACTCATCTTGTAAGGAAGTTAACTCAAAATAACTATACCGTTACAGTAGTTACAAGAAATATTCACCAAAAAGGCCATATAATTAAAACCCAAGGTAATGCGGGTTATATTGAAATAAAAGAGTGTAGCATTTTTGATGAACCCAAAATTAGAAAACTTTTTAAGTCAGCTGAAATATGCATTAATTTAATTGGTATTTTATTTGAAAAAAAAAGGGGAAATACATTTAATAATATTCATTCTGTCTTTCCATCACTTTTAGCTAAACTTTGTAAAGAATATAAATTAAAACAATTTATTCATATTTCTGCTTTAGGGATTAATGAAGCGGTAGAGTCCAAATATGCTCAAAGTAAATTAAATGGTGAACAAAATATTTTGAAGATATTTCCTAACACAACAATTTTAAGACCATCAATAGTTTATTCATCATCAGATAATTTTAGCTGTAATTTAATGACATTATTAAGTAGATTACCAATTTTCCCGTTATATTATTATGGTAAAACAAAATTTACTCCTATTCATTGTTCAGACTTAACTGATATTATTCATTTTATAGTTTCAACAAAAGTAAATTCTAATGTTATAGAGTGTGTTGGGCCTGAAGTCCTCTCTTTTAAAGAAATTCTAGAAACCTTACTTAATGCAATTAATAAAAAAAGACTCTTAGTACCGTTTCCACTTTCTCTAGCGATGATCACTGCGAAATTTTTTCAATTATTGCCAAATCCTTTGTTAACAGTTGATCAGCTTAAGTTGTTAAAGTATGATAACGTTAAATCAGGCAAATATAAGACAAATTTCGATATTGGTTTGCCATCTAAAAAAATTTTTAGTGAGGAAATTAAAAAATATTCTTACATGTGGACTGAGGGAGGAGAATATTCCAAAAAAAACTTTTCTAATTAGAATTTACTATGCAGATTTAATTTTTTTCCCAATAAATTCTGGTATATCATCTTTGTCAATCAAGTCTTCTTTTTTACCTTTCGGCTGATAAGCATAAAGTAAGTGAAGCTTACAATACGAAAAGTCTTTTAAAGATGATCTTCCACAAAAATAAAATGATTTTTCATCAGGATGACCAATCGGCCATTTACAAGAATTTTCATCAAGCTCCTCCAGTTGTTTTGGGTTCTCAGGTTCAAAATCTTTTTCTATAATTAATGATTTAAATTTACTTCTTCTCCCTCTTCTAATTTTATTTTTTCTATTTTCCCCTGCGTTATTGTAGTTTTCATTCGAAGGCACCGTCCTAGTTTTGATTTTTGCTGAAAGATTAAGTCTGTGCGCTTTTCCAATCACAGCATTTCGAGTAATCCCACCGATTATCTCAGCAATTTGGCTCGCAGTCTTTCCTTTTCCCCAAAGCTCTCTCAATTTATTGACTTTTTCTTCAGTCCAGCTCATAATTTACTATATAATGTATTTAGAGAATATATAAACACAATATACTGATAAAAAATACTAATAAAGTAAATATAATTTGCAGTTATCAACATTATTGTAATTGAATTATTTTGAATGATATTCAATCCCAACTTGTATTTAATTTTTTTGTTTATACAAACAATATTGAGATGAGCTATTTAGCAAAAAATTATAATAGAAAAAAAATATCCTTCACAAAAGGTAAAGGAAGCTATCTTTACACCTCTAAAGGAGTGAAATATTTAGATTTCGTTCAAGGAATAGCTGTAAATTGTTTAGGTCACGCACACCCTAAACTAGTTAAAACAATACAAAATCAATCTAAAAAACTTTGGCATATTTCAAATGCCTTTAAAATTCCTGAAGGGGAAAAGTTAGCAAAAAAATTATGTCAAAAAACTTTTGCTGATTATGTAATATTCCAAAATAGTGGTGCAGAAGCCACTGAGGCATCCATTAAAGTAGCTAGAAGATATTTTTATTCAATAGGAAAACCTCATAAAAACAGAATTTTGTGTGTTAAAAATTCTTTTCATGGAAGAACTATTGCGGCAATTTTTGCAAGTGGATCAAAAAAAATGGTAGAAGGTTTTGGACCTAAAGTTCCAGGATTTGATCATTTTATTTTTGGAAATCACAAATCTCTGAAAAAAAACATCACTAAAAATACTGCAGCTATAATGATTGAACCAATTATGGGAGAAGGTGGAATTAAAGTAATCCCAGATTGGTGTCTGAAAGAATTGAGAAAATTATGCACTAAAAAAAAAATTTTATTAATAGCAGACGAAGTTCAAACAGGAATTTCAAGATCAGCAAATTTTCTGGCTTTTGAAAGCTCAAAAATAAAACCGGATATTGTTCCTATCGCTAAAGGAATAGGTGGTGGATTTCCTATTGGTGCAGTTTTAATGAATAAAAAAGTAGCTTCTGCAATGACACCAGGTACTCATGGTTCAACTTTCGGTGGGAATCCTTTAGCAATGGCAGTTGGGAATTCTGTAATAGATATAGTTTCAAGTAAAAGTTTCTTAGATAATGTAAAGAAATTATCAAAATATTTTTTTGTAAATTTAAATCTTTTAAAAAAAAAATATCCAAATATTATCAGAGAAATAAGAGGAAAGGGTTTATTAATTGGAGTTCAGCTTTATACAGATCAGTCAAAGTTTATAAAAAAATTGATGGGAAAGAGATTACTGACCATACGTGCAGCTGAGAATGTTGTTCGAATTCTACCTCCACTAAATGTTAAAAAAACAGAAATCAATCAAGCATTAAAAATCATTGATGATGTATGTTCAAAAATGAGCTAATATGAAACATTTTATAAATTTAAAAGATATTCCAGCCAAAGATCTTAGAAAAATCATTAGTGATGCACAAAAAAGAAAAAATTTAAGAAAAAAACTTAGCCATCTGGATGTGGACAAAGATGCTCCTCTTAAAGGAAAATTATTAATTCAAATGTTTGAGAAATCAAGTTTAAGGACAAGGCTAAGTTTTTATCTTGCTATCAGACAACTTGGAGGAAGCACGTTGACATTGAGACCTGATGAGCTTCATTTGTCTAAAGGTGGAGAAAGTACAGAGGATACAGCTAAGATATTATCTAATTTCGGCAATGCTTTCATGTTAAGAACAGATAGTGATAAAAAACTAGAGGAATTTAAGAAACATTTATCAATTCCAGTTATTAACGGATTGAGCCCTTCATCCCACCCAACCCAGATTTTGTCAGATATCTTTACAGTAGAAGAGATAAAAAAGAAGCCTATACACAAATTAAATATTGCATGGATAGGGGACTGTAATAACGTTTTAAATTCCTTAATTGCTGCTTCAATTAAATTTTCATTTAAATTAAAAATTGGTTGTCCTAAAAAATATAAACCAGATAAAAAAATTATGGATTACATAAAAAAAAACAATAATAAAATAGATATTTATTCAAGTCCTCAAAAAGCTATTTTTAAAGCAGATGTTCTATTTTCTGATAAAGTTATATCTATCAATGACAAAGTAAATAAAACAAAAAAATTGAAAAGTTTTAAAAAATTTAAGATTGATAAAAAACTGATGGGTTATGCAAAGAAAGATTGTATTTTTCTACACTGTTTGCCTAGGGGAAATGAAGTTGATGAAAAAGTATTTTCTAGCAAACAATCAAAAGTTTGGATACAAGCACTTAATAGAGTGTATGTACAAAAATCTATCTTACTTTACTGTTTTGGAAAATTAAGGTAGTGGCAATGGGTTGTCTGAATTTTGATTCAAGTACTTAATCACCGAGGCCCTATCTTTCTCTTTTCTCAATCCTGCAAATGCCATTTTGGTTCCTTTAATCCATTTGGCAGGTTTGATTAAATACCCATTTAATTCTTCAAATGTCCATTCCTTTCCATATCCAGCTAATGCTTTAGAATATTTGTAATCACTTACAACACCAATTTTTCTTCCAACAACATTGTATAGTGCGGGCCCAATATTATTTTTTCCACCTTTTACAATTGAATGACAAGCCGCACATTTTTTAAAAACTTTTTCTCCAGTTGTAATATCTCCCATAGCCATTAAAGCGGCGATATCTATTTTTTGCTCTACAGTTTCACCTTCAGTTTTTAATTGTGCGGTAACTGACTGTTCAACATCAACTGTGTATCCAGGCGTTTTAGGTTTTTCAACATAGAAGATCACACCAGATAGTTTGTTAATACCTATTAAAAGGAGAGCCACAAGTAAAATTGCAGCTACTATTTTGTTTATTTCAAAAGAATCCATTTTATAAAATTTTATTTTGAACGTATAACATTATAAATTAAAAATTGCTTAAATATTTGATGTATATTATTGCCTCTGCTTTTAGTGTATTAATAAATAACAATGACGCATGAAAACACTAATTATAATACCATCAAGACTAGCAGCCACTAGGTTGCCGGGAAAACCACTTCTAAAAATTAATGGTTTATCTATCATTTCTCACGTATTTAAGAAGGCTGAAAAAGCAAAAATTGGGGATGTATTAGTTGCAACTGAAAATCAAGAAATCGTCGATGATGTTAAAAAAAATGGCGGCCAAGCAGTTTTGACTAGCGATAAACATAATACAGGAACAGATAGAATTTATGAAGCTTTACAAAAAACTGAGATTTCAAATATTGATTTAGTAATGAATCTCCAAGGAGATGAGCCTTTAATTGATGTTGATGATATAAGGAACCTTAATCAATTTATGATAAATACAAATTCCAAAATTGGCACTCTTGCTTCAAAAATTTTAGATAAAAAAATTTATGAAAATCAAAGTGCGGTTAAAGTAAAAACAAAAGAAGAACTGAATCACAAAAATTTTCCGGAGGCAATTTATTTCAAAAGAAAAACTTTAAAAAAAGATTTAAATATATATCATCATGTGGGTATTTATTGTTATGAAATGGGAACACTTAGAGATTTTGTGTCATATAAACAATCACCTAATGAGGCTAAATATAAGTTAGAACAACTAAGAGCTTTAGAAAATAAAATTAAAATTAATGTTGCGCTTGCCAAATCTCATTCACTTGGAATAGACACAAAAGAGGATTTTGTGGCTATTAAAAAAAATTATGGAATATAAGACGTGATGGAAAAAATTTACTTTCAAGGAACATTTGGAGCATATTCACATCTAGCTGCTTTGTCAGTTGCCCCAAAAGCTAAGATAATACCATGTAAGACCTTTGATGAATGTTTTTTAAAAGCTTCTGAAGATCCAGCCTCAAGAATAATTATACCAGAGTCTAACAGAATTACAGGAAATATAGGAATTGAATATTTGGTATTTAAATATCGATTAAATATTTATTCAGAATATTTTCAAAAAATTGAACATAATTTGTTAGTAATACCTGGCACAAAAATTTCTGACATAAAAAATGTTTACTCTCATTCGCAAGCACTCTCACAATGTTCAAATTTTATAAAATCAAACAATCTAATTGAACACGTTAGAGCAGATACAGCTGGATCTGCAGAAATGATATCTAGAATTAAAGATAATAAAAATGCTGCAATAGCCTCTACTTTAAGCGCAGAAACTTATGGACTAGAAATAATAAAAAAAAATATTGAAAATGAAAAAGGAAATCTTACTAGGTTTTTGATTATGGGTAAAAACATCTTTCAACCAGAATATGGTGACAAAAAATATATTACATCTTTTCTATTCAAATTAAAAAGTAAACCAGCAGCCTTATATCAATCACTAGGCGGCTTTGCTATCAATGGTGTAAACTTGACCAAACTACAAAGTTACCCTGAAAAAAATTCCTTCGATTCTTATTTTTTCTTATGTGATCTTGATGGTCACATAGAAGACACAAAAGTGAAAAAATCTTTAGAGGAATTAGGTTTGCATTGTCAAGATTTTCACGTTCTAGGTGTTTTCGAAGCTGACAAAATAAGAGAAAAGTAATTTTTATTCTTTTGTTGTAGATTAGAAAACATTACTGCTATAATACCAAAGGAGGCTAGAGGTGGATACTCCTTGAAACCTAGGAGGATCGAAAGATAGCACTAGTAAAGAGAGTTTTTCAGGTTCTAGTCTCCTAAGGATATATAATGAACGAAAAATCAAAAGTACTGGCATTGAAATACAGACCAAAAATTTTTCAAGAAATAATAGGTCAAAAAATTACTTCAGACACAATTATTAACTCAATTAAAGCTAACAAAATTCCAAATGCTTATCTTTTTACAGGAATTCGTGGCGTGGGTAAAACAACAATAGCAAGAATTGTTGCAAAGTCTTTAAATTGTCAAAATGGAATAGAAAAACTTTGTGATAAAAACTTATGCGTTAACTGTGAAGGTATTTCAAATTCAAGTCACATGGATGTTCTAGAACTCAATGGAGCGGATAAGACATCAATAAACGATATTAGGGATCTTATAGAGTTTTCAAAATATGGACCCACTTCCTCAAAGTATAAAGTTTTTATTATTGATGAAGTACATCAAATATCTACTAGTGCATTCAATGCTCTCTTAAAAATTCTTGAGGAGCCTCCAGCTTATCTCAAATTTATTTTGGCAACTACCGAGATTAAAAAAGTTCCAGTGACTATTGTATCGAGATGTCAAAGATTTGACCTATCAAGGGTTAAATCAGAGGATTTATTTCAATTTATTAAAAAGGTGAAAGACAAAGAGAACGGCAATGTGTCTGATGAGGCATTAAAATTAATTGTTAAGATTTCTGAGGGATCTGTTAGAGATGCATTATCATTATTAGACAGATGTTTGTTATCATTGAGAGACAATAAAGAATTAGATTTAAACGAAGCACAAAAAATCTTTGGATATTTTGATAAATCCCAACTAATTGAAATGTTCAATTTAGTTTTATTGGGTGACGAAAAAAAAGTCATAGAACTTTATAAAAAAATTTTTGATCAGGGTATAGATCCAAAAGTTTTTATAAACGATTTTTTAGAATTAATATATTACTTTAAGAATATAAATTCTTTAACAATTGAAAGTACAAACTTTTCTCTTAATAATGAAGAATTTTCTAAAATCAAAAAAATTTCAAATTCTATAGATAAAAAAATACTAATTTTATTTTGGCAATTTACAATTAAAACCATCGAAGAGTTAGAAATAGTTTCGAATCAAAACTTGTCAATCGAAATGTATTTAATGCGATTGATATATCTTAGTCCATCAAAACAAAAAACAGAGTTAAAAGATAAAAATGAAACAACATTATCCATAGAAAAAAATTCAAATTACATCACCAAAAATGATGTTATTAATCAAATTAAGAATATCACTCAAGAAAAAAATATTAAATCTGAGGATAATACGAATATAAAATCTGAGGAAAGAACGATTAGTTCATTTAAAAATCTTTTAGATATTTGTAATGAAAAAAAGGAAATTAAATTAAAATATGAACTTGAAAAAAATGTAAATTTGGTAAATTTTGAGAGAAATAGAATTGAAATATCTTTTAATGATAATCTCGATAAATCTTTTGTTAAAGAGTTATCTTCAAAACTTTTTGAATGGACCGGAGAGAGATGGATAATCTCTTTTAGTAAAGAAATGGGACAACTATCTATAAAACAACAAGAAGAGGATGAAAAAAAAAAATTAATAAATGATATAAAAAAAAACTCATCTGTATAATGATTTTATAAAGAAATTTCCCGATGCATATTTGAATGATGTGATTACAAATGAAATAGATGAGGACAAATGACAGATTTTTCTAAAATTTTAGATAAGGCAAAAGAACTTGAGGCAAAAATGAAAGAGAGCCAGGAAAATATAAAAAAAATTAGAGTACAAGGTATTTCAGGATCAAACTCTGTTAAAATAATTTTAGATGGAGACGGAGAAATGCAAAAAATTGAGATTTCAGATGATATTTTTAAAGAGGATAAATCAATTATAGAGGATTTAATCGTGGCAGCTCATAACAACGCAAAGATACAATTAAAATCTAAAACATCTGAAGAAATTTCAAAAGCAACAGGTGGTTTTGGTATTCCAGGTTTTAAATGGCCATTATAAATAATGCAAAATATAAATGAGATAGAAGAATTAATTAAATTGATATCCAAATTACCTGGATTGGGACCTAAATCGGCAAAAAGGATCGTTTTAAAATTGATGAATGATAGAGATCAGCTGATTAAACCTTTGGCTAGTGTATTAGCTCAAATTTACAAAAATGTCTCTAGATGTAAAAACTGTGGTTCATTGAAATCTACTTTAGTAGGTTGTGATAACTGTGAAAACTCAAAAAAAAAATTTGATAAGATTTGTGTTGTTGAGGATATTGCTGACCAATGGTCCATCGAGAGTTCAAATATATATCAGGGATATTTTCATATTCTTGGCGGTACAATTTCATCTGCAGGAAATAGAAAAGAAGATTTATTAATCGATTCTTTAGTAGAAAGAGTTGAAAAAGATAAAATTGAGGAGGTAATTTTAGCTACAAGTGCCACAATAGAAGGTCAAACAACTGCCTACTATATTCAGGAAAGTTTAAAAAATTCAAAAGTAAAAATTACTAAGCTTGCTCAAGGTTTGCCGGTAGGTGGTGAGATAGAAAATCTAGATGATGGGACTTTAATTTCTGCTTTTAAAAATCGATCTAATTTGATTTCGAACTCAGATTAGTTTTTTTTTTTAACCTATTTAAATGAAGTAATGGTTCAGTGTAACCTGAAGGCTGTTCTTTACCCTTAAACACCAGATCACAAGCAGTTTGAAATGCTATAGAGTTTTCATAATCACTACTCATTTTAACATATAATGGATCATTTTTATTCTGTTCATCCACTATTTTCGCCATCTCTTTCATTATTTCAATTACTTGTATTTTTGTTGTAATTCCATGATGGATCCAGTTGGCTATATGCTGAGATGAAATTCTAAGAGTTGCCCTATCTTCCATCAAACCAATATTGTTAATATCAGGAACCTTAGAACAACCCACACCTTGATCTACCCATCTCACGACATAACCCAATAAAGTTTGTGCAGAATTAGAAATTTCTTTGTTTATATCTGTTACAGACCAATTAGGTCGGTCTGCTATTGGAATTGTTAAGAGATTATCAATTTTAGCTGGCTCTCTATCCGTTAATTTTTTTTGTTCATTAAAAATATTTATTTCGTGATAGTGTAAAGCGTGTAAGGCAGCTGCTGTCGGAGATGGAACCCATGCGCAGTTTGCTCCAGCTTTTAGGTGTCCTTTTTTTTGATCCATCATATCTTTCATTTTATCTGGCATTGCCCACATTCCTTTTCCAATTTGCGCTTTTCCTGAAAATCCACATTTTAAACCAATATCGACATTATTATTTTCGTAAGCGTTAATCCATTTAGATGATTTCATATCACCTTTTTTAATCATAGGGCCAGCTTCCATAGATGTGTGCATTTCATCGCCAGTTCTATCCAAGAAACCAGTATTTATGAAAAAAACTCTATTTTTGAGACTTCTAATACACTCTTTTAAATTTGCAGATGTTCTTCTTTCTTCATCCATAATACCAATCTTACAAGTATACTTAGGTAAATTAAGAACCTCCTCAACTTTAGAAAAAATTAAATCTGTAAACGCCGTCTCATCTGGACCATGCATTTTAGGCTTTACTATATACACAGATCCAGTTCTTGAATTAATTTTGTTTTTAATATCATGTAGTGCAGCCGCTGTAGTTATAAAAGCATCCATAATTCCCTCAGGTATTTCACTTCCATCACTCAATAAAATCGACGGATTTGTCATTAAATGACCAACATTTCTTATAAGTAAAAGGCTTCTACCATGTAACTTTAAACCTTTACCATCTTTTGAGATATAACTTCTGTTTGGATTAAGCTTTCTCTCAAATAATTTACCTTCTTTTTCAAATTTTGATTTTAGATCACCTTTCATAAGGCCTAACCAATTTCGATAGCAAATAATTTTATCTTCAGAGTCAACCGCAGCGACACTATCCTCATTATCACAAATTGTTGACACTGCAGACTCTATTATTATGTCACTAATTCCTGCATGATCTTGTTGAGCAGCAAACGCTCTTGAATCTTTTAGAATTTCAATATGTAAACTATTATTCTTTAAAATAATTGCAGATGGATTGTCACTTTCACCTCTGTGTCCAATAAATTTATCTTCATCTTCTAAATCAAAAACATCAGCACCTTTTAAAATTTTTAATTTGCCATATTTTATGGCAAAGTTTGTTATTTTATTCCAACTCAATCCAGCTAATGGGAAGTACTTATCTAAAAAATCTCTTCCATATTTAATAACCATTTCACCCCTTAAAGGATCATACCTTTCAGACACACTGTCTTCAGACTGTTCAATTACATCCGTACCATAAAGACTATCATATAAACTCATCCATCTTGCATTCGCAGCATTCAACGCATATCTTGCATTCATGACGGGTACTACTAATTGAGGTCCAGCTATATTTGCAATTTCTTCATCAACATTTTTGGTTTCTATTTTAAAATCAGGCCCTTCGTTTCTTAAATAACCAATTTCTAACAAAAATTTTTTATACTCTACTAAATTGAATTCTTTGCCTTTATTTTTGATATGCCATTTATCTATTTTCTTTTGTAAATCTTCTCTAAACTTAATCAATTCTCTATTTTTTGGTGCAAGCTCATCAAGTGTTTTTTCAAGACCCGACCAAAAATTTTTAGGAGATAGATTTGTATTTTTTAATAATTCATCATTTACAAATTTTGATAGTTTTTCAGATACTTTTAGATTATTAATTTTTATGTATTTTTCTTGCATAGCACTTTAATTCGTACCCCATCTGTATTTTTGCCTGAGAGTTTTGCTCCTTCGGCGGAAATAAATCTCTTTCCAGAGTGTTATGCTTCGATCGGTCCTTTTGCCTGCGAGTTTCCGGGGTGGTTGCTCCTTCGGCGCTAAAAAATAGTCTCTCCCGATAGTAAAACTTTATTCTTTAAAATAATAATCATTAAATAACAAATATTTGTTTAATTCAATATCATTTTATTGCCTTTTTTGTTAATTAATTAATCACTATAAAAAAACAATGAAAAACTACCTTAATTTTGAAAAAGAAATAAAAGAATTAGATGAAGAGTTAGAGAAACTTAAAGATCCATATAATCAGGGTGGCATCTCTGAAGTCGATACTCAAAAAATTTCAAAAACTCAGGAAGAGATAAATGATAAATTGAATTCAATTTATTCAAACCTTGATCCTTGGCAAACAACAATGGTTGCTAGACATGAGGATAGGCCTAAATCAAAATTTTTCATTGATAATTTGTTTGATGAGTTTATTTCACTATCAGGCGATAGGTTTTATGGTGAAGACAAGTCAGTTATTACAGGTTTTGCAAAATTTAAAAATCAGTCGATTTTAGTTATTGGTCAAGAAAAGGGAGAAGATCTGGATAGCCGAATTGAAAGAAATTTTGGAATGATGAGACCTGAGGGCTACAGAAAAACAATACGTCTTATGGAGCTGGCTGATAGATTTCGGATACCAATAGTTTCATTTATAGATACACCAGGAGCTTATCCTGGAGTAGGTGCTGAAGAACGGGGTCAAGCAGAGGCAATCGCGAAATCAATAGAGTGTTGTATGAAGTTAAAAGTTCCTACAATTGCAATTATTATTGGAGAAGGTGGTTCTGGGGGTGCTATAGCTCTTGCCTCCTCAAGCAAAGTCTTAATGTTAGAAAATGCGATTTATTCAGTTATTTCTCCTGAGGGATGTGCAACAATTCTGTGGAGAGATCCAAAAAAAATGCTTGATGCTGCCAAAGCGATGAAACTTTCTGCAAAAGATTTACTAGAGTTAAACGTGATTGACGAAATTGTTAAAGAACCACCTGGTGGTGCACACAGAGATAGAGATTTAATTTTGAAAACTGTTCAAAATTCATTATCGATGAGTTTAGATTATTTTCAATCTATGTCAGGAGAAGAAATTTTTAATAATAGAAAAAATAAATTTTTGAAGATAGGCAGAAGCAAAGGCTTCGTTGCAAATACAAATGATCTTGGATCTTTAAAAGCACCACAAAATAGAATTTTTGAGTTTTTACGCTCAAAAAAAATGGTACTACCTATTTTGGTTATACTTATTTTGGTTTTGGTAATAATCTTTTTATAGTTTTCCGCAACATTTCTTATACTTTTTTCCTGAGCCACAAGGACAAGGTTCATTTCTTTTTATCTTTTTATTAATTTGGGTAATTGTTTTTTTTTCATTTGTTTCTTCTTCTGGTTTAATACTTGGTGTCTCAACAAATTTAAGATTCATCAGAACATTTATGAAGTCTTGCTTGAGTTTATTTAATAAATCTTCAAATAAAGAAAAGGCTTCTTTCTTGTACTCGATAAGAGGATCTCTTTGTCCATAGGATCTTAATCCAATTACTTGGCGTAACTGTTCTAAATATTGAATATGAGATTTCCAATTAATATCAATAGATTGTAAAAAAATTCTTTTTTCTACTTGTTTTGCTTGGTCTACTCCCAAAAGTTTAATTCTTTCCTCTCGTGCTTGATAAAATCTATCAGAAATTAATTTTATCAATTCATCGTCTTTTTTTTTTAACAAATTCTCTAATTCTTCTTCATTAAAATTTTTACCCATAAGAGTTTTGATCTTACTCTCGAAATGCGGGCTTTTTGGATTTATAACCTTTTGAATTTTTAGATCTATTAAATTTTTTTTTATTTCATCCAAAAAATTAATTGAATAATCAAAAATCTTTTCACTATCCATCGCCTCTTTTCTTTGAGAAAAAATTACATGTCTTTGGTCATTTAATACATTGTCAAATTTAATAAGAGTTTTTCTTATATCAAAATTTCTAGACTCCACTTTTTGTTGTGCTCTCTCTAATGCTTTATTTATCCATGGATGATCAATACTCTCACCATCTTTCAAACCTAGTTTTTCAAGCATACTGTTCATAGAGTCTGATCCAAAAATTCTCATTAAATCGTCTTCTAAACTTACGTAAAAAATTGAACTTCCTTCATCCCCTTGACGTCCAGACCTACCTCTTGCTTGATTATCAACTCTACGCGACTCCATTCTCTCTGTGCCAATTACAAATAAACCACCTAAAGATTTTATTTTTTTTTTATCTTCCATCAGTTTTTGATCATCAACATTGTTTTTTTTCCCTCCAAGCTGAATGTCAACACCTCTTCCAGAAATACTAGTTGTAATAATCACAGAACCCTTTTTACCTGCATTTGAGATAATTTCGGCTTCGTTCTCATGATTTTTTGCGTTTAATACAACGTGATCAATTTTTTCCTTACGTAATAATTTTGAGTAGATTTCAGATTTGTTAATACTAGATGTAAAAATTAATAGTGGTTGTCCAGCTTTATTACGATCTATAATCTTTTTAATTATAGCATTATTTTTTTCTTCTTCAGTTCTAAATATTTGATCATTAAAATCTTTTCTTATCATTTTTTTATTTGTCGGTATTACTACAACTGGTAAGTTATAAATCTCAAAAAATTCTTCAGACTCTGTTACTGCTGTTCCGGTACAACCAGAGATTTTCTCATAAAGTTTAAAATAATTTTGATAAGTTATTGAAGCTAGTGTCTGATTTTCTGCTTGAATTTCAATACCCTCTTTAGCTTCTAAAGCCTGATGTAGACCATCACCAAACCGTCTACCTTCGAGAATTCTTCCTGTTAGCTCATCAATAATTTTCAAAGAGTTATCTTTAACAATGTAGTCTCTTCCTTTTTCAAACAAGTGATTTGCTCTTAAGGCTTGATTAACGTGATGTACTAAATTTAAGTTTTCTGGATCATAAAAATTATTATTTTTTAATATACCTGTATTTGAAAAAATTTTTTCTACATTATTTATGCCATCATTTGTTAATAATATATTCTTATCTTTTTCATCAATTTCATAATCGGTTTTGTTTAATCTTTTGACCAATTTATCCACAGAAAGATATTTGTTAGTTTTATCTTCAGCGGCACCAGAAATAATTAGAGGAGTTCTTGCTTCATCTATTAAACAAGAGTCAATCTCATCAACTATTGAAAAAAAATGTTCTCGTTGAACCATTTCATCATTAGAATATTTCATGTTATCTCTTAAGTAATCGAAACCTAATTCACTGTTGGTTGCATAAGTGATATCACAACTATAATTTTTTTTCCTTTCATCGTCTGATTGAATATTGTTTATAAAACCTGATGAAACTCCTAAGAAATCATAAATTTTGCCCATCTCAAAACAATCCCTTTTTGCTAAATAATCATTAACAGTCACAATATGAACTCCTTTTCCAAAAAGAGAGTTTAAATAAGCTGCTAAGGTTATTGTTAATGTCTTACCTTCTCCAGTTTTCATTTCAGCAATTTTCATTTCATGCAATACTATTCCTCCTATAATTTGAACATCAAAATGTCTTTCACCTCTTACTCTTTTAGACGCCTCTCTTACTAACGCAAAAGCTTCTGGTAGTAATTCATCCACATTTGCTCCAGTCTTTAATTTTTCTTTTAATTTTTTGGTTTTTTCTGGAAATTCGCTATCTTTAAGATTTTTTGTACTTTCTTCCAAAGAATTTATTTTATTTACAATTTTTTGTAACCTATCTAGCTCTTTTTGATTACTTGATTTAATGAGTTTTGAAATAAGATTTAAAGGATTAATCATTAGTTTTTGATTTATTATTTACTTATATCCTTTAATATAATGAATAAATAAATATTTTAAATACTATGGGCATAAATTTACCTAATTTTTTATCATCTAAATTAAAAAATAAGAGAATGTTAGAATATCAGGATTTAGATCATATTGATGGTGTTTCAATTTCTAGTGGGTGTGCAAACCTTTACAAAGACACTAGAGATGATTTAGTAATGTTTTATTTTAGAGATGGAGCGAATTATGCCTCAGTTTATACTCAATCAAAAATCCTATCTGAAAATATCAAGTGGAATTTGAATCAGAATTCAAAAAAAATATATTCACTTTTGGTAAATGCTAGGAATGCTAATTGTTTTACAGGTAAACAAGGATATAAAAGTCTTGAAAAAATAGCCGATCAAATATCACAAGAGTTAAATATAAAACAGAAAGAAGATGAGGATAATCCAAAAATAATTAAACCAAAGGAGATAATATTTGGCTGTACAGGCACAATAGGGGAAATTTTTCCAGAAGAAAAGATTAAAAATAAAATCCCAGACTTGATCAAAAATATCAGATATACCCAAAATAAATATATATGGATGAAAGCAGCCTTAGGTATTATGACAACAGATACTCAGCCAAAATTATCGATGGAAAATTGTAAAATCAGCGGAAGTTCAGTGAAGATTTTTGGCATTGCTAAGGGGTCTGGAATGATTCAGCCAAATATGGCTACCACACTAGCTTATATTTTTACAGATGCAAATATACCTAATGAAATTTTGAAAAAACTTCTAAAAAAAAATATTTCAACAACATTCAATGCAATCAGTTGTGATGGTGATACGAGCACTAATGACATGGTCAGTATTTTTTCAACTGGCAAAGTTAAGCACTCTAAAATTAAAAATTATAATGATAAAAAAATAAGAGATTTTGAGGAAGCTCTAAAAAAACTTCTATTAAATCTTGCCAAAAGAGTAGTTTTGGATGGAGAAGGTGCATCAAAATTCGTAACCATCAATGTTGAGAATTGCAAAAGTGAGGAAGATGCAAAAAAAATTGGTTTTTCGGTTGCCAATTCACCCTTGGTAAAGACCGCTATCGCAGGCGAAGATCCGAACTGGGGCAGAATAGTTATGGCGATTGGAAAATCAAATGTTTTGATAAACTTAGAAAAATTATCCATAAAATTTGGTGAATTATCAATAATTAGTAATGGTAAATTAAATCCGAATTATAATGAGTTTGAGGTGATGAACTATATGAAAAAAGACAATATTGATATTAATATAAATATTTTTAGGGGTTCAAAAAAATTTTCAACTTACACTATGGATCTTACAAAAAAATACATTGAAATTAACTCAGATTATAGAAATTAATTAGATTGAAATATCTTTTTCAATAATTAAATATTAGTCGTGATCAAGTATAAATTAAAATGTAAAAATTGTAGTTTATTATTTGACAGTTGGTTTGCATCTTCAAAAGAATATGAAAAATTAAAAAGGAAAAATTATTTAAATTGTCATAGTTGTGGCTCTATAAATGTAGAAAAAACCCTTATGGCACCAAAACTATTAAACAAATCTTGGAAAAAAAGTGTTTATATTAGAGAACCTAAAAATCAAAAAGTTTATGAAAAAATTAAAAAATACCAGAAATTTATTAAAAAAAATTTTGAATATGTTGGAGAAAATTTTGCTTATGAAGCAAGATCAATCCATTATAAAAATAAAAACAAGAAAAAAGGTATTTATGGAACTGCATCAAAAGAGGAAATTAAAGATTTGAAAGAAGAGGGTATTGACACTGTCACTATTCCCTGGGTAGAAGATAAAAATAATTGATTAGATCATCTTTTAATAAATTTTGCTATGTAATTTACTGATTTGTCAGAACTTAAATACCAATCATTTTTGATTAAATTGAGTTTTACTCCCTTTAAGTCACTCAAAATAAGATTATGTTTTTTTGAAATATCAATTAATTCTTCTGGTTTAACAAATTTTTCCCATTCATGAGTTCCGATTGGAAGCCACCTTAAAATATATTCAGCACCAATAATTGCAAAAAAATATGATTTCAAAGTTTTATTTAAGGTTGCAACAAACATAATACCGTCTTTCTTTAGTAATTTTGAACATGATTCTAAAAAAAAATCTACATTATCAACATGTTCAATAATTTCCATATTTAATATTATGTCAAATTTTAAACTGGATTGAAATTTTTCAGGTGAGGTACAAAAATATTCAATATTTAGCCCATTCTTTTTTGCATGAATTTTTGCAACTTCAATATTTTTTTCTGAAGCGTCCATACCAAAAACATCAGCACCAAGTCTTGACATGGGCTCAGATAATAAACCTCCACCACAACCTATGTCTAGAATCTTTATTCCAGAGAGAATTTTGTCTTTTTTTTTAAGATTGAAAGTTTTAATAATGTTTTCTTTTAAATAAGAAATTCTCACTGGATTGAAATTATGTAAAGGTTTAAATTTTCCTTTTGGATCCCACCATTCTTCAGCAATTTTAGAAAATTTTTCTATTTCTTTTTTATTTATTGTGTTAGTTTTCATAATAAGTAAACTTTATATTCAAGATGAATTTAATCAATATTTTAATTTAAAAATATTTATTCATGAAAATTGTAGTCTTAAAATTTGGGGGAACATCTGTTGGCAGCATTGAAAGAATTAAAAATGTAGCTAACATAATTAATTCATATTATAAAAAAAAATACAAACCCATTGTAGTATCCTCAGCAATGAGTGGTGTTACAAATGATTTAATAAAAAAATCAAAAGAAATAAGTGAAAATTTTTTACCCTCAGAGTATGATGTTCTAGTTTCATCAGGTGAACAAATTGCATGTTCTTTAATTGCAGCAAGATTGTCACATATCGGGATAAGATCCCGTTCTTGGTTATCTTGGCAAATTCCAATTATTACTAAAGGCAATCACAAAAATGCAAAAATTTTATCAATCTATAGAAAAAAAATTTTTGATTATCTTAAAAAGGGTGGAATACCAATAATTACTGGTTTTCAAGGTATAGACGTTAATGAAAGGATAACGACAATTGGAAGAGGTGGTTCGGATGCAAGTGCGATAATGTTGGCTAAATTTTTCAAAGCAGAAAGGTGTATAATTTACACTGATGTTGAGGGAGTTTATACCACTGATCCTAATAAACTAAAAAAAGCTCGAAAAATAAAAGTCATTTCCTATGAAGAAATGTTGGAAATGGCCTCATTAGGTGCAAAAGTTATGCAACCAGTTTCAATTCAGGACGCGCGTTTAAACAGGATTAATATAGAGGTAAAGTCCTCATTTAAGAAAAAGCCAGGAACATTAATTACAAAAAGGAAAAATTTTAAAAATAATAAAATAATCGCTGGTATTTCGTCTACTCAGAATGATGCTAAGGTCACTTTAGTAGGTGTTAAGGATAAACCTGGAGTAGCTGCAAAGATTTTTAAACCTTTGTCAAAAAATTCAATAAATGTAGACATGGTTGTTCAAAATGTTTCAGCTAATGGAAAGGAAACAGACTTGACATTTACAATTAAAACAGATGATCTTAATAGAACAAAAAAAATCATTGAGGGTAACAAAGAGATCAAATTTAGAAAGTTACTATTAAAAAGAAATGTTTCCAAGGTTTCAATTATAGGAGTTGGAATGGTGACAACACCTGGAGTAACATTTAGAATGTTTCAGTCACTTGCAAAAAAAAATATTAATATACAAGTAATTTCAACTTCTGAAATTAAAATATCAGTTCTAATTGATAAAAAAAATACTAAAAAAGCAATAATTGCTTTACATAAAGAATTTAAATTAGATAATCAATAATGAGTATAAGACCATTTAGGGATATAAAAAGAAGAAAAACCAAAGTAATAAGTGTTGGAAAAATAAAAGTTGGAGGGGATAACCCCATTTCAGTACAATCAATGACAAATACTCTAACTACAGATATAAATGGTACTATCAAGCAGATAAATGATATTCATAATGAGGGTGCTGAAATAGTTAGAGTCTCTTGTCCGGATGAGTCATCAACAAAGGCACTTAAAGAAATTGTAAAACATGTAGATGTCCCTTTGGTTGCAGATATTCATTTTCACTTTAAAAGAGCAATAGAGGCAGCTGATAATGGAGCCAGTTGTTTAAGAATAAATCCTGGAAATATAGGAAATAAAAATAAAATTAAAGAAGTTGTAAGAGCGGCCTCCGAAAATAATTGTTCTATAAGAGTAGGTGTCAATGCTGGTTCATTAGAGAGAGATATTTTAGAAAAATTTAAAGAACCATGTCCAGAGGCATTAGTTGAGAGTGCTTTAAGAAATATAAAAATTTTAGAAGATGAAAATTTTACAAACTTGAAAATAAGCGTGAAATCCTCAGATATTTTCTTATCAATTGAAGCTTATCGTCAGCTTTCAAAAAAAATTGACTATCCTCTGCACTTAGGGATAACCGAAGCAGGAGGTTTTGTGCCAGGAAGTATAAAATCATCTATCGGATTAGGCACATTACTTTTAGAAGGTATAGGAGACACAATTAGAATATCTTTATCTGATGACCCGGTAAAAGAGGTCAAAATTGGAAATGAAATTTTAAAGTCATTAAATTTAAGAGAGAGAGGAGTTAGAATTATATCTTGTCCTTCATGTGCCAGACAAGGTTTTCAAGTAATTGAAACTGTTAAAATTTTGGAGAAAAGACTTGCTCATATTACAAAACCAATAACACTTTCAATAATTGGTTGTGTAGTTAATGGTCCCGGGGAAGCTGCATTGACTGATGTTGGTATAACTGGTGGGAGGAAAGGAAGTAACATGCTCTATATATCTGGTGCGCAATTAGAAAAAGTTTCGACAAATGATATGATTGAAAAAGTCGTGTCTGAGGTTGAAAAAAAAGCTTCCGAGCTAGAAAATACTGCAGATGATCCCAAATAAAACTATCAAAGATTTGATCGGTAAACACTCAAATCTGGAGAGGGAATTATCGTCAGGAAATATAGACAAGAAGTTATTTGCTGAAAAATCTAAGGAATATTCAGATTTGAATGAAATAATTGATAATGCAAAAAAATATTTATCGTTTGAAAATGATAAAAATGAATTAGAAAAAATTTTAAATGATCAAAATTCTGATAATGAATTATTGAAAATGGCTGAGGTCGAGCTTAAAGATTTAGAAACTCAACATAAAAAAAATGAAAAAAAATTAAAATTATTTTTGTTACCTAAAGATGAAGCTGATAAGAAGAATGCAATTATTGAAATTAGAGCAGGTACTGGAGGTCTAGAAGCCAGTTTATTTGCATCTGATCTTTTTAAAATGTATGAGAAAGTAAGTAACAAAAAAAAATGGTTTCTAGAGATAATTTCTATTTCAAAAAGTGATGCAGGTGGATTAAAAGAAGTTATTGCATCTATTAAAGGGACTAATATTTATTCAACTTTAAAATATGAGAGTGGAGTCCACAGAGTTCAGAGAGTTCCAGATACTGAAACTCAGGGAAGAGTTCATACTTCTGCTGCCACAGTAGCTGTATTGCCTGAAGTGGAAGAGGTTGATCTGAAAATAAATGAGTCTGATTTACGTATAGACGTTTTTAGAGCTGGCGGACCTGGCGGACAATCAGTAAACACGACAGATAGCGCTGTGAGAATTACACACGTCCCTACTGGAATTTCTGTTTCGCAGCAAGATGAAAAATCACAACATAAGAATAAGTCTAAGGGTTTAAAAATTTTACGAGCAAGGTTATATGAGTTGGAGAGATCAAGAATTGATCTTGAAAGATCAAAAGATAGAAAAAGTAAAATTGGAACGGGTGACAGGTCTGAAAGAATAAGAACTTATAATTTCCCTCAAGGAAGAGTTACAGATCATAGAATTAATTTAACTTTACATAAACTTGATGAGTTTCTAGAGGGAGAAGCATTTGATGAGATGATAGAGTCTTTATTATTAAAAGCCCAGGAGGAAAGTCTAAGTAATCTTTACCAATAATATATGAATATTATAGATGTTATAAAAACAGGAAATAACTTATTAAAAAAAAAAGGCATTAAATCTTACCAACTTGATAGCGAGATTCTAATGACAAAGGTTTTAAAAAAAAATAGAATTGATATAATTCTAAATTCCAATACAAAATTATCAGATAGAGAAATTGTAATTTATAACAATTTAATAGAAGAGCGCTCAAAAAGAAAACCTATTGCTTATTTAATCGGCAAAAAAGAGTTTTGGAAACATGAATTTAGTGTAACAAAAGACGTACTCATACCAAGACCAGATACAGAGATAATTATTGAGCAAACTTTGAAGTTAACAAAAAATAAACGTGGGCTTAAAATATTAGATATTGGCACTGGATCAGGATGTATACTTTTATCAATTTTAAAAGAAAAAAAAAGTTTTTATGGAACTGGAATTGATATTTGCAGGAAAAATCTGAATATTTGCAAGATTAATATTAAAAAATTAGAATTAAAAAATAGAATTAAGTTATTTAAATCAGATATTGATAATTTCAATTATGGCAAATATGATTTAGTGATATCTAATCCTCCATATATCAAGAAATTTAACTTGAAGTATTTGGAAAAAGATGTTTATAGTTATGAGCCAAGATCGGCATTAGATGGCGGTCTAGATGGATTATTTTGGATAAGAAAGGTTATTTTTAATTCGTCTAAATTTATAAAAACAAATGGCATACTAATTCTTGAAATAGCTTTTGATCAAACTGATAAAGTTAAACAAATTTTAAGAAAGAATAATTATTATGTTAAAGATGTTGTTAAAGACTTAGCCAAAAATAACAGGTGTATAATAAGCACTAAAAAATGAAACTATGGTAACTTTTAGAAATAATAGCTCAAGAAGAAATAATTTTAGAAGAAATGAAAGATCCTTTAAAGTAAATGGTGATAGAAATAAATATAATAACACCTTCGCAAGTAATGACAATTTTCATCGAAAGATGTCAGGAAGAAACAATCAAAATGCACCAAAATTAATTGAGAAATATAATAATTTAGCAAGAGAAGCATTATCTACTGGGGACAAAATTTTATCTGAAAATTATTTTCAACACGCTGATCATTTTACCAGGGTAATGAGTGAAAGAGAAATTCAAAGAAAATCATTAGATAATAAATATTCTAAAGAAGATGAAAAAAATTTTTCAAAAAAAAATAATACGCAAACTGATAATTCAGTTAAGAATATTGAACCGAAGACTATTGAAGTAGATCAAAATTAAACTAATTTAAACCAATAATTTTTTCTGATTTTAAGACATCCAGTTTTATTTTTGCAGTTTCAAAAAGTTTTCTCTCCTTACCCTTTAATATTTTTCCAGAGGGCAACTTCAGTTTTTGAGAATTAATTTTTTTTCCATTAACAATCACTTCGTAATGAAGATGCGGCCCAGTAGATTTACCAGTTGAACCCACAAACCCAATTGTTTGTCCCTGTTTTACTCTTACTCCACTTCTAATTCCACTAGCAAATTTTGACATATGGGCATAAACTGTTTGATATGTTGAGTTGTGTTTAATTACTACACAATTTCCTCCTCCACCACACCATCCAGCTTTTTTTATAATACCATTACCAGAGGCCATTATTGGGGTTCCTGTTGGAGCAGCAAAATCAGTTCCACGATGCATTTTGTTAAATCCGTCTATTGGATGTTTTCTCATTCCGAAGGGAGAGGACAGTCTAGCTCCATTAATTGGTGTTTTCATTAAAGCCTTCTGGCTACTTTTTCCATTTTTATCAAAATGGCCTTTAGTATTTTTTGATGTGAAAAAATATAGAGGTTTATCTTGTCCGCTTAATTTCAAATTAGCAAAAAGAATTTCTCCAGTTTCAATTATTCTTTTATTGTCGTCCTGGAATACTTCATACATAATTTGAAAACTATCACGTTTTCTG
Source organism: uncultured Pelagibacteraceae bacterium (assembly GCA_902539145.1). Lineage (GTDB taxonomy): Bacteria > Pseudomonadota > Alphaproteobacteria > Pelagibacterales > Pelagibacteraceae > Pelagibacter. The sequence goes on along the minus strand of CACBHX010000002.1, from coordinate 17,276 downwards.
ATATCTCTTTGAAAATCAACTTCAAAACCGTAGATTCTGGCTAACTCAATTATAGTGTTAATCGGAACTTCTTTTTTTGAGGCTGAGTTATAAAGACTATTCAGAATTATATTTTCTTTATAAACAATTTCTTTATTTAATTTCGTTAAAAGAATTTCTTGGTTAAAATCGCCTCTATCTTTATTTTTAGTAAGATATATTTTTTCAGCATTAGAGATTTTGAAAACAAATTCTTTTAATTGATTGTTAGATTGGTTAAGAGTAAATTGTATTTTCTGGTTTGTATTTAGTTTATTCAGATTAATTTTTTTTGATAATTTTTTTTTTATGCTTAGTATTTCACCTTCTTTTATTGCATAACTTTTTAAAATTTTATCAAATGTTTCACCTTCACTTACTTTATGTGTGATAGTTTTAAATTTTGGTTCAAGACTATTAAAAACGTGATTGATTGTTTTTTTAAAATAGATGTTATTGATTATACTTTTGTAATTATTGTAAATTTTTTTTTTGTTAAAATTATAATAACTAGTGGAAAGAACAGTTGTTAATAGTAACAAACCTAATGCAATAATTTCCGTATTATTTTTTAGTTTTTTTTTGATCTTATTGAACATTTGGCAATTATTTGATTTTGCAATTAACTGTTTTATGTGTCTAAAAATAGCAAAAAAAAGCGCGTAAAATAAGGTTTTTTTTTGATATTTTTAATGTTAAATGCTTGATTTCCGCAAATTTTAGCCTATAAGCAGATCCTCCTCAAAAAGATATACAATTTTTTCTATATTTTTTTGGGTCATTGGGCCTATTTGAGCTCAATTAGCTATTTAAAAAGTAAAAATTTAAGAAGAGAAGTGTGGACGGTTAAGGTTACCAAAAATTTGTCGTACACACTTCAAAATTATATGAATCTTATTCTTAGGATTTGTATAGAAGCTAGTGTGCGCCGTTTTTAAACTTGAGAGTTTGATCATGGCTCAGAACGTACGCTGGCGGCACGCCTAACACATGCAAGTCGAACGAAGTAGCAATACTTAGTGGCAGACGGGTGAGTAACATGTAGGTATCTGCCCTTTGGCCTGGAATAACACGAGGAAACTTGTGCTAATACCGGATAAGTCTTTACGGAGAAAGCTTTATGCACCATTGGATGAGCCTGCACTTGATTAGTTAGTTGGTGGGGTAATGGCCTACCAAGACTTTGATCAATAGCTGATTTGAGAGGATGATCAGCCACATTGGGACTGAGACACGGCCCAAACTCCTACGGGAGGCAGCAGTGGGGAATCTTGCACAATGGAGGAAACTCTGATGCAGCGATGCCGCGTGAGTGAAGAAGGCCTTTGGGTTGTAAAGCTCTTTCGTCGGGGAAGAAAATGACTGTACCCGAATAAGAAGGTCCGGCTAACTTCGTGCCAGCAGCCGCGGTAATACGAAGGGACCTAGCGTAGTTCGGAATTACTGGGCTTAAAGAGTTCGTAGGTGGTTGAAAAAGTTGGTGGTGAAATCCCAGAGCTTAACTCTGGAACTGCCATCAAAACTTTTCAGCTAGAGTTTGATAGAGGAAAGCAGAATTTCTAGTGTAGAGGTGAAATTCGTAGATATTAGAAAGAATACCAATTGCGAAGGCAGCTTTCTGGATCATTACTGACACTGAGGAACGAAAGCATGGGTAGCGAAGAGGATTAGATACCCTCGTAGTCCATGCCGTAAACGATGTGTGTTAGACGTTGGAAATTTATTTTCAGTGTCGCAGCGAAAGCGATAAACACACCGCCTGGGGAGTACGACCGCAAGGTTAAAACTCAAATGAATTGACGGGGACCCGCACAAGTAGTGGAGCATGTGGTTTAATTCGAAGATACGCGCAGAACCTTACCAACACTTGACATGTTCGTCGCGACTTTAAGAGATTAAAGTTTTCGGTTCGGCCGGACGAAACACAGGTGCTGCATGGCTGTCGTCAGCTCGTGTCGTGAGATGTTGGGTTAAGTCCCGCAACGAGCGCAACCCTCACTTTTAGTTGCCATCATTAAGTTGGGCACTCTGAAAGAACTGCCAGTGATAAGCTGGAGGAAGGTGGGGATGACGTCAAGTCCTCATGGCCCTTACGTGTTGGGCTACACACGTGCTACAATGGTATTTACAAAAGGAAGCAAAACGGCGACGTTTAGCAAATCCTAAAAAAATACCTCAGTTCGGATTGCACTCTGCAACTCGAGTGCATGAAGCTGGAATTACTAGTAATCGTGGATCAGCGTGCCACGGTGAATGCGTTCCCGGGTCTTGTACACACCGCCCGTCACACCATGGGAGTTGGTTCTACCTTAAGGCAAGGTTTTAAACCCTTGACCACGGTATAGTCAGCGACTGGGGTGAAGTCGTAACAAGGTAGCCGTAGGGGAACCTGCGGCTGGATTACCTCCTTTCTAAGGATAAGTGAAATTTATTTTCACTTTAAATAATATACAGGTTAATGTTGACCGTCCTCATTTCTCTTCTTGAATTAGTGTTTCTCTTGCATGGGGGCCGGTAGCTCAGTTGGTTAGAGCACACCCTTGATAAGGGTGGGGTCGAAAGTTCGAGTCTTTCTCGGCCCACCAATTTAAGATCATGGGGGGATTAGCTCAGCTGGGAGAGCGCCTGATTTGCATTCAGGAGGTCAGCGGTTCGATCCCGCTATCCTCCACCAAGACACTTAGTTATAAAATTCGTAAATAATATAATAATTAATATCAATATCTATATCCGAACATTAGTAATGTTATTAGCTAATGTTCATTATAAAAATTTGATTCAACACAGAATTTTTTTCTGTGCATAAATCAAGCGTTTAAGGGCGTGTGGCGGATGCCTTGGCACTGAAAGCCGATGAAGGACGTGATATACTGCGATAAGTTTCGGGGAGCTGTATGTAAGTTTTGATCCGAAAATTTCCGAATGGGGAAACCCACCACTTTATGTGGTACTTTAAACTGAATACATAGGTTTAAAGAGACAACCTGGAGAACTGAAACATCTAAGTAACCAGTGGAAAAGAAATCAATTGAGATTCCGTTAGTAGTGGCGAGCGAAAGCGGAAAAGGCCAGTAGTTTTGTTAAAAAAATTTGAATAGTTTGGAAATGCTAACCAGAGAGGGTGATAGTCCCGTATGAGTAAAGTTTAACAAAATTCTTGAGTAAAGCGGGACACGTGAAATCCTGCTCGAATATAGGGGGACCACCCTCTAAGCCTAAATACTCTTCAGTGACCGATAGTGAACTAGTACCGTGAGGGAAAGGTGAAAAGAACCCCTATTAGGGGAGTGAAATAGAACCTGAAACCGCATGCCTACAATCAGTCGAAGCTCTTTTTAGAGTGACGGCGTACCTTTTGTATAATGGGTCAGTGACTTAATTTATTAAGCAAGCTTAAGCCATCTAGGTGTAGGCGCAGCGAAAGCAAGTCTTAATAGGGCAATAAGTTTAATGAATTAGACCCGAAAACGAATGAGCTTACCATGAGCAGGTTGAAAGTAAGGTAACACTTACCGGAGGACCGAACCAGTTGACGTTGAAAAGTCTTTGGATGACTTGTGGTAAGGGGTGAAAGGCCAACCAAATTCGTAGATAGCTGGTTTTCCGCGAAAACTATTTAGGTAGTGCGTTGAATAAATAAATGTTTAGAGGTAGAGCACTAAATGGGCTAGGGGGAAGAGATTCTTACCAAACCTAATAAAACTCCGAATGCTGAACATTGTTCTTCAACAGACAGACTGTGGGTGCTAAGGTCCATGGTCGAGAGGGAAAGAGCCCAGACCACCAGATAAGGTCCCCAAATTATGATTAAGTGTGAAAGGATGTGGAAATTCCTTAACAGCCGGGAGGTTGGCTTAGAAGCAGCCATCCTTTAAAGATAGCGTAACAGCTCACCGGTCTAATAGAGTTTCTGCGCCGAAGATGTAACGGGGCTAAAATCATATACCGAATCTGTGGATTTATAACTTTTTCGAAAGTTATAACTGGTAGCGGAACGTTCTGTAAGTCTGTGAAGGGATACCTGTGAAGGATCCTGGAGATATCAGAAGTGCGAATGCTGACATAAGTAACGATAAAAGAAGTGAAAAACTTCTTCGCCGAAAATCCAAGGGTTTCTGCGCAAGGTTAATCCGCGCAGAGTTAGTCGGCACCTAAGGCGAGGGCGAAAGCCGTAGTCGATGGAAATAAGGTTAATATTCCTTAACCAGATGGAAGTGACGGATCTTGTAAGTTGTAAGTTCTTAATGGATTGAGCTTGCCGCGAAAAGGTTCCAAGAAATAGCTCCATCATTAGACCGTACCCTAAACCGACACAGGTGGATTAATAGAGTATATTTAGGCGCTTGAGAGAATGATGTTGAAGGAACTCGGCAAAATGCTTCCGTAACTTCGGAATAAGGAAGACCTTTATTTAGGCAACTATATGAAGGTGGCACAAGTCAGGGAGAAGCGACTGTTTATCAAAAACACAGGGCTCTGCTAACACGTAAGTGGATGTATAGGGTCTGACGCCTGCCCGGTGCTGGAAGGTTAATGCGATGGGTGCAAGCTCATTTCTGAAGCCCCAGTAAACGGCGGCCGTAACTATAACGGTCCTAAGGTAGCGAAATTCCTTGTCGGGTAAGTTCCGACCTGCATGAATGGCGTAACGATTTCTCCGCTGTCTCCAACATCAACTCAGTGAAATTGAATTCTCCGTGAAGATGCGGAGTTCGCGTAGTTAGACGGAAAGACCCCGTGCACCTTTACTGCAACTTTACATTGGTGTTAGGAAAAACATATTTAGTATAGGAGGGAGACATTGAAGCAAAGGCGTTAGCTTTTGTGGAGTCACCAGTGAAATACCTCTTTTGTTTTTCTTGACATCTAACTGATAGCCGTAATCCGGCATCAAGACATTGTATGGTGGGTAGTTTGACTGGGGCGGTCGCCTCCCAAATAGTAACGGAGGCGTGCGAAGGTAAGCTCAGAACGGTCAGAAATCGTTCGTAGAGTGCAATGGCATAAGCTTGCCTGACTGTGAGACTGACAAGTCGAGCAGAGACGAAAGTCGGTCATAGTGATCCGGTGGTTCTGAGTGGAAGGGCCATCGCTCAACGGATAAAAGGTACGCCGGGGATAACAGGCTGATACTGCCCAAGAGCTCATATCGACGGCAGTGTTTGGCACCTCGATGTCGGCTCATCACATCCTGGGGCTGGAGCAGGTCCCAAGGGTTTGGCTGTTCGCCAATTAAAGTGGTACGTGAGCTGGGTTCAGAACGTCGTGAGACAGTTCGGTCCCTATCTGCTATGCGTGTAGAAGAATTGAGAGGAGTTGACCCTAGTACGAGAGGACCGGGTTGAACATACCACTGGTGGACCGGTTGTAGCGCCAGCTGCAGTGCCGGGTAGCTAAGTATGGACGAGATAACTGCTGAAAGCATCTAAGCGGGAAACTCACCTCAAAACTAGTTCTTCCTATAGAGCCGTGGTAGACCACCACGTTGATAGGCTGGATGTGGAAGCGCAGTAATGCGTGCAGCTGACCAGTACTAATAGCTCAATTGGCTTGATTTATGCACTGAAAAAAATTTTATATTTTCAAAATTAATTACAAATTGATACTTAGATTACATAAAAGATCATATTAGATAATAATAGAAATCACACAATAAGTTATTTTAAATTACAATAAAGATTCTTTATTTGTTATTTACAAACAATTTTTTGCCTAAATTTAAAATAAACTTTGTAGTTAATAAGTTTATTCGTGACTCTTTTTTACTCACATTTGATTTATTTTTTACCAATTTTAAAAAATAATTTATTGATTTGATATTTGATTCTTTGCCTATCCCATTAATCTTAAATTTTTTTATAAGTTTTCCCTCAATTAAAAAGTTATTTTTATTAGTCTTATTTGTGGGAAAATAAATTTCGATGAATTTATCACTTAGAATTATTTTTGACTTTTCAAAATAAATTACTATTCTTTTATCCAATGCGGCAGAATAAGACATATAAATATTAATTAATATATTTTTTACTTTTGCATTGAAATTTATATTATCATGAAGAATAAACTTATGATTTGATTTAGAGCTAAAAACCTTAAAATCATTATTTATTTTTCCAAGTTTAAAAAAGATTAAATCTACGTAATGTATAAGATTGTTGGTTAATAATACATCTTTACTATTTAGTCTCCAGTCATTAATTTTTAATTTTTTTTTTGATAAATAAGGCTTGCTATCAATTATGTTAAGGCTCAATAGTTTTCCAAATTTTTTGATGTTTAAATAATTTTCAATTTGGCTGAATCTTTGATTAAAATTGAAATATGTTTTATTATTTATTTTTTTTTCTAAAATACCTAAATGTTTAAGACTTGTTACAGGTATTTTTTCGCAAAATATGTATCCGCTATAACTATTTTTATAAAAAAAGTTAAGATAATGAAAATGATATTTGCTAGGACATATAATGAAAATACAGTCTACTTTTAATAAATCTCTAAGATTATTTGTAAAATTTTTATTTTTAATTTTTTTAAGTGGGTGATAGATAAACTGAATTTCGCATTTTTTTTTTAGTATTTTTATTACTTTTGCAGCATGATTTTTATAGCCTATTACTGCACAATTAATCATTTTTTAACTTATGGAACACCTGTCACATGGAATAAGCTTATTTCTATTATTGTCCAAGTGAGTTTTTTTTAATTTTGAGTATTCTGGAGAATTCCATATTTCACTAATGGTATTATTATTAACATTTCCATAAGATAGTAAACTTTTATAATCTGTATCGCATGGATTAACCTTTCCATCGTACCATACATACATACGTTCCCATATAACTCTACATGGCAGACTATTATCTTCTATGACACTGTTGTTGTATGTATCCCATCTTTCAAATGCATTTTTAAAAATTACTTCATCAGCATATTGTTTCCAGAAATTTGAAAATTTTCTAGCGTTTTGTTCTTTCAAAACTTTTACCCCAGAAATTCTGGTTACAGTTTTACAATTTTTATATTCTTTCTTAATTTTATTGTATCTTTTTACATTTTTTAAAACATTATCAAATTCAGAGAATTTTCTGATTTTTTCATAAGTCTTGCTGTCCTCTGAGTCTATGGAAAAATTTACCATATGAACGTTGCTTCTAAATATTGAGTGTATTAAGTCGTCATTTAACTTAGTTGCGTTAGTAATAAACTTTGTTTCTAAAAACTTATCTTTTGTATAAGCTAAAAATTCTCCAATTTTTGGATGAATTGATGGCTCCCCACGAGAGCCAAATGTTATGGCTTTTGTGCCTTTTTGAGATGCTTCATCTATTACTTTCTTGAATATTTTTGGATCCATTAGACCCATATATTTTTTTTTTCTAAAACTTTTGTCAGTTTGAAAACACATTGTGCATCTCAAATTGCAAGAAGAAGCTGCTTCAATTAATATATATAATGGAAAATCAAGATCTATTTTATTTTTTGGATATTGAGTAAATTTATATCTATAAATTACATAATCTAATATATCATCTTCTTTTAAATTTTTAATATAATTATTTTCTTGTGGAGATAGTTTAAATTCTAATTTATTACTCTTAATTTCATCGATTATTCTTTGGAAACATTTTTCATCAATTTTTTTTTTACTCAATTGTTTAAGATAATTTAAATTTTTTTCACTAAGTTGAATTACATCTTTATTATCTCCATGTAGGAATTCTAATTCTCTAAACTCTCTTTTCATTTTTAAATTTTTTTGAATACGCATTTCAATAAAATAATTATTTAATAAATCTCAATAAATATTATCTTAACTAACCATTGATAACAAATAAAAATCTTTTCATTATTAAAGATTATTGTTATTCTTCTTGATCATTAATTTTATTAGATTATTAATTAAGCCATCTAAATACAATTGACTAAATAAAAATGGCAATTAAAAGAGAAAGAATATTAGTCACGGGTGGATCAGGTTTTATAGGATTTACGCTTGTTGAAAAATTATTACAAAACAAAAACCAAGTAGTAGTTTTTGATAATGATTTTCGTGGAAACTTCAAAAAGTTCAATTCTCATCAAAAAGATAATTTAAAAATTATTAAAGGAGATATAAGAAATTCAAATCAGCTTAAAAAAGCAATTAAAAATTGTGACAGAGTTTTTCACTTAGCTTTTATTAATGGGACAGGTAATTTTTATAAAAAACCCGGCCTTGTTCTGGATGTTGGAATTTTAGGTACGATTAATGTTTTAAATTTGTCCAAGAAAGAAAAAAAGCTGAGGTTTTTTCATTATGCTTCTTCCTCAGAAGTTTATAATAAACCAAAAAAAATTCCTGCATCAGAAAATGAATTCTTGAAAATACCAGATCCTAAGAATTCAAGATTTAGTTATTCAGGATCAAAAATAATTGGAGAAATATTAACATTTAATTATTTGAGAAACACAAAAATCAAACATAATGTCTTTAGACCCCATAACGTTTTTGGACCACAGATGGGATTTGACCATGTGATACCACAAATTATAAAAAAAATTTTTAATGCTAGTAATAAATTTAATAAGAAAAAATGTTCAATAACTATTCAAGGAACTGGAAGAGAGACCAGAGCTTTCTGTTATGTTGACGATGCTGTTGAACAAATTATAAAAATCTCTCAAAAAGGTAAAACTCGAGACATCTATAATACAGGTCAGACTAACGAAATTTCTATACTTAAACTAATTGAAGATATATCAAAAATTTTGAAAATTACCGTTAAAGTTAATAAAGGAAAACTTTTAGATGGTTCCCCAAAAAGAAGATGCCCATGTATTAAAAAGTTATTAAAAATAGGATATAAAAAAAACAATAATTACAAAAAAGGCCTTATAAAATCAGTTAATTGGTATAAAGATTATTATAAGAAAAATAATTTATAAACTAAATAAAAAAAATTAATTAAATGTACATACTAGGTATAAATTCTGGAGAATATAATTCTTCAGCTTGCATCTTAAAAAATGGCCAATTAAAGTTTGCAATTCAAGAGGAAAGATTAAATAGAGAAAAATTTACAAAAAAATTTCCATACAAAAGTATTCAAAAATGTCTTGAAAATCAAAAAATTAAATTTTCAGATATTGATTATGTTACATTTGGTTGGAATCCGTCTAACCATATGAGTCGATTTAATCCTCTAATATCCTCACACAGAAGTTATAGAGAACATAATCTTTATACTTTATCTGATAATCTTTTTAACTTAGCAGAAAGAGAATTTGGATCGTTTACAAAGGTAGTTCATGATAATTCATCATTTCCAAAAGTATATCATATAAATCACCATCAAAGCCATGCAGCCAATGCTTTTTATATGTCTAATTTTAAATCAGCAGCGATTTTAACATGCGATTTTCGTGGAGAATATGAGTCAACTAGCTTCAACATCGGAAGAAATAAAGAAATTTTTAAACTAGATGAACAAAATTTACCAAATTCATTAGGTAAATTTTATGCAACTTTCACAGAATTGTTGGGTTACAAATCAGATAACGATGAATGGAAAGTTATGGCAATGTCAGCATACCCATACAGTTGCAAAGATGAAATTAAAAAAATACAGAAATGTTATGCACTAGGTAAAAATGGTAAGTTAGAGTTAATTTCAAAATATTTTGAATATTCTAATTTCGGTAACAGAAATCATTTTTACACTGATGATTTGAGAGATCTTTTTGGTATTAAAAAAATTGAATATCAAAAAAAACCGAGTATTCGCCAAATTAAAATTGCAAAAGCTCTTCAAATTTGCTCAGAAGAAATAGGATTTCATTTCTTAAAACATCTATACAATTTAACAAAACAAAAAAATCTTGTTGTAGGTGGGGGATTCTTTTTGAATACAGTTTTTAACGGGAAAATTACAAAAAAAACTAATTTTGAAAAGGTTTATATACCTTATGCACCATCAGACACTGGAAATTCAATAGGTAGTGCTTTGTATTTAAATAATTCAATATTAAAAAACAAAAGAGTAAGATTAAATAACAGTCCTTTCATGGGATTAGATTTTAAAAATAAAGAAATAGAACTTGCTATAAAAAAAAGAAAAATTTCATATAAAAAAATTGATAATTTGCATAAATTTGTAGCTGAACAGTGTATCTCAAATTTTGTTGTTGGTTATTTTAATGGAAGAATTGAATTTGGAGATAGATCTTTAGGTAATAGAAGTATAATTGCAAATCCCTTAAACAAATTTATTAAAGATAAAATCAATAAATCAGTTAAATACAGAGAAAGTTACAGACCATTCGCTCCATCAGTAAAAGTTGATAATTTAGAAAAATATTTTGACACCGAGGGTGACAAAACAAATAACTATATGGAAAAAGTATTTAAAGTAAAAAAAAGATTTAGGAAAGACCTTCCTGGAATAACCCATTTAGATAATTCTGCTAGAGTACAAACAGTAAATAAAGATATGAATATTGATTTTTACAAAATTCTAACTGAGTTTGAGAAATTATCTGGTTTTCCAATACTTTTGAATACATCCTTTAATGTTAATGGCGAACCGATAGTATGTACCCCCGATGATGCTTTGAATACTTTTTATAACTCTGGAATTGATGTGCTTGTTATGGGAAGTTTTGCAGTATTTAAATGATATAATGATTAAATCAAATTATTTTAAAAAAATTATAAATCGTAAATCACCCTATTTAATTGCAGAAATAGGTATTAACCATAATGGAGACTTGAATCTTGCAAAGAGGATGATTGTTTCAGCAAAAAAAAATGGTGCTGATTGTGTAAAATTTCAATTATTTAAATCAAATGAATATATATCAGTTTATGCTGACAAGGCAGGGTATCAAAAAAAATATAAAAATTTTAAAAATCTTTCTCAGTTTGAAATTATCAAAAAATGTGAGTTAAAATTTAGAGATATTGTAAAACTAAAAAGTTTTTGTAGAAAAATTAAAATTGATTTTTTATGTACTCCTTTTGAAATCTCAAGCTTAAAAGAATTAGCTCAGCTGAAGGTTAAGGCGATTAAGATTAGTTCCTGTAATTTAACTAATACTATTTTTTTAAAGGAAGTACTCAAAACAAAACTACCAGTTATTTTATCCACTGGTATGGCAAATATTCAAGAAGTAAAAAGAGCTGTAAAAATTTTTAAAAATAAGACTGATTTAATCATTCTTCAATGTACTTCCAACTATCCAAGCAAAATTGAGAATTCTAATTTAAATGTTTTAGACACATATAAAAAAACTTTTAAAACTCCGGTTGGTTTTTCTGATCATACAGAAGGGAACTTGGCGGCCTCTATAGCAACGGCTAAAGGTGCCATTTTAATAGAAAAACACTTTACATTATCAAAAAAGCTTCCTGGTATAGATCAAAAAGCATCAATAGAACCAAAAGAAATGTATTATTTAAAAAAAAATTTATTAGATACAAAAAAAATTCTTGGATCTAATTACAAAACTCTTTCAAATGAGGAAAATCAGACAATTAAAAGTTTGAGAAGAAGTTTGGTAGCAAGTAAACGTTTATTTAAAGGAAGTAGAATTGACAAAAGAGATATAATGATTAAAAGACCAGGGACTGGATTATCTCCATCTCAAATTGATAAAATAGTTGGATTAAAGCTAATTAAATCAAAAAGAAAGGATGAGATTTTCAAAATGAAAGATTTTGAAAAATAAATAATTATGAAATTGCTAGTAATAGGTTGTGGATCAATAGGAAAGCGTCACATTAGGAATGCTAAAGCAATAGGAATAAGTAATCAAAATATAATTGCTGTTGATACGAGAGATGATCGACTTCAAGAAGTCAAAGATTATGGAGTTGAAAAAGTTTTTAAAGATTTTGATGATGCTATTAAAGAAGAATTTGATATTGCATTGGTTTGCTCCCCAACTTCACTGCACATTAAGCAATGTTTAACTTTGGCAAAATTAAAAAAACATTTATTTATTGAAAAACCTTTAGACTCAAGTTTAGAAGGATCCCAGCAACTAAGCAAGTTAGTAAAAGAAAATCAGTTAACAACTATGATTGCATACATTTTTAGATTTGCACCATCAATAGAATTCGTAAAAAAAAAAATTGATGAGAATACAATTGGTAAAATACTTTATTTTAGAGGTGAGTTTTCAGAATATTTACCTGATTGGCACCCTTACGAGGACTATAGAAGTTTTTATATGGCTAGTAAAAAACAAGGTGGGGGATCAATATTAGATCAATGTCACATAATGGACTTATGTCACCACCTTATTGGAGGTTTTGAAAGGGTAATTGCTATAAATAAAAAAATTAGTAATTTGGAAGTTGATGCCGATGATGTAAGTGAGCTAATTATAAAACATAATAACGGAGTGATAAGTTCAATCCACACAGATATATTTGGAAGAAAACACAAAAAGTTTTTTGAGATAAAAGGTGAAGAAGGAAATATAGAATGGGATTTTTATAAAAATGAGGTTAAAATTTATGATATTAAATCTAATAAGCAAGAAATTTATTCTGATTTCGAGAAAGATTTTAATATTTCTTATCAAAGTGAACTTAAGCATTTTATTGAGTCATGTAAAAATAAAAAAGAAACTGATATTCCTTTAGAAGTTGGTATTGATACTTTAAAGTTAATTTTAGCTGCCGAAAAGTCTCAAGATACTAAAAAAGAGGAAACAGTTTAAAATAATGGCCGAAACTTATTTGTCATCAAGTTTATGTAGAAATAAAAAATTAGAGGATTCAATTGTAATTTGTTCTGAGCTTGCGTCAAAAAACGTTGAATTATCAGCACCACATCCTTTTAGAACAATGAATGAGTTGAGAAATATATTGAGAAAATTTAGGGATGATGGCATTAATTTTTCATTACACAATTACTTTCCAGCACCAAAAGATTCATTTGTTTTAAACATCGCTTCATCAGAAAAAGATACTCAAGAAAAATGCAATACTTTAATTAATCAAGCTTTAGAATTATGTTCTTATTCTGAATCCAAGGTATATGCTGTACACGCTGGTTATTTATCAAAAGCAAAGGCAAATTCTGATGGAATGTTTGAATTTGATGATGAACAATATTCATACAAAGATGCATTAAATAGAGCAATTAATTTTGTTAACAATATATCTGCTAAATTTGAAAAAAATAAAGTACATTTTATGTTAGAGAATCTTTTTCCGTCTCAGGCTAGAAATTCATCTTTATTTTGTAATATCGATCAAATTGATGAATTAATGAACGAACTGCCCAAAGAGGTGGGGCTATTGTTAGACTTGGGACATTTGAATATTTCTAGCAATTTAATGAATTTTGATAGATTTAAATTTTTGGATAGATATTTAGAAAAGTATGGAGAGAGAGTATATGAAATTCATATTTCTGAAAATAATGGTTTGAAGGATCAACATAGAGCACTAGAAAAAGATAGCTGGCAATTAAAAGCTTTAAAAAATATTAGAGAAACCAATATAAAAAGTAATTATATGAAAGACAGAGTTTATTGTTTAGAAAGTAGAAACGCAAATATTAAAGATATTAAAACAAGTATTAGTGAAATTAATAATATAATATCTTAAATATTTTATGGATTTAGAAATTAACAACAAAACAAAAAAATTATTTATTTCTAACAATGCCTCAATTAAAGAAGCATTATCATTAATTCAAAAAAATAAAGAAAGAGTTTGTTTTTCAGTTAGTAAGAAAAACAAAGTATTATCATCTATTACTGATGGTGATATCCGAAGAGGCCTCTTAAGAGGAATCAATTTAAATGACAAGATAACCAGAGTACAAAATAAAAATTTTGATTTTCTTCAAGAAGGTTTTAATTACAATGAGGCGTACAAAAAATTTACTAAGAAAATTAATATCTTACCGATAATTGACAGATTTGGAAAATTAAAGGGTTATCTAAGAAAACAAGACGTAGTGCCATTTTTAGATATTAAGTCAAAAACTATTACAGTGCTCGGATTGGGATATGTGGGATTAACATTGGCATTAGTTTTATCAGAGTCTGGTTTTGAAGTAAGAGGATGTGAAAAAGATATTAAAATTTTAAATCAACTTAAAAAGAAACAACCACCCTTTTATGAAAAAGGATTACAGAGATATTTAATTGAAAATATAAATAAAAATTTTACAGCATCAAATAAGATTGTAAAATCTGATGTTTATATCATAACAGTCGGCACTCCAATTAAAAAAAATAAAACTCCAGATCTCTCAATATTAAAAAAATCAGTTTTAGATATATCAAGTCTTTTAAAAAAAGGTGATTTAATTATATTAAGATCAACAGTGAGTATCGGAAGTACAAGAAATTTAGTTTCAAAATTAATTGAAAAAAAAACTAATTTGAAATTTGGAAAAGACATCTTTTTAGCATTCTGTCCTGAGCGCACAATTGAAGGAAATGCCATGGATGAACTTAAAAAATTGCCTCAAATAGTTGGAGGTTATTGTAAAAAAAGCTCAGAACTAGCTAAGAGAATATTTAGTGAATATAATTATACCGTTATAGAGGTTGAAAATTTAGAAGCAGCTGAGTTATGTAAATTAATTGATAACACCTATCGAGACACTATATTTGCTTATAGTAATCAAATATCTAAATTAACTGAAAAATTAAATTTAAACTTAGTGGAGATAATTGACAAAGTAAATTTAGCATATGAGAGAAATGTTATTCCAAAACCATCTCCAGGTGTAGGAGGACCATGTTTAAGCAAAGATCCTTATATTATTCACGATAATTTTAAAAAAAAGGGAATTACTTCTCAAAATTTAATTTTACATTCCAGAAAACTTAATGAACAAATGATTAAAGATATTTATTTGAGGGTAAAAAATGATTTACATAAATTAAAAAAAAATAAATCTGCTAAAATTTTTATATCTGGGTTTGCATTTAAAGGTAATCCAGAAACCACAGATATTAGAGGCTCAACAACCATAGAACTATTAAAATTTTTAAAAAAAGCAAAATTTACAAACATATGGGGTCATGATTTTAAATTAAATTCTTCACAAATAAAAAAATTAGGAATTAAATACGCTTCAATTAATAATGGATTTAAAAACGCAGATGCAGTTTTGATAATGAATAATAACAACAAATATCAAGACTTAAAATTACCATCTTTAATAAAATCAACAAAAAAACCACTTTTCTTTTTTGATAGTTGGCAAATATATAGTCCTTTAGAAATAAAAAATATTAAAGGTGTTGTATACGGTTCAGTCGGCTACAATTCATGAGATAAAAAGGATGAAAAAAAAGTTATTTATCCCAGTTGCTAATCCTACAGTTGGTAAAGAGGAAGCTAAAAAAGCTTACTATCAAATTAAATCAGGGTGGTTTAGCATGGGAAAAAGAGTAGAAGAGTTTGAAAAACTTGTTGAAAAATTTACTGGAGCTAAATACGCAATTGCTGTAAACAACGGAACTTCGGCTTTAGATGCAGTTCTAACCGCCTTGGATATCAAAGAAAATGATGAAATTATAATTCCGAGTTTGACTTATATTTCTACTGCCAATGTTATTGCTTACAAAAAGGCTAAAATAGTGCTTTGTGATAGTGATCCAAGAACATTCAATGTTGATTATAAGAGTCTCGTAGAAAAAATATCAAAAAAAACTAAATTGATAATAGTTACAGACTTGAAAGGTATGCCAGTTGATTATGATCTATTTATAAAATTATCAAAAAAATATAAAGTTCCTGTTATTGCAGATAGTGCAGAGTCTTTTGGTGCAAAATATAAAAGAAGAATAATTGGCACTCAATTACCAATACATACATTTAGTTTTTTTGCAAATAAGAATTTAACTACTGGGGAAGGTGGAATGATAGTAACAAGCAATAAACTAATCGCAAAAAGATTAAAAATTATAAGGAACCAAGGACAAAATTACAGATATAATCACATAGTTTTAGGTAATAATTATAGAATGACAGATATTTCTGCAGCAATTGGAATAGTCCAATTAAAAAAACTTAAAAATTGTTTAAAATTGAAAGAACAAGTTGCTAAGACATATAATAAAAATTTTTTGAATTTTGAAGAAATTCAGACACCATTTATTCCCACATATGTTAATCAGCACTCATGGTACTGTTACACAATAAAGGTGAAAAAAAAACACAGAAATAAATTAATTAAATATTTAAAAAAAAATAATATAGAAACTCGATTATCCTTTCCACCAGTCCACATTCAACCTTATTATAAAAATAGAATTAAATTTAAAAAATCTGAATTAAAAAATTCTCTTAAAACATATAATGAATTTTTGGATATACCTATATGGCCTAATATGAAAATTAGTACACAAAAAAAAGTTATAAAAACTATTTTAAATTTTTTTAAATATAGGATTTGATTGAATGAATATTTTAGGGGTAGTCTTAGCAAGAAAAGGTTCTAAAGGAATAAAAAATAAAAACTATCTAAAGATTAATGATAAAACTTTAGTTGAAATTGCATTGCGTAACGCATTGAAAAGCAAGAAACTCTCAAAGTTAATTTTTTCTACAGATGATAAAGTTTTGCAAAAAAAAGCAATTAAAATGGGTGTGCAATCGCCATTTTTAAGACCCTCAAATCTTTCAAATGATAAGGCTTCAAGCTATTCAGTTTTAAGACATGCAGCAAATTGGTTAAAAAAAAATGAAAATTGGAAAGCTGATATAATTGTTCTTTTACAACCAACAACCCCTTTTAGAACCTCGAAACATATTGATGATGTTATAAATTTATTATTAAAATCAAAATCAGATGCAGCTATGACAATTACTGATAATGATTATCCTCCGCACTGGATGTTTTATCAAAAAAAAAAGCAATTAAAATGTATTATTAAAAATGGAAATAAATTTACAAGAAGACAAGATACTCCAAAATGTTTTAAACCATCAGGCATGGTCTATGCATTCAAAAAAAATTTTTTGTTTAAAATAAAAGGTGTATTACCACAAAATAAAACTGTGGGTTTATACGTCAAACCTGAAATAGCTATTAACATAGATAATTACGATCATTATCTACTAGCAAAAATAAAAGCAGAAAAAAAATATAAATGAGGAAGATCAGAGGTATTTGGTTTTATGGGATGTCTAATTCAGGCAAAAGTTTTGCATCAAGATATATCAAAAAAAAAAATAAAAAAAATAATGTAATATTAGATGGTGATGAGATAAGAAAATACGTTAGTTTTGATCTCGGATA
>CACBHX010000001.1 GCA_902539145.1 uncultured Pelagibacteraceae bacterium | reverse complement strand
AATAAGAAAATGAAGGTTTATATTAATTTGTTTCATTCAATGGTAAGTGAAATTCATTTTTGGGACGATTTAGATAGAAAAAAAAAATAGAAAAATTATCAATATTTTTAGAGGATTTTAAAAATATAGACAAATTTGTTGATTATTTTGAAGTTTTTAGAGAGAAATTGTCAAAAAAAAATTTGAATTATCTAATAAAAGGTGTAATTAACTCTTAATTATGGCAGTCCCTAAACGAAAACAAACACCATCTAGAACTGGAATGAGAAGATCTCAGAATATGAAATTTTCATCAAAAAACGTTATTGAAGATAAGAAAACAGGTGAGTACAGACTATCACATCATTTAGATTTAAAAACGGGAATGTATAAAGGAAGACAAGTTTTAGATCCTAAAGATTAATTTTTAAGATTTTGCGATGACTAAATTGATAAAAATTGCAGTAGATGCAATGGGTGGAGACAATTCTCCAAAGAAAGTGATTGATGGAATTATTCATAATCACAAAAAAAATAAAGAAAACTTTTTTAAAATTTTTGGAGATAAGAATGAAATTTTAAAGCAAATAGATAATAAGATTAATGAAAGTTTTTATGAAATAGTACACACTAATGATGTTGTGAAAAGTACAGACAGTCCATTAGAAGCTGCAAAGAGAGGAAAAAAGACAAGTATGTGGCTCTCAATTGAAAGCGTTAAGAACAAAGAAACTGATATTGTGATTTCTGCTGGTAATACTGGAGCTTTGTTGGTAATTGCAAAATTAAATTTAAAGATGCTTGAAAATATTGATAGGCCCGCCTTATCAGCTTTGTGGCCGAATAAAAAAGGAATGAGTGTTGTTCTGGATCTTGGTGCAAATATTGAGTGTAGTTCAAAAAATTTATCAGATTTTGCTATAATGGGAGCATCGTTGTATAAATCCTTATATCCTAATGATATTTCAAAGGTAGCTTTGTTAAACATAGGCTCTGAGGAATTGAAAGGAAATGAAATAATAAAAGAAACTTATCAATTATTAAATGATAAAAAAAATCAAAATTTTGATTTTAAGGGATACATAGAGGGTAATGAATTAATGAATGGTAAAGTAAATGTTATTATTTCAGATGGATTTACTGGAAATGTTGCTTTAAAAACTGCTGAGGGCACTGCCAATTTTATTACTGATGAATTAAAAAAAGCTTTAAGTGGATCCTTTCTTGGAAAAATATCCTCTTTACTTAATATTTCAAATTTAAGAAAATTTAAAAAAAGATTAGATCCTAGATTATATAATGGAGCAATATTTGTTGGTTTGGATACACCAGTTGTTAAAAGTCATGGTGGAATAGATTATATTGGGTTCTCTAATTCTTTAGATGTTTGTAATAGAATAATTAAAGGAAATTTGATAAAAAAAATAAAAGAAAATATTAAATGAATGAGAACAAACCTAACTAAAAAAGAATTAGTCAATATTATTTACATGCAGGTAGGTTTTTCTAAACAAATATCAGAGCATCTGATAGATGAATTTTTTTCTCTTGTAACGCTAAATTTGAAAAAAGAAAAAAAATTAAAACTAACAAAATTCGGCACTTTTTTTATTAGATCAAAAAAATCTAGAATTGGCAGAAATCCTAAAACAAAAGAAGATAAGATCATTTCTGAGAGAAATGTAGTTCTATTTAAACCTTCTAAAGAATTCAAGGAATTTATAAATTCAAAGAATGAGTAAATTCGAAAGTGCTTATAAAACTATAGGTGAGGTAGTTAAAATTGTTGGTTTGAAATCTAAAAGAGGCGACACCTCACCGACACATACAATACGATATTGGGAAAAAGAATTTAAACAAATAAAGCCTAAAATCTTAAATGGTAATAGACGTTATTACGACAAAAAAAATATAGATTTAATCAAAAAAATTAATTTTCTTTTAAAAGATCAAGGAATGACAATAAAAGGTGTAAAAAAAATTTTGAATAATGTTGATACTTTAAAACTTGACGAAAATTTAAATGAATCTATAAAGGCTCACGATATTAGAAATAAGTTAATTAAAATTTCTAATATAATTAAAAGTTTAAAAGACGATAAGTAATATGGCTAAAAAAACTCATGTTAAAGTTAGGCTAGTTCCTGAATCTAAACCAGATAGCTCTTTTTTTTATTATGTAAAAAAACCTGCAGGCGGAGAAAAAGCTAAAGTAAAACTTAAAGCAAAAAAATATAACCCTGTTACCAGAAAACATGAAATTTTTGTTGAAAAAAAACTTCCACCACACAGTAAGTAATTATTTTTTTTTGAAATTTCTTTTTTCGTAATCGATATATGCATAAATCATATTTTTCCAAATCTTATTTGTAATTTTTGGATCAATATTATTTTTCTGAGATTTTTTCTTTATATTTAATAATATTTCTTTAATTCTTCTTTTATCAATTATTTGACTTTTCTTTTCTTTTAGTAAAAGCACTTTTTTAACTAAAAATGTTCTTTTTTTAATTAGCTTTATTAGCAAATTATCAAGTTTATCTAACTCAAATCTAATTTTACTTAATTTTTTTATTTTTAAAGGCGACATTTATCTAATTGGATTTATTAATAATTATTATATTTATCATTATATGTATATAGAGAATTATTTATTAAAAAAATATATATCATTATGGCTAATGTTCATGTTTTTTTTGGTGGCTTTTATGATTGTTGTGGGTGGTCTAACCAGATTAACTGATTCTGGTCTCTCAATAACAAAGTGGGAGTTATTTTCTGGAACATTGCCTCCTTTAAGTGATGTCAAATGGTTAGATTATTTTGAGGAGTATAAAAAGATACCAGAATATAAAATGCAAAATTTTTCCATGACCATGAGTGAATTTAAAGTTATTTTTTGGTGGGAGTGGGCACATCGTTTTCTTGGAAGACTAATTGGTTTAGGATTTTTAATTCCTCTAATATATTTTTCTTTTAAAATTAAGTTAACAAAATTATTAAATCTTTATTCAATTTTTTTCCTTATATGTTTTCAAGGTTTCATAGGCTGGTATATGGTTTCAAGTGGGTTAGTTGATAGATTAGATGTAAGCCATTTTCGACTATCCATTCATCTATTAATAGCATTTTTAATTTTATCTTTAATATTATGGAATTACTTTAAATTGAATTTTGATATAAAAGAGCAATCGCAATTAAATATTTTTTTTCCCATAGTTTTTTTATTTCTAGTTTTTTTGCAAATAGTTATTGGTGCTTTTGTCTCAGGTATGGACGCTGGTTTGATCTATAATTCATGGCCCATGATGGGCAACACTTACTTTCCAGATGATAATAAATTGGTAAATCTATTTAATTTAGCTGCCTTTAATGATGCATCATTAGTTCAATTTCTTCATAGAAATTTAGCATATATAATACTTTTTTATTATTTTTGGATTTTATTTAAAATTTATAAATATCGAATAAAAAATTGTTTTTTTGCAATTAATTTAGTAGGTTTTTTCTTACTTACTCAAGTCATTCTTGGAATATTCACTTTAATAAATGGAGCTCAAATCGTTTTAGCATCAATGCATCAATTGAGTTCTATATTTCTTGTTAGTGCATCAGTATATTTTTTATATCTTAATAAAAGGATTAATTCTTTTTTATAGGAAAATAAGTAAGGATAAATTTTTTTAGTACATTTAAGACTTTATCAGCTTCTTCTAAGAGCATCATGTGCCCACAATTGTCAATTATTTCAATTTTACTTCCATCTATTAAATCTGCTAATTTTTTTCCTTCCTTTATAGGACACATCTTGTCTCCATTTGCCAATATAGATAAAGTAGGGATTTTTATTTCTTTGGCAGCCTTAAAACCATTCTTGTAATTATCACAAGCTCTAAAATCTATTCCTAATGTATTTTTGATTGTTCTGGATTTAGCTAGCATGCCACCTGTATTAATGTGATATAAACCTGGAACTGGGTGTCCACCAAAGTGTCCAGCTGGACCATGTGCCCAGTCCATCATCAAATCAACGGCTTTCGGATCATCATTTTCTGCTAGAGACAATAATTCTGGATTCATAGGAATTGCTCCAGCGCCACCCATCAAACATAGTGTTTTTATTTTTTTTGGAAACCTAAATGCACATTCTAAAATAACTAAACATCCTTGGGAATGACCAACTAGAGAAGCCTCTTTATAACCTACTGCATCTATAACATCACTAATCCAATCAGCCATATCTTCGATAGTTTTCAAGCTTTCACCTCCTGAAAGACCATGTCCAGGCATATCTAAAGCTAAAACACTATAACCATGAAAAGCAAAATACCTAGTTTGGAGTACCCAAGTCATATGTGTTAATCCACTACCATGAACAAAAATAATCAGTGGTTTTTTTTTGTCGAAAGGTCGTCCACCTGTAGAAGCAAAAACTTCTACACCATTAACTTTAAACTTCATTGATTGGAAACAAGTCTTGGTCGTCTTGCAGCTCTAAAACCTGTCTCAAAGTCATTTCTAATATCATCAAAATCCTCTATCCCCACAGACAATCTAATCATATCTTGAGATAATCCGGCAAATTTTAATGTAGCTTCATCCATTTGTGAATGTGTAGAAGATGCTGGATGAATTACCAAGGTTCTAGTATCCCCAACATTTGCAAGATGTGAAGCAAGTTTAACATTATTTATAAATGCCTCTCCAGCTTCTTTACCACCTTTAATACCAAAAGCTATCATAGAACCTTTACCATGTGGTAAAAGTTTTTTAGCTAAATCATGGTCGGGGTGATCAGGAACACTTGGATGTGAAACCCAAGCGACACTTTCATGGCTTAATAAATATTCGACCATTTTTTCTGCATTAGAACAATGCTTTTGCATTCTAACAGATAAAGTTTCTATACCTTGTAAAACATTCCAAGCATTCTGTGGACTCAAACATGGTCCAAAATCTCTCATACCTTCAGCTCTTGCTTTCATTGTAAAAGCTGTAGGACCAAACTCTTCAGCAAACGAAAGTCCATGGTAACCTTCATATGGTTTTGTCATAGTTGGAAATTTATCATTTTGCATCCAATCAAATTTTCCACCCTCTACTAAAATTCCAGCCATTGATGAACCGTGACCAGCCATCCATTTAGTAAGTGAATGAACAACAATATCAGCACCATGATCAATTGGTTTGCAAAGATATGGTGTTTGATAAGTTGCATCTATAATCAAAGGAACTCCGGCATCATGAGCAATCTTAGCTATTTCAGGCATATTCATAATTTCATTTCCAGGGTTTCCAACAAGCTCACCAAAAATACCTTTAGTATTTTTTTGTATTGCTTTTTTAAAACCCTCAGTATCTCTTGGTTTTACAAATGTACATTTGACTCCAAATTTTGGTAAAGTAAGTCTAAATAAATTTACAGTCCCACCATAAAGCTGAGAAGAAACTACTAAATGATCCCCAGCTTCACATAAAGTCATTATCGTTAAAAAAATTGCACTCATACCAGATGAAGTTGCCAATGCTGCTGTACCTCCTTCTAAAGCCGCAACTCTTTCTTCTAAGACAGCAACTGTAGGATTAGAAATTCTGCTGTAGATATGACCACCTCTTTCCAAATTAAAAAGTGCAGCAGCATGATCAACATCATCAAATAAATATGATGTAGTTTGATAAATTGGTACTTGTCTCGAACCAGCATTTTTGTGAGGTTGATAGCCAGCATGAAGACTTAATGTATCAAATTTGTAAGTTTTAGGATCTGTACCTTTCTTTTTTTTATCAGTCATAAATTTTCCTTGATTTTAAATATTAATAACTAACTATCAATATTAATATAAATTGACAATATAACATTTATCAGTATTAATCCGGCCAATCATGACTAAATTTATCAAAAAAGAGCAATTATCACCATCATGGTATGAGATTGATGCAACCAATGCAGTTGTAGGTAGACTCGCTACAGTAATATCCAAAATTATAAGAGGAAAAAATAAAACTACTTATACACCACATATGAATAGTGGAGATTTTGTTGTTGTTAAAAATATCGAACAAATAAGATTTACAGGAAAAAAATTTCAGAATAAAAAATACTATAAACACACCGGTCATCCTGGTGGAATCAAAGAAACTACCCCTGAAAAACTTAAAGAAAAAAAACCAGGTGAGATTTTAAAATTAGCTGTAAAAAGAATGCTACCTACTGGAGTATTAGGTAGAGAACAGCTTTCCAAGTTAAAAATTTATAGTGGGGACAATCATCCTCATTCAGCTCAAAATCCTAAAGTAATAGAACTAAATAAGCTTAATAATAAAAATATTGTAAGAAATTAATATGGAAAGTACTCAACAAAATCAAAAAAAGATAAAGTTAAAATTAGATTTTAAAGATAGCAAATATGCCACTGGTAGAAGAAAAACTTCAATTGCAAAAGTTTGGCTTAAAAAAGGTTCTGGTAAAATTTATGTTAATGGAAAACTTTATAGTGAATATTTTTCAAGTGATAATCATAAAATGCAAATAACAAAACCTTTTGAATTGATTAAACAATCTACTGATTTTGACGTTAGATGCAATGTAAAGGGTGGAGGACCAACGGGTCAAGCTGGAGCAATGGTTCATGGAATTTCTAAAGCTTTGGTTTTATTTGATGAAAATTTTAAAACATCACTTAGAACTGAAAAATTAACCACTCGCGATTCTCGTGCTGTTGAAAGAAAAAAACCTGGAAGAAAAAAAGCGAGAAGAAGTTTCCAGTTTTCTAAAAGATAATTTTCTTTTAATAATTAACTGTTATAATAAAAAATGCCTAAGCTTAATGTATTAATTTCTGGATCGACTGGATATATCGGTATTCAATTAATTAAATTGTTAGTCAAACATAGATATGTAAAAATTAAATATCTTTGTGGAAGTTCCTCCGTTGGAAAAAAGATTTCATATTTTGATAAATCTTTAATTAATAAAAAATTACCAAAAATTGTAAAATTTAATAAAAGATATCTTAATGAAATTGACATAATTTTTACAGCACTTCCCAATGGTGAAGCTCAGGTAATTTCAAATTATTTAAAAAAAAATAATGTGTTAATTGATTTAGCTGCCGATTTTAGACTAAAAAATGCTTCTGATTATTTTAAGTGGTATAAAAAGAAACATAAATCAACTAAGAATATTAAAAAAAGCATATACTCATTACCAGAAATTTCAAAACAAGAAGTTAAAAAATTTAATATAATTGCTTGTCCTGGATGTTACCCAACTTCAATTCTATTACCCTTAATTCCATTAGTTCAGAAAAAAATGATTCGATTAAACAACATTATTATTGACTCTAAATCAGGATATTCAGGCGCAGGTAGAGGAGTTCACAAAAAATATAAAGATCAAAATTTATATGAGTCAATTAGTGCTTATGGAGTTGGGTTCCACAGACACAATTCAGAAATAGAGCAAACTTTAAAAGAATATTCAAACAAAAAAATTGAGTTTAATTTCACTCCACATCTAACACCAATGTTTAGAGGAATTTTGAGTACAATTTATGTAGAGGTCAACAAAAATGTTTCCCAAAACAAAATTAAAAAAGTTTTAGCAAATTATTATAAGAACGATATTTTTATCAAAATTCTAAAAAATGATACTTTAATAAGTACTAATGATGTAATAAATACTAACAAATGTTTTATATCAGTATGTAAGACGAAAAATAAAAATAAGTTAATTATTCTTTCAACAATAGATAATCTTATCAAGGGTGGATCTGGTCAAGGTATACAAAACATGAATTTAAAATTTGGATTTCCTTTAAAAACTGGACTTATATGAAAAAAATAAATCTAATTTTAATTTTAATAATCTTCTCATCATGTTCTTTTAGTAATGATTCTGCTTATTGGAATCAACACAACAAAAAAAAAGTTAAAGAACAAAAAAAATTGGCTAAAATAATTAAAAAATCAGAAGATATTACATTAATGTCTCTAGATGAGTACAAGATTTATATAGATGATTATATTAAAAAAAGTAAATATCCTGATATAGCAAGATGAAAAATTTAGTAAATATTGCAATAATTGGCTTAGGACAAATAGGTATTTACCTTTACAATGAGTTGAGATCAAAAAAAAAAGAAATTGAGAGAAAAACTGGAAAAAAAATTAATATTGTTGCTATATCTGCAAAAAATAGGAACAAAAAAAGAAGATTTCAAATTCAAAAAAAAATCTTCTTTAAAAAACCACTTCAAATTTTTAGAGATAAAAAAATAGATGTACTATTTGAATGTATAGGTCAATCTGACGGTATTTCAAAAAAGATCGTCGAAACTGCTCTTAAAAATAAAATACACGTCATAACACCTAACAAAGCTTTAATTGCAAAACATGGAGATCGTTTAGCAAAACTGGCTGAAAAAAATAATGTAAATTTAGAATTTGAAGCCTCTGTTGCAGGAGGGATCCCTATCTTAAGAACGATTAAGGAAGGTTTAGCAACAAATAAAATCGATAAAGTCTACGGAATTTTGAATGGAACAACCAACTATATCTTATCTGAAATGGAAAATAGTAACGAAAACTTTAATAAAGTTTTACAAAAAGCACAACAACTTGGCTATGCAGAGCCAGGAAACCCAAAACTTGATCTGAATGGGTTTGATGCGTTTGCGAAAGTAAGAATTTTATCTGCTCTCTCGTTTAATACAAAAATTTCTAAACATAAATGTATAATGCAAGGTATTGAAAATATCGATTTAAAAGACATTAAAATCGCAGGTCAATTAGGATTAAGAGTTAAACTTCTTGGTATTTCTGAAATAATCAATCATAGATTATTTGAAACTGTGCATCCATGTTTAGTTAGCAAGAATACTTATATTGGAAATGTTAATGGTGTTATGAACGCTGTTATCATAGAGGGTGAACCAATAGGTGAAAGTGTTCTGCAAGGCGAGGGTGCTGGCCCAGGTCCAACCTCATCTTCTCTATTGTCTGATTTATTGTCAATTTTGAGAGGAAATATTAAGTATCCGTTTGGTTTATCCTCAAAAAAAAGAAAATCTCTTAAATCATTTAATAATGATAATTATACTAATTCTTTGTATCTTAGATTTGAGGTAAATGACAAACAAGGGGTTCTTTCTTTTATAACAAACAGATTATCTAAATATAAAATTTCTGTAAAAAGAATAATCCAGACACCAGATAAAAAAAACAAGAAGGCGACAATAGTCATCATTACCCATAAAACTTCTGAGAAGAATGCTAGTAATTGCTTATCTATATTTAGAAAAAACAAGAATATTCTTAGATCTCCAACATTAATTCGATTATATAATTAATGGATATTTATATAAAACTTTTTGAGGTTTTATTCCCAGTATTTTTCGTAGTTGGTATTGGATATTACTTAGGTAAAAAAAATCCTAAAATAGATACAACTTTTATTACTAATTTTGCTGCTAATGTTGGAACCCCAGCAATGATTATTTATGCATTAAATCCAGTTAATATCTCTTTCAATATTTTTTTAAATTATTTTTGGTATTACGCGCTAGCTATTGTTGGTTTTATGATTACTGGAGTTATAATACTATTTCTTCTAAACACTAAAGATATTATAAGAGAATTACCTCCACTAACAATGCCCAATACTGGAAATATGGGCTTGCCTATATGTTTGTTTGCTTATGGTTCACAAGGACTTGGAGTTTCAGCCGCAATATCTGCTTTAATTATTTTATGCCATTTTACTCTAGGTGTATTTCTTGCTGATAGAAAATTTAGTTTGGAAGTTATACTTAAAAGCCCTCCGTTTTACGCAATAATAATTTCCGTTTTTTTGCTTTATTACGACTTAGAACTTCCAGGATTTGTTGAAAATACCACTTTTCTATTAATGTATGCTACAATATTTCTAATTTTAATGTCTTTAGGAATTGCTTTAACAAGACTAAAGGTCTTCTCACTTAATAAAGCAATATTTTCTTCTATAGGACGAGTAATTATTGGTCCTATAATTGGATACTTTTTGATTTTATATTTTAATCTAGAGGGATTTGCAGCCGGTGTTTTGTTAATTCAATGTTCTATGCCAAGTGCAGTTCTTAATTACCTTGTTGCCTCTATATATTCTCCTAAAAAGATTGTTGATAGTGTTGCTAGTACTATTGTTGTTTCGACATTGATGTCATTTATAACTGTGCCAATAGTAGTATTCTTTGCTTTAAAATACTTTAATTAATATATATCCTCTTAAAAGATGAAGGCTATAACTTTTAATCTATTGGCCTGGGTAATGCTTCCAATTATGGATGGATTTGCAAAATATTTAAGTGCTGATCTTCCAGTCTTACAAATAACTTGGGCAAGATATTTTTTTACTGTTGCATTTACTTTTCCAATTATGTTCCTATTTTTTAGAAAAAATCTTGTGTGGACTGATAAACCAAAATTACAAATTACGAGAGGGATAATTCTTTTAACAGCTAATATTTGTTTCTTTTATGCAATTTCGATAATTTCTTTAGCTAAAGCACTAACTTTGGCTTTTGTTGCTCCTTTAATTGTAACTGCTTTTTCTCCAATTTTTTTAGGTGAGAGAGTTGGATTTAGGAGATGGTCTGCAGTTATTATAGGATTTATAGGTTCATTAGTAGTTATAAGGCCTGGTTTCGTTGAAATAAATTTAGCAAGTATTGCTGCGCTTGGGACAGGTGTAATGTATGGGTTTTATTTAATTATTACTCGTAAATTGAGTACGTCAGACAACCCTTTATTAACTTTATTATTAACTGGTGTAGTAGGGGCCATAATCATATCTTTTGTGATGCCATTTGTTTGGGTTAAACCTAATTTTAATCAGTGGTCTATCATGGCTGCAATAGGTATTTTTGCATGTTTAGGCCATTTTTTTCTAATATTGTCTCTTAAATACGCTCATGCCTCAAAATTAGCTCCATTTAGTTACTTTGAAATTATTACAAACATAATTATAGGTTATTATTTCTTTAGTGATTTCCCTGATAATTGGACTTTCTTAGGTTTATTCATTATTGTATTAAGTGGTATCTATATCTCAAGAAGAGAGATCTTAGTAAAAAAGTAAAATAATAGGTATTATTTATTTACTATTATCTAAAGTATTACATTAAGCATTAATTTTAAACTATTGTTTTTATTATATTTTATTAATAATATAAATAATATAATTTTTGAACATTTTAGATTATTTAATGCTAAAATTTTCTTGATTTACTGAGTAAGAGTAGAGATTTATTGCAAATTATGGAAAATATCAAATAGCCTTTTAAAATAGGGACTTTTTTCCAATTGTGTTAATGAAAATTTCCTAAAAATAGGGCAGTCTAAAAGCATTGATATAGTTTAATAGTAGAGCGATGCACTAACTGAATATACCATTTAAACGCCCGTAGAGGGGTCTATTTTAAGTATAGGCTAATATATGGTACAACTAAAGGGTGAATTATGTTATTTAGAATGAAATCATGTAAAAAGGTTTAAAAAGGTTGATTTTACTTACTTTTTTAACTTAAAAATGGTTTAAAATAGTGCTAAATAGATACTTTTTCAGATCTAAGTAATTTGAGCTTTTGCTTGATTCCACCTCTCCCAGAATAACCTCCAAGACCTCCATCAGACCTAATCACTCTATGACAGGGTATTTTTGGAGCATATGGGTTTTTTGCACAAGCATTTGCGACTGCACGGGCTGCTTTAGGGTTTTTAATGGCAATTGCTACTTGTTTATATGTTTTCACGCTGCCTTTAGGGATAGTAATCAGGTATTTCCAAACTTTTAATTGAAATTTTGTTCCAAGTAAGGGTCTCATAAAAAAAACCCTGATTCTTTACACTTTTTACAGTGCAAAGATCAGAATTTTATGGCTCGTCGTTTTATGCGCTACCGCCGAACCGACCACCCTGTATGTTTAGCGCTGCTTTACAGGGTTTTCTGCCCTCCAGACTTAAACCTCTCGGCCTTTCTCTGGCTGGCCAGTTAAGAGTTGCCTCTTAAGTTATAATTACCTTATCAGACCTAAATATAAATTGTTATCACTAAATAGTTGTTTTTCATAATTAGATGATTTTTCTGTGAATTTCGGGGATAACTCCTATTTTGTAAGCAATATTAGGTAACTTACAAAAAATATAATAGCCATACTTGATAAAAATATTGTATTTATACTTTTGCCAGTATTTTTATACTGAATAACACTTAAAATAATAAATCCAATTGAACTTATCAAAAACCATACCGCAGGTATTTCTCCATCAATTGAACCCATATATTTTAATTTAAACTATTGACATTAAAAATCACTTGATATATTACTAATGATAATTAAATGTTATCAATAGTAATTATATGAATGAACTTACTACAGACCTAAAATCACTTCATGAGGCAACTTTAAACAATCTTAAAATCTCTAAAGCAAACAATACTCTAAGAGCTTACAAATCGGATTTTAAAGACTTTGGAACTTTTTGTGCAAAACATGGATTAAATTCATTACCAACAGAGCCGAAAATAGTTTCCTTGTATCTAACCCATCTCTCTAAAAACTCAAAAATAAGCACTTTAAGACGAAGATTAGTTTCAATAAGTATGGTTCATAAGCTGAAAGGTCATTATCTAGACACTAAACATCCAATTATAGTTGAAAATTTAATGGGGATAAGAAGGGTTAAAGGTAGCATTCAGAAAGGTAAAAAACCATTATTAATCAATCATTTAAAATTAATTATTAATGTAATAAATGAACAAAAAACTGAGGAAATAAAAAAACTTCGAGACAAATCATTAATCTTAATTGGCTTTGGAGGCGGTTTTAGAAGAACCGAACTAGTTTCAATTGACCATGAGGATTTAGAATTTGTCCCTGAAGGTCTCAAAATCATTATTAAAAAATCAAAAACTGATCAATTTGGTGAAGGAATGGTTAAAGGACTGCCCTACTTCACTAATGATATTTACTGTCCTGTTACAAATTTAAAAAAATGGTTAGAAATTTCTAAAATTAATTCAGGACCAATATTTAGAAGATTTTCTAAAGGTTCATCATTAACTAATCAAAGATTGACTGATCAATCTGTAGTTTGGCTAATGAAAGAATATTTAAATTTAGCAGGTATTGAAAATAAAAATTTTGCAGGTCATAGTTTAAGGTCAGGTTTTGCAACTGTAGCCGCTGAATCTGGGGCAGATGAAAGAAGTATAATGGCAATGACAGGCCATAAGACAACACAAATGGTCAGAAGATATATTAGGGAAGCAAATATATTTAAAAATAATGCACTTAATAAAATAAAAATTTAAATTATAACCCACTTTTCTGGCCAGAAATCCTTATTATTTGATGGATTTAAATTTTTAGGTCTAACACAGATTTTATCATTAAAATTTGATAACCAAGCACCCCACCAATGAAAGGTTGATGGACCTACAATGAAATATTTACATTGTGTAAGTAAAAAAAAATCAGTTAGAATTTTATCATTATCATTGACTACAAAAATAAATTTTTTTGTATCGAAATATTTTTCAAGATTATCAAAATTATTACTCCAAATCAGATATTTTGGATTATTAACTCTTTTATTAAAATAATTCATTGCTTTATTGATATAATTTATTGTTTCATCCACGTAAACAGAAGATTTACGTAAATTTTTTGAGGAATTTCTATTGTTTATTCTTTCTGAAAATCTATTTTGTCTAACACAAATCGATACGACATTATTTTTTTTGATGATATCTAAATATCTATTATTAGAAAATTGATCTTTATTTTTTAAAGTAAATTCTTTTAACAAGTCATTTCGATATTCATCGAAATATTTCTCAGATTCAAAGTTACCATCTAAAAAAAAATGATTATGAGATTTGTCTAGATCCAATGGCGAAAATTGTGTACTTTTGTTGATGTCTTTTTTTTCAAAATAAAATTTGTTATCTAAACTAAATCTATCAAAGAAAATCAAAATTTTTTTTAAAAAATTCTTATGTGAATTTTCAAAAGTATATTTTTTAGGTGCTATCTTTGCAGATATACAAAATCTATCCAAAATAAAATTGTATATATGTTTATTTTGATAATATCCACTTGTGGAGTCTATGTAATGATCAAAATTATTTTTTTTACTTAATGAGTAAGAATTAGCATACATGAAAAGTTGGTTACCAAGTCCTTCTGATATTTTAGAAATAATTTTCTTTTTCATTAATAAAAAGTTGATTAAAAGAGATTATAATTTCCTCCCAAAGATATATCTATTATATATTTTGCAACTCTTTTTTCGTTGAATAATTGAAAATATTTTTTTTTTCCATTTTTCGCAATTTCGACTCTTAATTTGTCATTTTTAGCGTAAAATTTAATTTTTTCTGATAAATCATTAATAGAATTATAAAAAACTATTTCATTATTTGAAAAAAAATGATCCATTTTCACTTTGGTATCAATAAATGTTAGAAGACCGTTACCCATAATTGATGCTATTCTATTACTTGAATAATATTTTGTTGGTTTCCCTCTACTTAAATTTAGAGCCATTTTAGAATTGATCAGTGTTCTAAAAAAATTATTACCCCAAATTGGTTGTTTATTTGCAAAGCCATAAAAATCGTATTTAATTTTTGGAATCTTTTTTACTAATTTATTTAAAAAAATAATTCTATCATCTTCAGTTCCCTCTTTTAATACAGCTCTATTAACACCATGACTCATTGCATAAAAAAGATCTTTTTGTGGATTAAGTTTATAAACGTCAAAAAACTCGATATTTTGATCTACTGGAACGAAAAAAAAATGTGTATTTTTAATATTCTTATCTTGTTTAACTAATTCGTCAGGGTGTGTCGTTATAAAAGTGTGATCAACAACATCAGAATATCTTTTAATATTTAAAATGTTATCTTTTGAGTATTCTAGACTTGGCATTATAGGATCTTCGTTCCATTGTGAAACTATTAAATTTCTATTTATATTTTTAAAATTATCTATCGTTTCATGATCAATGTTTTTTGTATGACCAAAAAAAATTAGGTCAGGATTATAATTTTTAAATGTTTCTATAAGATATTTTTGAAAAGTATTTTTAATAGAGAGAAAATTTAACGACCTATTATTTCTTATATAATCCCTATCGCTTATTTCTAAAACATCGTGTCCGTTTCTTATAAATCCATTTGAAAATTTTTTACCTACAGAAATATTATAAAGTCTGTGGTTTAACTTTTGACCTTGATTATAAATGTTTAAGATTTTTATTTTTTTTTTTATAAAATTAAAATTACTATAAGGCAGACTTTCTTGTCTTAACTTATCAATAATTTTTGAATTTGATGAAATAATATGTTGAACATTTTTTAATGAATCTTTTTGAATCTTTTTTCTTGCTTTATTATTTTTAATTAAAAAATGTATTTGGTTATATAATATTTCTTCGCTAAGATTTTTTAATACAATTGCTTGGTTTGACGTCTCTGGCAATCCCCCTTTATTTGATATTATTGTTGCACAGCCTCTAGAAGTTGCCTCTAAAGCTGTTCTTCCAAAAGGTTCATCCCATTTAGAGGGAACAACTGATATTGATGTTTTATCTAAAATTTCCAAAACTTTTTTATGATTTAAAAATCCTAATTCGTAATGATTTTTGTGATTTATATAAATTTTTCTCCTTTCTTCATCACCAAGTGAATAAGCTTTCCAGTTTGGAAATTTATTAAGTATCTTAACTATAGTTTTTGCAAATAGATCATATCCTTTTGACTCATTTAATTTACCAATAAAAGTTATAAAATTTTCTTTTTTAGTAATTTTTTTTTTTAAATTTACACTAGGATAAACTACTTCAGTTTTAGTTTTTAACTTATCGTCTATATCAATAAAAAATCTTTTTTGAGTCCATTCACTTACAAAAATAATTTTTTCAACTCTAGAAATGATGTCTAATCTTTGATTTATAGTTTTTGACCCATTCATTGACAACGGATCGTTATGAAAATACATTATGTATCTGCTTTTTACTTTCTTTGTGAGTTCATTAAGTATTATTGGTCTATTATGAATTTCAATTATATCATATTTTTGAGTTTTAAATTTTTTGATTAATTTATTTATGTATTCTCTGGTAGCACTTTTTAATTTTGATTTAATATTAGCTAATTCAATATTATAATAATTATTTGTTAAATAATCTTTATTTTTAGTATGACCATAAATATGATTTGTCTTATTATATTTTGATTTTTTAAAAAATTCAGAAACCCATAATGATGCTGCTGATGCTTTAGCATGAGTATAATTTTCTTTATAAGGTAATATTGTTGCTATTTTAATGTTTTTTTTTATTAAAGACATTTATTAGTTCAAATCTTTTTAATCTATCTTTTTTTAATTCATATTCGAATGAAAGAGCTTTAGATTTATTATAGAAAGTTTTTTTGAAAACAAGTTCCCATTTATAACCCTTAGTAGCTTTTGCTCCTTTATTAGTATTATGTTTAGTTAATCTACTTTTTATATTATTTGTAAATCCAACATAAGACTTATTTTTAAATCCTTTTGTGGTTTTTATAAGATAGACATAATATATCATTAATTATATATGATATTGGCGGTCCCTAGGGGAATCGAACCCCTCTTTCGAGGATGAAAACCACGTGTCCTAACCGATAGACGAAGGGACCAAAAAGCTGTTTTTTATTGCATAAAAAGTTATTTATCAAGTCTTTAAAATATACAATCACTAAATAAATTGTTCGGTTTTTATAATTTTTTTTAAACCAGAGGATTTATGAGTGATTAGAGTCTCGGAGGTAAACTTATCATCCTTTATTTTAATTCCAGAAACAAGATCTCCACTAGTTATTCCAGTGGCACAGAAAATAGAATCACCAGAAATTATTTCATTTAATTCATATTTTTTTTCTAAATCTACTATACCCATTTTTTTAGCGCGTTTTTTTTCTTTGTCGGTGTTAAATAAAAATCTGCCCTGAAAATGACAATTATAAGCATCAAGGGCTGCAGCAGCCAAAACACCCTCTGGTCCTCCCCCAATACCAAGAAATATATCCACTGAATACTTTTTATCTATAATCATAAGGGCACCAGATACGTCTCCATCAGATATTAATTTTAACTTAACGTTTAATTTTTTTAATTCATCAATAATTTCTTTATGCCTAGGTCTATCTAGAATACATGCGGTTAAATTTTCTGGTTTTTTATTTTGAAATTCAGCTAGATTATAGATATTTTTTTTTACAGTAAAATCTAAATCAATTACATTTGATTCAGAACATTTTGCAGAAATTTTGCTCATATAACTTTCAGGTGCACCAAATAAATTTTCTTTACTTGCAACAGCTATTACTGATAGAGCGCCTGGTTGATTATTAGCAACAAAATTAGTACCTTCCAAAGGGTCAACAGCAATATCTAATTTAGGCCCATTTTTTGTTCCGATATTCTCTCCTATATAAAGCATAGGTGCCTCATCGAGCTCACCCTCGCCTATCACGATTTTTCCATCCATTTCGATTTTATTTAATTCATTCCTCATAGAATCTACAGCAGCTTTGTCAGCTGCAATCTTATCATTTTTTCCAATCAAAAAATATGAAGACAATGCAGCACGACTGGTTACATTTGCAAATAAATTTTCAAATTTTTTATCTATTAGCATTATTTTATAGCCTCAAAAGATGGATTTTTTTCTAATCTTGCCTCAAATTCTCTTAACCTTTTCCAAACTGAAATTAACTCAACAATAATTGGCCAACTTCTAACTAAATATTGAAGTGAAGTTTCAACTCTTCCAAAAGCTCTTATAATTTGCTGAACAAAACCAAGCGTTATAGCACCTGTAACTATTGTAGGTGCTAATGCTAAATAGGGAACAATCACCATTCCTTGTAGGTAACTCCATTTTACAGCGTTAAAATAAAGGTAATGAAAATACATCTTATAATGGATTTTTCTTACACCCCCATATAGGTCTGTTATCTTCTCTGGTTTAGCGCTTTCTTTAAAATCTTCTCCTAAAACAAGTTCTTTTCTATATGCGGCTTCTTCTTTTTGTATATCATATTCTATCCCAGGTAATTTTATTCCAACACTTGCTAAAATAATTGTGCCACCTAACGCTGAAAGAATAGCAACCCAAACTAAGGCGTGTTCAACCTCACCAATCCAAGGCAAAACAGTAATGCTTTTAGACAGGCCCCATAAAATTGGTGTAAATGCTATTAGAGTCATCAAGCTTCTTAACAGTTCAGCACCTAAACCTTCCATAATTCGGGCAAATTTGAGAGTGTCTTCCTGAACCCTTTGAGAAGCACCCTCTATAGATGAAGCATCATCCCATTTATCATGATAAAAATCAGCCATGGCTGTTCTCCATCTAAATGTCCAGTGACTTGTGAAATAATCACTAAAGATGACAACGAGAATATAGATGGCAGCGATTTTAGCAAAGGTGAAAAGGTAACTTATAAATTCTTTTTCTGAAACTGAATTAGGTTCTGTTAAAGCTTTTTGTAAAGTGTCATAAAACTCTCCAAACCATTCATTAATTCTTACATCTAATTGAACTTGGTACCAGGTAGCAAGCAGAATTAATATTGTACCTCCGATACTCCAAGGAAACCACTTTTTTTGACTAAAAAATTTAAACATTTATTTTAAAAAATTTTCTGCGTAAGATTTTTTAACAATTTTTCTTTTCTTCGGTTCAATTATTTCGTAATCAATCTTTTTTCTTTCTGCATAATTTATTGCACTTATTTTTGATGAAAATTCTAATTTTAACTCACCCATTGTATCAGATGAACTTTCCCAGCCCATCAAAGGATTTTTTGTAGGATCTTTTGTATCAAATTCTAATATCCATTTGTTTATTTTACCTAAACCAGATTGCATTGGATTTTTATTGGGTATATAGATTTTTGCTTTTTTCATTAATAAGACTTATATTAGTAAATGTTTATACTTTTTCAAAAACTTTAATCTGTCTCTTCTTCTTATACCGGCCAAATGTATTATAATTGGATCAAAATAGAAATTTGAAAATTCGTCGCTTTTAGGGTTTTCATAGTTTCTTTTAGGCATACTGTTCCATTGACCAGATAAAAAATAACACTTATTTAAAATACTTTTAGTTGGGGTATTGTTACTTATTTTTGAAAATTCTGCTTTATATCCTAATTCATCCATAAAAGCAGCATTATCTGGCCAATAATGTGATAAATATTTTTTTTTTTTCCAAACATTTTTTAAAAAATTCAATGACCATTTTGTATTTCTTACCATTAACACGCCAACATTAACACCTTCAGTAAGATATGAAACATTTGGATATTTTGTTTTGTGTTTTGAGAGCAAGAAATTTTTATGAATAAAAATATGTTTTGATTGATCAACATGATTTAGTATATTCTCATATCTACAAAAAAAAGTGTCTGCATCTAACCAAAAATAAAATTCATGTTTACCACTTTCTAAATTGTCTATTAACATCTTAATTTTAAGCCAATAAAAATGTCTTTCGAATTTATTAGATTTATGTATCTCGTAATCAAATTTGAAATGATTAGCATATTTAATAATGTTTTTTTCAGAATGTTTGCCAACACTTCTATATCTAAAGTTATAACCAGATAGTATTTTTAACCTACTATTGTTTATTTTTTTATTCTTATTAAAAAAAGAAAGCATAATTTAGTGGTCGGAGTGGCAGGATTTGAACCTGCGACCCTCTGGTCCCAAACCAGATGCGCTACCAGGCTGCGCTACACTCCGAGTGTTGTACTAATACAGAAGTTATCGATATTTTCAATGTATAAAGCTCCCAAATTTGAAGAATTTTAATAAAAATCTGATATATAAATATACATGATAATTACGTGCCCCTCTTGTAAAAAAAAATTTGAAATTGATGGGAATTTAATACCTAAAGAGGGTCGTAATTTACAATGTGGATCATGTTCAAATGTTTGGTTTTATAAGTTAAAACAAGATATTTTAAGCCCAAAAAATGAAGATACGATAAAAGAAGTAATTAATAATGGTGATAGTAGTGAAATTAAAAATGATATAAAAAAAGAAATACGTGTTAATAAAAAGAAAAATAGCGAGAATAGAAAAGATAAAGCTTTAGTTAAATATGAGAAAAAAACCAAATTAAGTTTGTCTAACCTTGTAGGTTATTTTATTGTATTAATATTATCATTTGTCGCACTAATAATTTTTTTAGATACATTTCAAGCTTTATTATCTACCGTTTTTCCAAATCTTGAATTAATTTTATTTAATTTTTATGAAACTTTAATAGATATATATCTTTTTACAAAAGATTTACTTAAATAAAATGATTAATTATATTTCTAAACCTTTTAAATGGTTTTTTAAATTAGAGGCAGCTAGTGGTTTGGTTTTGTTATTTGCTGCTATAATTGCCTTATTTATAAGTAATTCAAATTTATCAGAAATATACTTTTCTACTTTAGACAAATATCTTTTTTTAGGAATAAACAATTTTGGAATTAAATTGAGTGTTTTACATTGGATCAACGATGCTTTAATGGCAATATTCTTTTTTTTTGTTACTTTAGAAATAAAGAGAGAATTTTTACAAGGAGAGCTTTCTAACATCAAGCAAGCTTTACTTCCCATTATTGCTGCAGTCGGAGGAATGCTTGTTCCTGCGCTATTTTATGTTTTTATAAATTTTGGTGACAGTGAAACTCTCAATGGTTGGGCTATTCCTTCGGCCACAGATATAGCTTTTTCTTTAGGTGTTCTCTCTTTATTGGGAAAAAGAGTTCCATTGTCATTAAAAGTTTTTTTGACAGCTCTTGCTATAATTGATGATTTAGGTGCAATAGTGATTATTGCTTTATTTTACTCTGGAGACCTGAGTATTAAATACTTAAGCTTAATGCTTTTAGCTTTTTTGGTTTTATTAATTATAAATAAATTTAATATCAAAAAGTTTTTACCGTACTTGATAATAGGAATTTTTCTTTGGGATTTTACTCATAATTCTGGAATACACGCAACAATCGCAGGAGTATTATTAGCAATGACTATACCTCATAGAAAAAAAGAAAAAGATTTTTCTTTATTAATCAAAGTTGAGCATGCAATTAGTCCCTATGTAGCTTTTGGCATAATGCCTTTATTTGCTTTTGCAAATGCTGGTGTTTCGCTAGAGGGTTTATCCATAACCTCATTACTAAACAAAGTTCCTCTTGGAATATTATTAGGGTTATTTGTTGGAAAACAACTTGGGGTCTTTGTTTTTTCTTATGTAGCTATTAAAACAAAAATAGCGCAAATGCCAAATAACTCCAACTGGTATAATTTTTATGGTGTTGGAGTATTAACAGGAATAGGTTTTACAATGAGTTTATTTGTTGGAAATTTAGCTTTTGTAGAAAATATGCAATATATGGATGGTGTAAAAATAGGTGTTTTAACTGGGTCACTTTTATCCACTTTATTTGGTTATTTTTTAATATTACTTACACCCAATAAATGAAAATAAGATTATTAGTAGCTTTAACAATATTTATGTTTTTTTTTAAAAACTCATCTGCAGGGAATTATGAAAAAGTTTTTTATGATTTTAAAATAGAAAGTATTTCAGGTGAGATTATTAATTTTGATAAATATAGAAATAAAGTTGTCTTAATTGTAAATACAGCAAGCTATTGTGGTTTTACAAAACAGTATAGTGAATTACAAGAACTTTGGGATCAATATAAGTCCAAGGGTTTTATTGTATTGGGTGTGCCCTCTAATTCATTCAATCAG
Source organism: uncultured Pelagibacteraceae bacterium (assembly GCA_902539145.1). Classification (GTDB taxonomy): domain Bacteria; phylum Pseudomonadota; class Alphaproteobacteria; order Pelagibacterales; family Pelagibacteraceae; genus Pelagibacter. Next base: position 48,901 of record CACBHX010000001.1, on the reverse strand, counting down.
GAAAAGGGAAATGATGAAGATGTAAAGAAATTTTGTGAAGTTAATTTTAATATCAGTTTTCCATTATCAAGTATAACAGAGGTTAAAGGGCAAAATGCGCACGAATTATTTAAATGGGCCGCCGATAATTATGGTAAATCAGCTATTCCAAAATGGAATTTCCATAAGATTTTAATAAATAAAGAAGGTAAAGTTGAAAATACTTATTCATCTTTTACTAAACCACTGTCAAATAAGATAATAACGAAAATAGAAAGTATTCTATAATTTCAACATAAGACCATCGTGAGCAGGAATAACATTTTTAGGTAAAATCTTTTTAAGCTCACCATAATCTAAAACAGGAGACAGATTTGTTAAAATAGCCTTCATTGGTTTAAATTCTTTAACCATGAATAATGATTTTTCTAAATTAAAATGGGATGGATGATAATTATACCATAAACAATCAATAACAATATATTTTAATTTACGAAAATATTTATAATCTTTTTCATAAATTTTACTAACATCGCTAATGTAAGCTATCTTCTTATCAATTATAAAACAATTTGATTTTACATTACCATGATCAACAATTATTGATCTAATATTAATTTTTTTGTTATTACTTCTTGTAAAAAAATTCTTTGTTAGTTTATTTAACTTAAGAGTAGCAGGATATTCTTTCGAGTAACTGTTAAATATATATGAAAAACTTTTTTTTAAGTATTTTGAAGTAATCTGGTCTGCATAAACGTTTATCTGTTTTTTACTGCTAAGATAGAAAGGTCTTAAATCATTAATACCGTGCGTTTGATCTCCATGCATATGAGAATAAAACACTTTATCAATTTTCTTAATATTATGTCTTAACAACTGTTGACGTAAATCAGGGGATGTATCAAATAAAATATTCTCGTTTGAGGTTTTTAATAAAGCAGAACATCTTGTCCTGTAGTTTTTTTCATTTTTTGGATCACAATTCCCAAAAAAGCCATCGGGTCTGGGAACACCCATAGAACTACCGCATCCAAGTATAATAAACTTCATATTAAACTATTTAAAAAAAAGATTATCAAAATTTTCAGTAGTTATTTTGTCAAGTTTTGTTTTTTCAATATCTTTAATTTCTGCAAGTTTTTTTGAGGTAAAATCAATAAAAGAGGGTTCATTTTTTTTTCCTCGATTAGGAACTGGGGCTAAAAACGGACTATCTGTTTCAATTAAAATTCTATCTAAAGGTAAAAATTTAAATGTTTTTTGTAATTCTTTAGAATTTTTAAAAGTTATAATACCGCTTGCTGAAAAATACGTATTTAGATTGAGTAAATCTTCCGCAAATTTTTGTGAACCAGTAAAACAGTGCATTAAGATCTTAAGTTCTGTATCTTTATATTCATTTAAAATATCGAAGGTATTTTCTTCTGCATTTCTAGAATGAACAATCAACGGAAGATTATTTTCTATAGCTGCGTTTATGTGAATCTTAAAACTTTCAATTTGTTTTTTTCTATCAGAGTTATCATAATAATAATCAAGACCTGTTTCACCTATACCAATAATTTTCTTATTTTCACTTAAATTTTTATTAAAAAATTCACAGTCGACGATATTTTTATCTGCTTCATGAGGATGAATTCCAATAGAACCATAAATTATATCATCTCTTTTTACTATTTCTTTAACCCTTGAAAAACTCTCTATAGATGTTGATATTGTTAGTATCTTTTCAATACCAACATCTTTTGATCTTTGAATAATACGATCCAAGTTACTTAATAAAGGCTCATGGTCTAAATGGCAATGTGAGTCAATCATTTTTTTTTTCTATTTTATTAAAAAGAATATTTATCTTATTAATTGAATTTCCTTGTTTTAAAAAAGTATTATCTCCTATCGATGTAAAATCAATATCTTTTTCAGTTAAGTTAAAAATCTTTAAAGCTTTTAAAGATGATTGAGGTATAATTGGATAAAGCAAGAAACTTACTTTTCTTACGATCTCAAGTGTAGAATATACAATTGTATTCAATCTTAAAGGGTTGTCTTTTTTTTTCCACGGCTCTTGGTCATTAAAATATTTATTTGCTTCAAATAAAGAATTAATTATGTAGTCAATGTAAAAATTGATATTTTGATTATCGATTTCAAGTCTAATTTTACTAAGATTTTCTTTATATTTATTTAAAATATCTAAGTCGTCTTTTTCAAAATTAATTTTTTCTGGAATTTTACCTGAACAATTTTTAATTGTGAAAGAAATAACACGTTGACATAAATTACCAAAATTATTAGCCAAATCGCTATTTATACAATCCTCTAATTTATCTTGCGATATATTACCATCGTTTCCAAAAGAAACTTCTTTTATAAGATAGTATCTTAACGGGTCTAGACCATATTGATCTATAATTTCAATTGGATCTAAAATATTTCCTTTTGATTTTGACATTTTTTCCTCGTTAGAAAGTATCCATCCATGACCAAATACTTTTTTTGGCGGAGTTATTTTGGCTGCAAGTAAAAAAGCTGGCCAATAGATTGCATGAAATCTTAGTATATCTTTACCAATTAAATGTATACTTGCTGGCCAAAATTTTTTGAATAATTCATCGTCTACCTGAGGATAATTTAATGCACTCATATAATTTGTAAGAGCATCTAACCATACATAAATCACATGATTATCGTCATGAGGTACTTTTATACCCCAAGAAAAACTTTTTCTACTTACAGATAAATCTTTCAAACCACTTTTAACAAAACTGATTACTTCATTTTTACGAGATTTGGGGGATATAAAATCTGGATTATCTTTATAGAATTTTAATAATGGTTTTTCCCATTTTGAAAGTTTAAAAAAATAGGATTCCTCATCGACCCATTCAACTAAAGATTTAGATGAAATCGCTACTTTTTTATTATCTAAATCTTCAATTTCATCGTCGTTATAAAAAGCTTCATCAGAAACTGAATACCAACCCGAATACTTTGATAAATAAATATCTCCATTTTTTTTTAATTCATTCCATAAATATTGAACTGATTTTTTATGACGATCTTCTGTTGTTCTTATAAAATCGTTATTTGTTAGATTTAAAGTTTTTGATAAATCTTTGAATGTTTTGCTTAATTCATCACAAAATTCTAAAGTTTTAACTCCTTTTTTTTCAGCCGCTCTTTGTATTTTTAATCCGTGTTCATCAGTACCAGTAAGAAAATGAACATTAAAGCCGTCCATCCTTTTAAATCTAGCAAAAAAATCTGCTATTATACTTGAATAAGCATGACCCATATGAGGTTTTGCAGACGGATAATAAATTGGGGTGGTAATATAAAAATTTTTAGCCATTCAAAATTTTATCATTAAATTCTATAAAAAAAGACTCCTCATCAAGGTTAAATTTATTAATTTTTTCTATTTTATTAACGAAATAATTATAGTAGTCCATATTAAATAATATTGATTTCTTTTTTAACAAACACTCTATTACTTCATAGAAGATATATCTTAGGTCTTTTTGTTTTTTGATATGATTATTTTGAATTAAGATATTAATGAAATCTTTTAACTCAATATTTTTTAGATCTATATTATTTTCATCACAAAACTCTATCATTCTATAAACATTACCTGGAGAAAAGTAATAATTGATAAAATCACTATTAACTGAATTATGGATGTCATTATTAATTAATTTATTTATTACAAAAATAGATTCTTTATAAGTTAAATTAATGTTAAATTTTATAAATCTAGAGGTTAACGTGGATAATAGATTTTTTTGATTTTGAATAAGTATAAAATAAATATTGTCATTCGGTTCTTCAATCTCTTTTAATAAAACGTTTACACTATTTTTATTGAGATACTCACTATTGTCTATCAAAACAAATTTAGGTTTGTTGTTAAGTGATGATTTATTCAAATCTTGTATTATATTTCTAATCTGATCAATATTAATATTCTTTTTATCAGCTTGTATATCTATTAAAAAAAAATTTGGACTCGATCCATTGTTAATTAATTTAAAAGATCTATTTCTTTCATCAATTTTAAAATGATCAATATCATATGTAAAATTCTCATTTTTAGAGAGAACAAAATTTATTAAATGATAGGCCAATGTGGATTTACCGATCCCCTTCTGTCCTTTTAACAAAATTTTATTTGGAAGTTTGTTTTCTTGATATAAAAAAATAAGATTTTTTAATACATCCCCGTGAATAAGTAATTTTAGTTGATTTGAAGGAGTTAATTTCATTTAATAAGATCATTAATCTTTCTAATTATAATTTCTTTATTTTTTTTTAATTCTAGATTTGAGTCAACTATTAAGTGTTTATTTTTTTTATTTCTAACAATTTTTAAGTAACCTTTTTGTACCTTCTCATAAAACTTACTGCTAAATTTATCATATCTATTCAGTTTATTTCTTTTTCTTAATCTTGATAACATATTTTTGCTATTTACAATGTTTAAAAAAGTAAAATCAATTTTAAAATCATTTAGAATCACACTATGAATTTTTTTAATTAGATTTAAGTCAACACCAAATCCAAAATGTTGATAAGCTATAGTGGAATCGATAAATCTATCAATAAGTATAATCTTTTTTTTATGAAATTTTTTTAATTTTTGTATATTTTCGCTCCTCGAGGCTGAATATAAAAATAAATCAGTATTTTGGTTAAAATTCGATTTTTTATTAAGAATTAATTTTCTAATAATCTCTGAATTTTTACTACCACCAGGTTCCCTTAAATATATATATGGGATCTTTTTTTTTTTAAAAAATTTACATACATTTTTAATATGAAGAGATTTTCCACTACATTCAATACCTTCAAAAACAATAACAGGCTTATTAGACATCACCCCAAATCAAATAATTGATAGACTTCATAAGTCTTGAGAACATATTAACTTTATTGACTTCATTAGCAGCTAACAAATCATATTCTCCAATTATATTTTCCTTATAAGAAATATTTAATTTTCCAATTATCTGATCTTTTTTAATTGGAGCTTCAATGGGTCCTGAATAGTTAATTGAAACTTTTAAAAATCTTTTCTGAGCTTTCTTTATAATTCTATAGATGTCTTCATTTACATATACGTCTACTTGGTTTTTTTTCCCTAACCATACGTCAACTTTATCTAAAGATTTTTTTGCTTTAGCTATTTCGATGAGATCGAAATTTGTAATTCCATATGTCAGTAATTTTGCACTCTCTTTTGATCTGCTATTTTTTGTTTCAAATCCACTTCCGACAGCTATCAATCTTCGTCCATTTTTTTCTAATGATGATGCTAGAGAATATTTTTCTACAGCCAAATAACCAGTTTTAATTCCATCAGCTCCTAGATTTTTATAAAGTAGTGGGTTTCGGTTTCCTTGAGTAATTGGATCGCCCCCAGTTCTATCCCATGTAAACTCTGTTTCACTAAACCATTTATAAAACTCGGGATGTTCTTTAATTAGGTAATTAGACATTTTAAGAATATCTCTAACTGTAGAATAATTATCTGGATCATTTATTCCAGATGAATTAGTAAAGTTTGTATTATCCATTCCCAACTCTTTAGCTTTCATCGTCATAATGATTGCAAACTCTTCTTCAGTTCCAGCTATACCTTCGGCAAGAGCTATACAAGCATCATTACCAGATGCAACAATTATCCCTCTTAGTAAATTTTCAACAGAAACTTGGTCACCGACCATTATAAACATAGATGAATATCCTGCCGTAGATAATCTCCAAGCTTTTTCTGAAATGACAAATTTATCATCTAAACTTAAGTCACCAGACTTAATTAAATCAAATGCAATTATAGATGTCATAATCTTAGTCATAGATGCTGGATAAATTGATCTGTCTGGATCTTTTTCGTAAAGAATTTCTCCAGATAAAAAATCTTGCAAAATTGCTGTCCTTGCATTTATCTTTATATTACCGCTGGAGTAAGTTGAAATAAATAATATGAGGAAGTTTATTATAATTGCTTTTTTAAACATTGCTGAATATTTCTAAATTTTCAAAATTCATTTCTTTGAGTTTTTCATAGGACACTTTTAAACTTTTTATATCATTAAAGGGACCTATTAGTACTCTAAATTTTGTTTTAGAAAGTTGCAGTATTCTAGAATTTTTTATACTTGTCTCATTTTTAATTCGTGAAATCATGATCTTTGCTGAATTTTTATAATAAAAATCTGCTACTTTAATTGAATAAGAAAATTTTGCTTTTACTTTTTTTTTAATTTTTTGAGTTTTAGGATTCAAGTCTTTTATTTGTATACCATCAATAGGTGCTTTTTCAGCTACTTTTTTTTCTTCATCAAAAGTTTTACTTTTTTTTGCAATAAAAGTAGAATTTCTTGAAACTAATACAATTTCCAATAATGGTTCGTTAAAATCAATATCCAAATCTTCAGCTATTCTTTTTGATATAACAGAATTGTAAAAATCAGAAAACTTTTGATTATTAGATTTAACTTCAGCAATCAAAGACTTATCATTTTTTGGGTTTGTAATCTTGACAGTTGATTTTCTTTTTAGAGATTTGTGGTAAATCATTAATGATCTATCATCTAATTTTTTTATTTTTTCTAAATTTTCATCATAAATTAGAGCAAATCCACTATTTGCGTATTTTTTTTCAAATTTTATCTCGGTCTTATTTAATTCTTCGGTTACTTGAGTACAACTTATTAAAAAGAAAAGCGATGATATAAATAAAATCTTATAATTCATTTTTAAATTTATCCTTTAAAGTGCAAACAGCTAAAGCAAATCTTAAAGATCTATTCCATTGAAGAATTATTTCATAATTGTCAAATACAATGTAAGCAGGATTTAAAGTATCTGCTCCTGGAATAATATCTTTATCAGGAGTAATTATTGCAACTTTATAGTTTGATTTTAAGAAATTTAGTTCATTATAATTTTCTATATATTTTTTAAAGAAACTTAATTTTTTTTTATTATTAAGTTTTTTAGCAGAAACATTTAAATATTTTTTTGGTATATTTTCTTTAAGATTTATTCTGTAAAAGCAAGGAGAGTTCTTTTTCCAACCGATCTTTTTTAAATAGTTCGCTGCAGACGCATAAGCGTCATGAGAATTTTTTAAATTTATATAATTATCAGTATTAAAATCTATGGCATGATTCTTTATAGTTGAGGGCATAAATTGAAAAAAACCAAATGCACCAGCCCATGAACCGTATAAAGATTTATAATCTATTTGATTTTCATCTATTAACTTAAGTAAGATTAGAAGTTCTTTAGTAAAAAATTCAGATCTTCTTTTATCGTAACTTAATGTCGCTAGTGAGGAGATAATATCCATTTTGCCAACATAAGTTCCATAATTTGTCTCTATACCCATTAAAGACAATAAAAGTTCTTTCTCAACCTCAAACTTGTTTTCAACGACATTAATCAAATCTTTATTATTAGAATAAAAATTAAGCCCTTTAATCAATTTTTTAGAAGATGTTCTTTTCGAAATATAAGTTTTAGTATCCTCATAAAATTCAGGCTGATATCTATCATATTTTATTACATTGGATAGAAACTTAGCATCAGCCATTACAAGGTCAAAAGTTTGCTCAGAAATATTATTTGCTAAAGCTCTATGTTTAAAATTTTTTTTCCAGTTTTCAAAGCTCTGACTTTCATTAGCAAAGGAATTAGAATAGAAAAAAAATACAATTAAAAAAAAAATTTTAATTTTGTTCATATAAATCTTTTAAATATATAATTACAGCAATCCAAATGATAATAAAACTTAGAAATTTTACTAATGAAAAATCCTCTTCATAATAAAAATAACCTAAAATGAACTGTAAAGTTGGTGTTATGTAAAAAATCATTCCAGTTGGACCTAAACCAATTAACTCGACACCTCTTACATAAAGAAATAAAGGAATCACAGTCATAGGACCAGCTAAAAGCAGATACAGACTTAGTCCAGGGTTGTTCAAATTAAAATCATTAAAATTGTTATTTGCAATAATATAAAATGCAACAAGAGCAAATGGAAAAATATAGAAGCTTTCAATTAATAATCCAATATCAGTATCTATTTCTATTTTTTTTCTTACTAAGTTATAAAATGCCCAACTAAAAGCTACGATAAGACCAACCCAAGGTAAAGATTTAAGATTAAATATAATTAATATTATGATTGATAATAAAACTAAAAGGATTGAGAAAATTCTTCTTTTATTAAGTTTTTCTTTAAAAAAAATATATCCTATAAGAACACTAATTATTGGCATAATAAAATATCCAAAACTTGCATCTATTATTCTTTCAGATGCTACGGCATAAATCCATATAGACCAATTAACAAAAATCAAAAAACCAGATACAAATAATGCAATTAATTTTTTTTTATCTTTTATTTCTTTTAGAAATATTTGCCATTTAGATAAAAAAGTTGTCGTAAAAACTAACATGATCGCAGTCCATAAACATCTATGCACAACTAACTCAGTATGACCAATGAAAGATACTGACTCAAAATATATAACTCCAATAAATCCCCACCAAAATGAACCCAGTGAAGTTAAAATCAAACCTTTGTTAAAATTATTTTTCATACTAATTAAATCAACAAAATATCAAGACTAATTAGACTATTTTATAGTTGAATTAAATATTTTTAATTATAAAAGCTTTTACAAGGAGAGATGGCTGAGCGGTTGAAAGCACCGGTCTTGAAAACCGGCAAAGGGGCAACTCTTTCCTGGGTTCGAATCCCAGTCTCTCCGCCATCAAAATTATTAATATTCAAAATTTTTAAATAAATTATTAATTTTATTATTCTCAAATTCCATATCAGTTTTTAAACCATTATAAAAATTATAAAGATTGTTATCATCTACTTCCAAGAGCTTTAATAATTCATTTAAATCACTAAAATCTAATTCATTTAAGTATTTATTGGTGAAAGATCCTAATAGTTTATCCATTTCTTTAGTGCCACGATAATTTGATCTGTAAATTATTTTTTTTTTTATTTGTTCTATATCAGTGGTCATAATAGGAATATAATATTAGTTTATGAATATTAAAAGAAATTATGAATATTTATTGTCTGATCTAAGTTCTCTAAAAGGTGTAGGAGTAAAGACAACAAATTTATTAAAAAAGAAAAAAATTAATACTATTTTCGATCTATTATGGAAATTACCGAAATCCTATACAGATCGAAGTTTATCATCGAAAATTAAAGATTTGAAAATAGATGAAGTACAAACTATAACGATAATCCCTCAAAAATATTCATTTCCAAGAATAAGAAACTTACCAAATCGAGTTTTATGTAAGGATGAAACTGGTGAGATAGATTGTGTTTTCTTTAATAGTTATGAGGGATATATTAAAAAGATATTGCCCATTGGAAAAGAAATTACAATAAGTGGTAAAATTAAATATTTTAGGAATAAATATCAATTAACAAATCCAAAATATGTTTCAGAAGATTCGTCTATAATAAAACAAAAACATAATAGTTATTCATTGACTGATGGTATTAGTGAAAAGGTTTATAATAAAATAATGTTACAAATAATTAAAAATTTGCCTAAAATTGATGAATGGCACTCAGAAAACATATTAAAAAAATTTGACAATATTGGATGGAATGATTCAATCAAAAAGCTACATGAACCTGAAAATATTGGTAAATTTAAAGAAAACTTTTATCAAAGACTTGCTTTTGATGAAATTTTTTCAACTTTTTTAGTTAACTCAGAAATTAGAAAGAAAATAAAAAAAATAAAAAAAACAAAAAAAAAATTTGATATCAAAAAACAAAATGAAATAGTATCTAATTTAGATTTTTCATTAACCAATGACCAAGCTAAAACATTAAATGAGATTAATAATGATTTATGTTCAGATAATAAAATGTTTAGATTACTTCAAGGAGATGTTGGCAGTGGTAAAACAATAGTATCTTTATTATCTGCATTCAATACTATTAATTCTGGATTTCAAGTTGCAGTAATGGCTCCTACCGAAATTTTATCTAGACAGCATTTTTTATTAGCAAAGAAAATATTTACAGAAAATATTAAAATTGAATTGCTCTCTGGAAAATCAACTTATAAAGACAAAAAGATTATTGTAAATAAACTTTTAAAAAAAGAGATCGATATAGTTTTTGGAACACATGCTTTATTTCAAAAAAAAGTAGAATTTAAAAAACTAGGATTAATAATAATTGATGAACAACATAAATTTGGGGTTAGTCAAAGAAAAAAATTATCTGACAAAGCTGGAAAAGATTGTGATGTTCTTTTGATGACAGCTACACCAATTCCACGAACTTTAACAATGACTATTTATGGTGATATGGATCTTTCAATTATAAGAGAAAAGCCTAATAGTCGAAAACCAGTAAAAACTTATAGTAAACTTGAAAGTAAGATTGAAGATGTAATAAAATTCATTAAAAAAGAAATCAAACTTGGAAACCAAATTTTCTGGGTATGTCCATTAATAGAAGAGTCTAAAAAAATTGATCATACCTCAGCAATCAAAAAGTCTGAATATCTAAAAAAAATATTTCCTAATGAGGTTTATTTACTTCATGGAAAAACAACCATTGAGGAAAAAGAAAAAATCCTAAATAAATTTTTAAGAAATGAATTCAAAATTTTAGTTTCGACAACTATCATTGAGGTTGGTATAGATTTTCCTAATGCGAATGTAATTATAATAGAAAATGCAAATAAATTTGGATTGTCGCAATTACATCAACTTAGAGGTAGAGTTGGAAGAGGCAATAAAGAATCTTCATGTATATTAATGTTTAAGTCAAATCTAAGCGAGAACGCAAAAAAAAGAATCAATATATTAAAAGCCTCAAATGATGGATTTGAAATATCTGAGGAAGATATGAAGTTGAGAGGTTTTGGAGATATTCTTGGTTTTAAACAAAGTGGAATTAAAAATTTTAGATTAGCTGATCCAGTACATAATCATAATCTTTTTATTTTAGCAGAAAAAGAAATTAAAAGAATAGAGAATGAAAAAGAGGACATAAGTAAATTTAAACCATTAATAAAATTATATGATCGAGCAGATATAATAAATGATATTGCTTAATTTTTACCTGAAGATGTTCCAGCAGAAACAATAAATTTAGACGCTTCCTCAAAAGTCATATCTAGATAGATTACGTCCTCTGTCGGAAACATTAATAAAAATCCACTTGTTGGATTTGGAGTTGTCGGTACGAAAACATTAATTAATTTTTTATTAGTTTTTTTTGCCATTTCACCAGTATTTTCTTTTGTTGCAAAACCTACAGCCCACACACCTTTTCTAGGATATTCAATCAAAACTACACTTTTTTTATCATTATCTTTTTTTGAAAATGTTTCTGTCATTTGAACTATGGCAGAATAAATAGTTCTTAAAAATGGAATTCTTTTAAAAAGATCATCAATAAGTTTTAAAATTCTTTTTCCTAAAAATGATAAAGACAAACCTCCAACAATAGTTATGAATATTAGTGAAATTAAGATTTCTATACCTGGAATTTCGTATGGTAAATAACTATTTGGGTTAATATTTTCAGGTAAAATTTTAGAGGAAAGACCAATTAGAACTTTACTAAGGTATAAGGTAAATCCTATCGGGATAAGAACGACTACCCCGGTAATGAAATAGTTTCTTAAAAGTAAAGTTAATGATTTTTTCTTTTTATTTTTTGACATAATTAATTAAAACTTGAATAAATAACAAAAACAATTGCAATTATAAATAACACTAATAAAATTTTGTTATTTAGATTCATGCATAAATATAATATCAATGTTAAAGAAAAATGAATAGAAGAAAATTTTTATCATATGTTGGCTGTAGTTGTGGTGGTTTTATTCTCAATTCCTGTGCATCAGCACCTATTACTGAAAGAAAACAATTAAGTATAATTCCTGAGGCAAAACTAAATGCTCAAGCAGCAAAAATCTACGAAAAAGTTAAGAAACAAGAAAAATTAAGCAAAGATACTAAAACACTTAATTTAATAAAAGATATTGGACAAAATATGGAAAATTCAATTAGTGAATATTTTTATCAATCTAAATTAGATGATCCTACAAAATATTTTGATTGGGAATATATATTAATTGAAAATAAGAAAATTAGAAACGCGTGGTGTATGCCAGGTGGTAAAATTGCAGTTTACACAGGTATATTAGATGTTACCAAAAATACGAATGGTTTAGCCGCTGTAATGGGACATGAAATTGCTCACGCTGTGGCAAAACATTCAGTAGAAAGAGCAAGCAGAGGAACATTATTGAATGTTGGTACAAAAATTATAGATATTGCAAGTGGAGGTGTTTTGTCTGATATCAATAGAACAACAGGTATGGATACTGTAGGATTATTATCTCAATTAGGAATAATGAACCCTTTTAATAGAAAACAAGAGAGTGAAGCTGATTATCTAGGTATGATATTTTCGTCTTTATCTGGTTATGATATCAGGGAAACTCCAAAAATTTGGGAAAGAATGAAAGAATATAATAAAGGTCAGACACCTCCAGAATTTATGAGTACGCATCCTTCTGCTGAGAATAGAATTAAAAAAATTAACGAGTGGACAAATCAAATACTTTTAGAATACCCACCACTTAAAATTTCTTAAGATGTGGTGAGCCGTGATGGACTCGAACCATCGACCCATTCCTTAAAAGGGAATTGCTCTACCAACTGAGCTAACGGCCCAAATATATTATTGATTGGGATGTATATACATAATTATAAGAATATTTCAAATGGCAATTTGTGAGACAAAAAAGTTAATTAACTACAACTTATCTATATATTTATCATGAAATTCCTTAAATGTGCCATTACGGATATTTTTCCTTATTAAGGACATTAATTCTTGATAAAAGTTAATATTATGTAAAGTTAGTAACATTGAACCAAGAATTTCATTTGTATTAAACAAATGATTTAAATAGCTTTTAGAATATTTATTCAAATCAAGATTTTTTACTGCTGGATCAAGAGGAGAATCATCATTTTGATATTTGTTATTCTTAATATTAACTCTTCCATTCCATGTAAAAGCTAAACCAGTTCTTCCAGATCTTGTTGGTAAAACACAATCAAACATATCAATACCTCTCATTACAGCTCCTAAGATATCAGATGGAGTACCAACTCCCATTAAATAATGAGGTTTTTCATGTGGAAGAAAATCTTTCAGACTATCTAATACACCAAACATTTCTTTTTGTGTTTCGCCTACAGCCAATCCACCAACAGCATATCCATCAAATTCTATGTTTACTAGTTCTTTCAAAGATTGTTTTCTTAAATCCTCAAATAATCCACCTTGGATAATTCCAAATAATGCCTTATGAGGATTTGAACCAAATGCTTTTTTTGATCGTTCAGCCCAATACAAAGATAAATTCATAGAATTATTTATTAAATCATAATCTTTCGTATTTTTAGGACATTCATCCATTATCATACAAATATCTGAATTAAGACCTAATTGAATTTCAATACTTCTTTCTGGACTTAAAATAAATTTTTTTCCATCTATATGTGAATTAAAGATTGCCCCTTTTTCTCGGTCAATTTTGTTTAATTTTGAGAGAGACATAACCTGGAAACCTCCTGAGTCTGTAAGGATAGGTAGGTCGCAATTCATAAATTTGTGTAATCCGCCTACTCTTTCAATTCTTTCTACACCAGGTCTAATCATTAAATGATATGTATTTGACAGAATTATTTCTGAATTAGTTTTCTTAATATCGTTAATTGTGCAAGCTTTAACTGTTGCTTGCGTACCAACAGGCATAAAAGCTGGGGTATGAATATCACCTCTATGTGTTCTTATTATGCCCTCTCTAGCATAACCATCAGTTTTGGAAACCTCAAAGGCAAATTTTTTGATATCCATTTAAAATTTATGACTATTTAAAACTTATAATTTTATCTGGATCACTTACCGCCCCGTTATTATTTTCATCTCCTCTTTTAATTTTGTCTACAAATTCCATACCTTCAACAACTTTTCCAAAAACTGTATACTGTTTATCTAGAAAAGGTGCTGGTTTAAAACATATAAAAAACTGACTATTGGCACTGTTTGGGTTTGATGATCTAGCCATTGATAAAGTTCCTCTGTCATGTGGAAGATTACTAAATTCTTGATTTAGATCTGGTAAATCTGATCCACCCATTCCAGCCATACTTAAATTAAAATCTTTAGAATTTGAGTTTCCAAACTTTACATCTCCTGTTTGTGCCATAAAACCATCTATTACTCTATGAAAGACAACTCCATCATATTTACCAGCTGATGCTAATTCTTTAATTCGTTTTACGTGATTTGGGGCAACATCATCAAATAATTCTATTTTAACATCACCATCTTTAAGTTTTAAGATCATTATATTTTCCTCCGATATTGATTGATTAATTAATACAAAAAATAAAAAAAATAATTTTAAGGTTATCTTAAACATATTTTCTTTCTAAAGCTTTTATAGTGCTTTTAGTTGTAAATTTTTTAATATTACCTTTTAATTTTACAATTTCTTTTACAAATTTTGATGAAATAATTTGATTTTCAACGTCGGACATTAAAAAGACAGTTTCTATGCTATTATTAAGTTTTCTATTCATTCCAGCAAGTTGGAATTCATATTCAAAATCTGAAGCTGCTCTAAGCCCTCTTAGTATAATGCTGGCTTTATTTTTTTTACATAAATCCGTTGTTAGAGTATTAAAAGGGATTACATTAATTTTATTTTTATTAAGTTTTAAATCAAAAAAAAGTGCTTTTTTAACAATCTCTATTCTTTCATTAATATCAAATAAATAATCTTTATTATCAACATCAGAAACAGCAACTATTATTTTATTAAAAAGTTTTAATCCTTTCTTTATAACGTCTATATGACCATAAGTAATCGGATCAAAGGTTCCTGGATAAATTGAAATTTTAGTCATTAAATTAAATTATCATCAATTTTATTAGCTGAAACTACTTTTTCCTCACCTGATAATTTAATTATTCTTACACCTTGTGTATTTCTTCCAGCGGTTCTAATTTCTTTCACAGCTACTCTTATAACTCTACCTTTGTTTGTTGATATAAGAATTTCATCTCCTTCAAATACAGGAAAAGATGATGAAATATCACCATTTCTTGGTGAATTAACAATTCCTATTATACCTTTACCACCTCTATTCGTAACTCTGTAATCAGTATGCAATGTTTTTTTTCCAAACCCATTTTGTGTAATCGATAAAATAAATTTTTCTTTTGCTTTAATTTCAGATTTTTCATCTTTGCTCTTTTTTCCATTTTTACTATATTTGTCGTTATCAATGATAGATAATGATACAATTTGATCATTTGGTGATAAAACAATACCTTTAATCCCTTTTGAAGATCTACCTTTAAAAACTCTCAATTTTTTTGATTCAAATCTAATGCACTTTCCAAATTTGGTGCTTAGTATTATGTCTTGATCTTCTTTACAAATCTTTACTCCAACAATTTTATCATTGTTGTCCAATTTCATCGCAATTTTACCTGCCGTATTTATTGAAGAAAAATCCTCTAAACTATTTTTTCTTATCTTTCCATTAGCCGTTGCAAATACTATCTGGTAATTCTTTAACTCAGAATCCTCAGGAAATGGCATTATAGAGCTTATAGATTGATGACTTTTGAGAGGTAAAATGTTGAATAAAGATTTTCCTTTAGAGGATGAAGATCCAACCGGTATTTTCCAAGCTTTAATTCTGTAAACAAGACCTTCGGTTGAAAAAAACAAAACAGAAGTATGAGTATTAACCGATAGTGTTTGGACAACAGAGTCTTCATTTCTCGTTGTAATACCAGTTTTTCCTTTTCCTCCTCTTTTTTGTTGTTTTATATTATTTAAAGATCCTCTTTTAATATAGCCTTGAAGAGTAACAGTAATTATTACAGACTCTTTTTGAATAGTTTCCTCAATATCATAATTTAAAACAGCATCGATAATATCTGTTCTTCTTTTAACCGAAAATTTTTCTTTTATATTATTTAACTCATTGCTAATTACATTTAACAATTCTTTTTTTGAAGAAATAATTTTTTTATATTTTTTTATCAATTCAGAAAGTTTTTTTATTTCAATTTCTATTTCATTGATACCCAGTGCAGTTAGTTTTTGCAATCTTAGTTCTAAAATTGAATTAACTTGAATTTCAGATAAAGAATACATTCCTTTAGAAGTTTTGTTTTCAATTAAATTTATCATCTTTAATGATTTATTTATTTTCCATTTAATTTTAAGAAGCGAGCTTTTTGCTTCTTCAGGATTTTTTGATGATCTAATAATTTTTATAACTTTATCTAAATTTTCAACTGACACAGATAAGCCAATCAATATATGTGCTCTTTCTTCAGCTTTATTCAAATCAAATTTTGTTTTTTTGATTACTACACTTTCTCTAAAATTTAAAAAATGGGATAAAAAATCTTTTAAATTACATGTAATAGGTTTTCCCTCAACTATCGCTAAAGTATTAAAACCAAAAGAGCTTTCTATTTGAGTATTTTTATATAATTGTCTTTTGACTGTTTCCGGTTCAACACCGGTTCTTAAGTCTATAGATACTCTTATACCTTCCCTATTAGACTCATCTCTTATATCTTTTATGCCTTCTATTTTTTTTTCTCTTACCAATTGAGCTATTCTTTCATTTAAAACCGACTTATTAACTTGATACGGAATAGAAGTTATTACTAATCTCTCCCTACCATTCTTCAATTGTTCAATAGAAATTTGACCGCGGACTTTAAAAGACCCTCTTCCTTTAGTGTAACCCTCTTTAATCATATCTTTTCCTATGATCACTCCGCCCGTTGGAAAATCAGGACCAGGTATAAATTTCATTAATTGCTTAACAGTAATGTCCTTATTTTCAATTAATGCTAAAGTTCCATCTATTATTTCTCCCAAATTATGAGGTGGAATACTTGTTGCCATTCCAACCGCTATACCGCCGGCACCATTAACTAAAAGATTAGGATATTGAGCAGGAAGAACGCTCGGTTCTTTTTCCGTTTCATCATAATTACTTTTGAAATCAATAGTGTTCTTTTCAATATCATCTATAAGAAACTGAGATACTTTTGAGAGTCTTGTCTCAGTATATCTCATTGCCGCTGCTGGATCTCCGTCTATAGAACCAAAATTTCCTTGACCCTCAACCAAAGGTAAACTCATTGAAAAATCTTGAACCATTCGAACTAATGCGTCATATACAGATTGATCTCCATGGGGGTGATATTTACCAATTACATCACCGACTATTCTAGCTGATTTTCTAAATTGTTTTGACCAGTCATAACCCCCTTTATACATTGCATATAAAATTCTTCTATGAACAGGTTTTAATCCATCTCTGATATCAGGTAGAGCACGACTGACGATAACGCTCATTGCATAAGACAAATATGACGAGCTCATCTCGTCATGCATAGATATCAACTTAATATTCTTATCGTTTTGATTTTCAGAATTTTGCATAATTGCTAGAATGGAATTTCGTCATCCATTTCGTTGGAAATCTGAGACATATCATCATTATTATTTAATGATTTATTATTGTCATTTGCAATACCACCACCAGAGTTGCCTCCACCCAACATTGTAAGTGAAGAATTATATCCTTGAATAATAATCTCAGTAGAAAATTTATCTTGGCCCGATTGTTCGTCTTTCCATTTTCTCGTTGAGAGCTGTCCCTCAACATAAATTTGAGCTCCTTTTTTTAAATATTGTTGAACAACGTTAACTAGACCCTCATTAAATACAACCACACGGTGCCATTCTGTTTTTTCTTTTTTTTCTCCAGAATTTTTATCTTTCCACGATTGACTTGTGGCAAGACTAAGCCTTGCAACATTTTTTCCATTTACCATTTGCTTAATTTCAGGATCTGCGCCCAAACGACCAATTAAAAGTACTTTATTTAAACTTCCAGCCATAATATTTTAATATTTGTATTATTAATTAATTAGATTTATATCACAATTTACTCTGAATATTAATTTTATTAAGTCAAAGCAATAAGAATTATGATGAAAAAGATACTTATTAAGGGGGCTAAAGAGCACAATTTAAAAAATATTTCATTAGAAATACCTAAAGACAAATTTGTAGTTATAACAGGTCTATCTGGCTCTGGAAAATCTTCGCTAGCATTCGATACCGTTTATGCAGAAGGTCAAAGAAGATACGTTGAAAGTTTATCAGCTTATGCACGTCAGTTCTTAGACAAAATGAAAAAACCTAATGTTGATTTAATTGAAGGTTTGAGCCCTGCTATTTCGATTGAGCAAAAGAATACTTCAAAAAATCCTAGATCTACTGTCGCAACAGTTACGGAAATTTATGATTATATGAGAGTTCTTTATGCAAGAGCAGGAATTCCCTATTCACCTTTCACCGGTAAACCAATAGTATCTCAAACAATTACTCAAATTGTAGATAAAATTAAAGAATTACCGAAAAAATCAACAATTTATTTATTTGCTCCGGTAGTAAGAGGACGTAAAGGTGAATACAAAAAAGAAATATTGGGCTTTAAAAAGCGTGGATTTAGAAAAATTAAAATAGATGATAAACTTTATGACATAGATAATGTTCCTGAACTTAATAAAAAGATAAAGCACGATATATATGTCTTAGTTGATAGGATTATACTAAATTCATCTTTAGGTAATCGGTTAGCAGAGGGAATTGAAACATCAATAAATTTAGCAAATGGTCTTGTTTTCGTTGAATATGAAAATGAAACTTTACCCAAAAAATTTAGAAAATTAGAGAGATTAATCTTCTCAACTAAATTTGCTTGTCCTGAAAGTGGATTTACTATCGAGGAAATTGAACCAAGATTATTTTCTTTTAATAGTCCGTTTGGTGCCTGTGAAGAATGTGAGGGTATAGGTATAAAACTTAATGTCGACCCTAACTTAGTTATACCAAATGAAAAAAAATCTATTATTGACGGTGCAATCGAACCATGGGCAAAAACTACTACTTTATATTATGCCCAAACTCTCTCTTCTCTCGCAAAACACTACGATTTTTCTCTCAATGAAAGATGGAATAAATTACCGAAAAAAATAAGAGACATAATTCTTTATGGTTCTGATGACGAAGAAATAAAATTTACTTACGATGATGGATATGAAAAATATTCACATAAGAAATCGTTTGAGGGTGTTATAAATAATCTTGAGCGTCGTTATTTAGAAACTGATAGTGATTGGAAAAGAGAGGAGATATCCCAATATCAATCAGATACTAAATGTGAAAGATGTAATGGTCATAGACTAAAGGATGAGGCTCTATGTGTAAAAATAGATGGTTTACATATCAGTGAGGTAACCGAAAAATCAATTTTAGAAGCCTCAAAATGGTTTAAAGAACTTCAGACAAACCTGAATAAAAAACAATTTAAAATTGCTGAACATATTTTAAAAGAAATAAATGAAAGATTAGATTTTTTATTAAATGTTGGACTTGATTACTTAACTCTATCAAGAGAGTCAGGAACATTATCGGGTGGTGAGTCACAGAGGATAAGACTTGCATCACAAATAGGATCGGGTTTAACAGGTGTACTCTATGTTTTAGATGAACCTTCTATAGGTCTTCATCAAAAAGATAATGTAAAATTAATTAATGCTTTAAAACGATTAAGGGATTTAGGAAACACTGTTATTGTTGTTGAACATGATACAGAGACAATGGAGAACGCCGATCACATCATCGATCTTGGTCCTGAAGCCGGTAATAATGGTGGACAAGTTGTAGCACAAGGAACTTTTAAAGAAATAGGTCAAAACAAAGATAGTATTACTGGAAAATATTTATCAAATAAATTCAAAATAATAGTTCCACCAAAAAGAAGGTTGGCAAAAAATGGAAGATTTTTAGAAATTACTGGTGCTACAGGAAATAATTTAGATAACGTAAATTTAAAGATACCTCTAGGAAGTTTAACATGTGTGACTGGAGTATCTGGAAGTGGAAAGTCTACATTAGTTTTACAAACGCTTTATAATGCCCTTAACCTAACTTTAAATAATAATAAATCTAGAAAAATTCCCAAACCATTTAAAAATTTTAAAGGAACGGAATTAATAGATAAAGTTATTGATATTGATCAATCACCTATAGGTCGTACTCCAAGATCAAATCCAGCAACGTACACTGGTGCTTTTGGACCAATAAGAGATTGGTTTACATCTCTACCTGAATCTAAATCAAGAGGTTACAAACCAGGTAGATTTTCTTTTAATGTTAAGGGTGGAAGATGTGAAGCTTGTGAAGGTGATGGAGTTATTACATATGAAATGCACTTTCTCCCTGATGTATATATTCAATGTGATGAATGTAAAGGTACAAGATATAATCGTGAGACTTTAGAAATAAAGTTTAAAGATAAAAGTATTGCGGATGTTTTGAATATGACGGTTGATGAAGGATGTGAATATTTCGAAAATATAACAAATATCAAGACTAAATTACTTACTCTTAAAAAAGTTGGATTAGGTTATATAAAAATTGGACAACAAGCCACCACTCTCTCTGGTGGAGAAGCTCAAAGAATAAAGCTTGCAAAAGAATTATCCAAAAGATCAACTGGACGTACAATGTATATACTTGATGAGCCAACAACTGGTTTACATCAACATGACATAAAAAAGCTATTAGAAATTTTGCATACATTTGTTGCTCTTGGAAATACAGTAGTAGTAATTGAACATAATCTTGATGTTATAAAAACAGCGGATTACATAGTTGATATGGGCCCCGAGGGTGGAGTTAAAGGTGGAAAAATTATTGCAGAGGGAAAACCAGAAGATATTTGTAAAATTGATCAGAGTTATACTGGAAAATTCCTTAAACCTTTACTTATCAACTAAATTAATTATAAATGCCAAAATGAACAATGATCTAGATCAAACAAACAAAGATTTTAAGGCTATGGGGTTGACTATGGAAAATCTTTCAATTTGTTATGGACTATTTTTAGTTATATGGGGAATTATAGTTAGCTTAATAAGTAAATCTGGCTCCTTTACTTCATATATTCCATCCTTTTTAGGTCTACCCATTTTAATTTTTTCTTATCTAGCAATTAAATTTGAAGCCAAGAAAAAAATATTTATGCATATAGTAGTTCTTTTTGGACTGATTATTTTTTTTGGAGGTTTAGATTTTGTAAGATCACTACTAACAGGTAGTGCTTTTGAAAATATTTGGGCTGATATTTCAAAACTAATGATGTTGTTGACAGGTTCCTTTTTTACGTTTCAATGTATAAAATCTTTTATACATGCTAGAAAATCAAAAGAGATAAATACTTAATCAATCAAGTAAAGAGTCGACAAACTCCCAATTAACCAAACTGTCTAAAAATTTGTCCAAATATTCCGGTCTTCGATTTCTATAATCAATATAATAAGAGTGTTCCCATACATCACATCCCAAAATTGGTTTCATATTGTCAATTAAGGGGTTGGCTGCATTAGCAGTTTTTGTTACGACAAGTTTGTCATTGTTTATCGATAACCAACACCAACCAGAACCAAACTGAGTGATCCCCGCTTGCTTAAAATCCTTCTTGAAATTATCGATATTTCCAAAATCAGATACTATCCTTTTTTCTAATTTCGGCGGCATATTTCCACCTCCTTTAGGTTTCATACATTTCCAAAATAAATTATGGTTCCAATGTTGACTGGCATTATTAAATATTCCCAATTTTGAATTATCTTTTGAGCTTGCCAAAATTATATCCTCTAATGACTTATTCGCCATATCTGTATCTTTTATAAAGTTATTTAAATTCGTAATATAGGTTTGATGATGTTTGCCATGATGTAAATCTAATGTTTCTTCAGACATTATAGGAGATAATGCATTATTTGCGTAATCTAGTTTTGGTAATGTAAATTCCATATTATTTAACTCAGTTTGAAAAATATATTATTTATAATATAATTAATTTTTTATTTAAATAAAATTTTATTTTATGATTAAGATATTATCATCCTTATCAAAAACTATCCATTTTTCTTTCGCTTTAACAATATTATTGTTTTTAGTTTTATTTTTTTTTAATGGGGGTTTTGTTTTTGATACTCTGTTCTGGAGTTCTATATGCAGATTTTTACACGTAAGTGTTGCAATTATGTGGATTGGTTTATTATGGTACTTTAATTTTATTCAAATTCCTAATATGTCGCAAATTCCAGATGAACAAAAACCTGCTATAAGTAAAGTTATCGCCCCAGCTGCCTTATTTTATTTCCGTTGGGCTGCTCTTCTTACTATTTTATCTGGATCTATTTTGGCTCTTTTAAATGGTTACTTGTATGATGCAATGACATTGAGTATTTCTTCTGGTATTCCAAAACATACAGTAATTGGGATTGGAATGTGGCTAGGGGTTATTATGGCTTTTAATGTATGGTTTATAATATGGCCGAATCAAAAAAGAGCATTGGGCATAGTGGAGTGTGAACAAGAAATTAAAACTAAATCCGCAAGAATAGCAATGCTAACATCAAGAACAAATACCTTACTATCAATACCTATGCTATTTACAATGGTTATAGCGCAAAATTTGTATTAATTTTTTTCTTCATCTTTTAAAATAGTTTTTTGAGAAACATTTAGTCTTACGAGAATTGTATTCGCTATATAGATTGACGAATAAGTTCCAAAAATAACACCAAAAATCATAGCCAATGAGAAACCTTTTAAAATTTCTCCACCAAAAATAAAAATTGAGACTAATGCTAAAAGTGTCGTTATTGATGTGATTAAGGTTCTTGATAAAGTTTCATTAATTGAGATATTAGTTAATTCAAATATTTTAATATCAGCATATTTTCTTAAATTTTCACGAACACGATCAAAAATAACTACTGTATCATTCATTGAATAACCAACTATTGTTAAAACAGCAGCTATTATTGATAAATTTATTTCCAAACCAAGTAACGAAAACAGACCCAGCGTAACAATTACATCATGAAATAATGCACAAATAGCACCAAGACTAAATTGCCATTCAAATCTTATCCAAATATAGATTAGCATAAGAGCTAATGCTACCGAAATAGCAATTATGCCTGATCTTAATAATTCAGCACTAACTTTGGGGCCAACATTCTCAACTCTTCTAAAATCTATATTGTTTCCAAATGATTTATCTAAATTTTTTTTAACTTCTTCAATAATGTTCTTTTTATTATCTTTGTTTTCAAACTTAATTAAATAGTCAGTTTCATTACCAAATTTTTTAACTGAAACATCTCCTAAATCCATTTGATTAAATCTGTCTCTTAAAGATGATACGTTAACCTTTGAGTCTGTAGACCTAAGTTCAATTAAAATACCTCCTTTAAAATCAATACCAAAATTTAATCCCTTAAATATTAAAAATAATAAAGAAATAACAACTAATGATATAGATAATATATTAAACTGGTTATAGTATTTATTAAAAGCTATCATTTATATAACAATTTCTTTGTTTTTATTTTTTGAAATATACAAGACGGTTAAAAGTCTTGCGATGAAATAAACAGAAAATAGAGTTGTAAAAATTCCGACACCTAAAGTTATTGAAAAACCTTTAATAGGGCCTGAGCCCATAAAAAATAATATGATTGCTGCTAATAAAGTTGTTATGTTTGCATCAAGAATTGCAGTTTTTGATTTTGAGTAACCACTGTCGAAAGCAATCAATCTATTTTTCTCATTTTTAAGTTCTTCTCTTATACGCTCAAAAATTAACACGTTCGCATCTACAGCCATACCAACAGTCAAAATTATCCCTGCTATACCTGGTAATGTTAAAGTTGCTTCAAATAATGTGAGAACACCCACTAAAAGAAGTAAATTAATTATTAAAGCCGTATTTGTAATTATTCCGAAAATTTTATATTTAACAATTATAAAAACTATAACTAAAATGAAACCTATAATTAAAGCTATTATACCAGCATCGATCGAATCTTGACCGAGACTGGGTCCAACTGTTCTTTCTTCAATTATATTTAACGGTGCCGGTAGTGCCCCTGATCTCAACAAAAGAGCTAAATCGGTTGCTGACTGAAATGTAAAGCCTCCACTAATTTGTCCAGAACCACCAGCTATTGTATCTTGAATAACTGGAGCACTAATAATCTTTCCATCAAGAATTATGGCTAATTGTCTACCGATCCCTTTTGAGGTTGCTTTACCAAATCTTTTTGCCCCTACCCTGTCTAAACTAAAAGTAACAACTGTCTCATTTGCCTCACTGTCCATCCTTGGTTGAGCGTCAAGTAAGTTGTCTCCACTAAGAATTATTCTTTTACTAACAAATTCTGACCCTTCTTCATCTTCATAATTTAATTTTTCATTGCCAAATGAATCTTCATTGTTATTAGAAACAAATCTAAATGTAAGATTAGCAGTTTTTCCTAATAAAGTTTTTATTCTCATGGGATCATCAAGGCCAGGAAGTTCTACTAATATTCTGTCATTTCCTCTTTTAAGAATATTGGGTTCATTCGTTCCAACTTCATCTATTCTCCTTCTTACTATTTCAAGAGCCTGTTCCTGTGAAGATGTTTTGAGCTTTATTAAACCTTGCTTAGAAAAAATTACACTTAGAAAATCATTCTCTTCAGTTATTTCTAGTTGGTGTGATTTAAATCTTTCATAATAAGGATTTATTTCACTTTTTTTATCGTTAAATATATCTAGGACTTTTTGTTTATCCTTTTCATTAACTTTAAATAGAATTTTTTCATTTTGAAGTATAAAATTTACTAATTTTATATTTTTTCCTTTAAAATAATCTCGTAAAGTGATCGTTAAATTTTGAAGTTTTTGCTCAATAACAGGTTTATTATCAATTTCCAATAAAAGATAAGATCCACCTTGAAGATCTAAACCAAGATTTATATTCCTTTTAAGAAAATTATTATCAAATTTAAATAAATTTGATGATGCGATTAAAATTAAAAATAAAGATATAATTAAAATGAAAATTATCTTTAATTTAGAAAAATATAACACACTATTAAATTAGACTATTTCTTTGGTTCTTGAGAATTCATTAAGCTTTGAATTCCTGTGCCTCTTATGACTTCAACAGTTACATTTTCTGCGATTTCAACCTCAACTTTATCATTATCTACAACCCTTGTGATAATCCCGGTTATTCCACCTGATGTAACAACTTTATCTCCTTTTTTTAAATTTTCGACCATAGTCCTGTGTTCTTTTACTTTTTTTTGTTGAGGTCTAATAAGGAAAAAATAAAATATTACAAAAATTAATATTAACGGTATAAACTGACCAAATCCTGAACTATCCATAAAACTCCTGATTTTAATTTGAACTTTTATACCATCTAAAGAATTAAAACAACTTTATTTAAGTGAAATTTTTTCTAAATTATTCATATAAGGACGTAACGCTTTTGGGATTAGAATAGAACCATCCTTTTCTTGATAGTTTTCTAAAATTGCGATCAAAGTTCTACCTATTGCTAGACCACTACCATTTAATGTACTAACATGCTTTGTATCTTTATTTTGAGTTTTATATCTTGCTTTCATTCTACTCGCTTGAAATGTAGAACAAGAAGAACAAGAGGATATTTCACGATATCTATTTTCCGATGGCAACCATACTTCTAAGTCGTAAGTTTTTTCTGCACTAAATCCCATATCTCCACTACAAAGGATAACTTTTCTATAAGGTAATTCAAGTAGATCTAAAATATCAGTCGCACAATTAGTCATTCTTTCAAGCTCCTCTAGACAATTTTCTTGCTCTACAATACTAACAAGTTCAACTTTATAAAATTGATGTTGTCTTATCATCCCTTTCGTATCCTTACCGTAACTACCCGCCTCTTTTCTAAAACAAGGAGTTGAAGCAACAAATCTCATTGGTAAATCTTTTTGATTTATAATTTTATCCTTAACCATGTTTGTTAAAATCACCTCAGCTGTGGGTATAAGAAATTTTCTTTCATTTCCTTCCTCAATTTTAACTTCAAATTGATCATTTTCGAATTTGGGTAATTGTCCTGTGCCATACATAGTGCTTTCTGATGCTAATAATGGTGGTGATATTTCGCTATAACCATTTTTAGTTACATGAGTATCTAACATGAAATTTGATAATGCTCTTTCCAGTAGAGCTAGTTTATCTCTTACAAAAACAAATCTTGATCCGGTAGTCTTTGTAGCTAATTCAAAATCAAGCATGCCAAGATCTTCACCTAATTCATAATGACTTTTAACTTTAAAATCAAAATTTGGAATTGTTCCAGATTTCATGACTTCAACATTGTCATTTTCATCCTTACCAGTTGGAACATCTTTGTGTGGAATATTTGGAATATTTGATAAAATACTATCTAATTCGATTTTAATTTTTTTTTGTTCTTCTGTAATATTATCAATCTCTTGAGATAATTTTTTTGATTTTTCAAACAATGATTTATCTTTAGATCTAGATATTTCTTTTTTTTCTTGCTCTAAAGATTCTTTTTTTTGGATTAACTCTCTATTTTTTTTGTCTAATTGTTCTAAATTTGAAATGTCTATTTCGATTGATCTTTTTTTTAAAGACTTTTTGAAATTATCAAAATCTTTTCTAATCTCTTTAAGATTGTGCATCAGATTTTTCTAAATTTTTATTTTCAATAAACTTTACTGAAAAAATTGATAATTCATATAAAATTAATAAAGGTATCGCTAATCCAATTTGAGTTATTGGATCGGGTGGTGTTAATAATGCAGCTGCTGCAAATATAATTACAACAACATATTTTCTTCTTTTTTTTAAAAAATCTGAGTCAACTAATCCCACTCTTGCTAACAAACTTAAAACAACTGGAAGCTGAAAACTTATTCCAAATGCAAAAATTAATTTCATAACTAAAGATAGATATTCATTCACTTTAGCTTCTAATTGAATTGGTAAATTGGTAGAAATACCTGAGCTTTCAAATGAAAGAAAAAATTTAATCGCTAAAGGCATTATAAGATAATAGACAAGTAACCCTCCTAAAAAAAATAATACAGGTGTTAAAACTAAATAAGGTAAAATCGCAATTTTTTCATGCTTGTAAAGACCTGGCGCAATAAACTTCCATATTTGCATTAAAATATACGGACAAGTTACAAAAAAAGCTGTGAAAAAAGAAACTTTTAGATAAGTTAAAAAGGTCTCTTGTAGAGCAGTAAATATCAATCTTCTATTTGTCTCATCGTCTTTGACTGCTTTAGCATACGGTTCAACTAAAAAACCATATATATGTTCAGCAAAAAAATAACATCCTACAAAAAAAATAATTAGAAATATAAAACTGTGTATTAACCTTTTTCTTAATTCAGCTAAATGACTAATAAAACCTGTGTCTTTATCATCGTTAGTCATTTTTCTTTTCTTCTTTTTTTTCTTTTATTTCGTTTTCATCAATATCGATGTTAGAAACTTCATTTTGAACATTATTAACATACCTTTTAGCAGTGCCAATCCAAGAACCAACCTTCTTGAGCATTATTGGAAAATCCTTTGGACCTAAGACTACAATAGCAATACCTACGACAATTAAAATTTCAAACCAACCAATCGTAGGCATGTGGTTTACTCTTTATTATTAGATTTATTATTGTCCTGATTATCGTCAGAAATATTTTTAGGTTCTGACTCATCTGTTACGTCAGATGCCATACCTTTTTTGAAACTCTTAATACCCTTGGCTACATCGCCCATCAAACTAGATATTTTGCCACGACCAAATAGTAAAACAACTAATATTACTACTATAGCTATTTGCCAAATTCCTATGCTCATAAGTAACTTATATCCTTTTTATTAAAAATTTAAAGTGACAAATTACTTTTGCTCATCCTTATCAAGAGTACTGCTCAACATTTCATCAATATTCGAGTAAATGTCCTCTTTTTTTTCTTCTTGTTTTTCCTTGTAAAATTTTCCTGTACCGAATATTGCATTATCTATATTAGCGCTATCAATTAAACCTGCGGCTCCTAACTCATCAACAGTAGGTAAATCAGATAACTTTTGCAGGTTAAAATGACTTAGAAAATTATCAGTCGTAACATATTGAATTGGTTTTCCAGGAACATCTTTTCTTCCACCAGGCTTAACCCAATCTAATTCCATCAATATCTCAATAGTATTTGTTCCAAAAGCTACACCTCTAATTTCCTCAATCTCTGCTCGGGTTACAGGTTGATGATAAACAATAATTGATAAAGTCTCTATTGCAGCCCTAGATAATTTTTTTTCAACAGTCTTTTCTTGAACCATCAAACTTGACAATTTAGCAGACGTTCGAAAAGACCATTTATTAGATATACAAACTAAATTTATTCCTCGATCTTTATATTCATTTTGTAATTTGTGTAGAATTTTTTCTACATCTGATTTTTTAGAAATTTTACTTTCAATAGTACTAATATCTAAAGGTTCAGCTGCAGCAAAAATTATCGCTTCAATTTCTTTTTCAACATTTGATAACTTTGAGGGAAAATCAATTATATTATTTTTTTTCTTCTTTTTAATCATTTATTCTCTTTTATATAAATCTCTTCAAAAAGATCATCTTGTTTTATTCTTAAATTTCCCTCTTTAACTAATTCTAATGAACCAGCAAAAATTCCAGCTGTTCCAGTGCTTTTAAATTTTTTTTCATTTTTAAAATTTTTTGGTATCAAATCATCTAATTTCTTCCAATCTAAAAGCTTACCGAAAAAATCTCTGATAGTTTTTATGCCGTCTTCAGTTGTAAAAACTGGAAGTCTTGGGATATTAATTTTTTGAAAATCTTTAGTCATTAAAATAGAGGAGTACGTTTTTAAAAGGTCAAATAAACTGATATTAATTTCACTATTATAAATTGGTCTTATTCCAGCCTTCATGCCTCTTGTTCTGATCTCTTTTCCAAGACGTTTACGCTTAAGCATTTGATCTGACAATAATCTAATTAATTCCAATTTTTTAAGTTGTAATTTTAATTTTTCAGCAACTTCTTGAAGTTTGAACTCTTCCTCTGGAGAGCTAGGTAACAATAATTTTGATTTTAGGTAAGCTAACCATGTTGCCATTAACAAATATTCAGAAGCTGTCTCTAAATTTAGATTTGTTTCATTTTTAATATAATCATTAAATTGATCTGCTAATTTAGTTATTGATATTTTTTCTAAATTTACTTTTTGAGCTTTTGCGAGATCTAGTAAAACATCTAGTGGACCATTATAATTTTCAATTTGAACGTTAAAAAATTCAGAATCGTTGAAAGACATATGCCAATATTATCTTAAAATATTGTAAAATTGTGATGTTTTTTTTATTATAAATTTACTTAGTAAAGGTGAGTTTTTACCAACAATTTCCATTTCTTTTAATTTACCATTACAATGTAACGCTAAATTACAACCTGCTTTAAAAGTATCAATTGTATTTATTTTGAGACCCTTTTTAAGGCTCTTCATTGATAAATCGTCAGAAATTAAGAGATTTTTAAAACCAATTCTTTTTCTAATAATATTTATCATTTTTCTAGAATGAGTAACTGTATTGACTTTATCAATTTGATTAAAAATCAAATGACCAGTCATTGCAAAAAAGGAATTTTTATTTTTAAAGGCTTTAAAATCATTTCTTAAAAGATATTTAAGCGTTTTATCAATATATGGAGTAGAAAAATGACTATCAACTTTAGCAAGACCATGACCAGGTATATGCTTGATAATGGTACCAATTGAATTTTCTTTATAAGTTTGAATACATATATCGCCAATTTTAGAGACAATATTAGGATCTCTTGAAAAGGATCTGTCTCCGATTATTTTACTGGAACCACTAATTTTAAGATCTAACACTGGAACAGAATTGATGTTTATTCCTAATTCTTTTAATAAATATGATGTTTTGTCTATAAAAATTTTAAAGCAGATATCAAAATCCTTTTTATCTTTAACATATTTTTTTCCAAAAAAGTCAGAGGTCAGATTCTTAAAAGAGATGATATTTTCTAATCTGCTTACACGTCCACCCTCCTGATCAATCATTATAGGATATTTCTTGTCATTGAAAATATTTCTTATTTTTGAAGTTAGTTTTTTAGTTTGATTTAAATTCTTTATATTTCTAGTAAATAGAATAACCCCCCATGGTTTATATTTTTTTAAAAAAAGTTGTTCCTTTGAACTAATTTCAGTCGATTTAAGACCAACTATAAATGATCTCCGATTATTCATCGCTTTCTAACAATTTCCAAAAATTATATTTTTTTTTATTGGATTTGGTCTCTTCAACGTATTCAATTATATTTTGAGTATCACTTTTTAAAATAGGTAAATTTTTTACATAATTATTTATTTTCATATCAATATTGTTCAATGATCTATATGACTTTTTTTTGTTTTCATCAGAAAAATAATATCGAATAGTAAAAAATAAGAACAAAGAAATTAAGATAATAAATACTAAATACTTAATCTCTTTAATCATTACATTTTTTCTGGTGTTGAAACACCAATAATATTCATACCTGATTTTATTACGTTAGAGATAACTTTAAGAAAAATCAATTTATCATTATTGATTTTTTTTTGTTCATTAATAAATCGTTTATCTGGATTATCTTTTCCTAAATTCCAATAAGAATGAAATAGTGATGATAAATCATAAAGATAAACAGCTACTCTATGTGGCTCCAATCTATTACATGATATATCTATACATTTTGGCCATTCAGCTATTTTTTTTAAAATCTGGATTTCATCGTTTGAATATCTAAAATCATAACTATCAATATCTAATTCAGAACTTAAATCTTTATTTAAATGTCTAAATACAGAAGCTATTCTTGCATAAGCATATTGTACATAATAAAGAGGATTTTCTTTTGACTTCTCCACAACATTGTCAAAATCAAAATCTAATTCCACATCACTACTTCTATTTAGCATTATAAATCTAGTAGCATCTTTGCCAACTTCACCAATTAGGTCATCCACAGTAATATAGTCACCTTTTCTTTTTGACATTTTAAAAGGTTTTTTATTTTTTATAAGTTTTACTAGTTGGCTTACTTTACAAATTAATTTGATCTTTGAATTAGATAATGCATCAACAGAAGATGAAATTCTTTTTATATAACCAGCATGATCAGCACCTAAAATATTTATTAAACAATCAAAATTTCTGTCTAATTTATTTTTATGATAAGCTACGTCACTCGCAAAATAAGTCCATGAGCCATCACTTTTTTTTAATGCTCTATCTTTATCATCACCAAAATCAGTTGATTTAAAAAGAAGCTGCTCTCTCTCCTCCCAACTATTTTTATTCTCTCCGATTGGTGCTTTAATCTTTCCTTTATAAACAAAATTATTCTCTTCAAGTGTTTGAACAACTTTTTCCACTTCTTTATTGGAAACCAATTTTTTCTCACTGACAAAACTATCATGATTAATTCCAAGACTATTAAGATTTTTTTTAATTAAATTTAATGCCTCTTCAATTGAAAGAATAGTTAGATTTTCAGAAATACTCTCAAAATTTTCAAAGTTTAGATCTTTATTTGATTTTATAATATTTTGAGCAAAATCTTTTATATAATCGCCTGGATACAAGTTTTCATCATTAGACGGAAAGTCCTCCTTAAATTTTATCTCTCTAATTCTAAAATATACTGATTTTGTAAAATTAATTATTTGATTACCATAATCATTTACATAGTATTCTTTTGTAACCTTATGCTTGTTGTACTGTAACAAATTTGCCGTTACGTCGCCTAAAATAGCACCTCGACAATGACCTACGTGTAATGGTCCAGTCGGATTGGCAGATACAAATTCTATTAAATAATTTATTTTTTTTTCTTTTTTATTTACTCCAAAACTTTTGTAATTTTCGATTACGTCTTTAATAAAATTTGTCCAAAATATTGGTTTAAATTTAATATTAATAAAACCAGGCTTTACAATCGATATCCTTTCAATTTGCATATCATTATCACGTAGAATTGGAGATAAAATTTCAGCAATATCATTAGGTGTCTTTTTATTAATCTTTGCCAAGAACATTGCTACATTAGTTGAAATATCACTTTCAAACTTGACTGGTGGAATTTCAGCGGTAATTCCTTCCAAATTTTCAGGCAAAATAATCTTATTTTGTTTAGACAAATCTTTAAGTATGTCTTTTATTTTAATCAGATATAGATCAAAAATATTCAT
Organism: uncultured Pelagibacteraceae bacterium; assembly: GCA_902539145.1. Taxonomy (GTDB): domain Bacteria; phylum Pseudomonadota; class Alphaproteobacteria; order Pelagibacterales; family Pelagibacteraceae; genus Pelagibacter. The sequence continues at coordinate 16,548 of CACBHX010000001.1, read as the reverse complement.
TTTAAATCTTTATATAAATTAATAGCATATCTATCAGTCATCCCAGATATAAAATCAGAAATTGCTCTAAACTTATCAATAGAAAGCTCTTTTCTTGAAATAAATTTTTTGGGATTTTTTATAATCATTTCAAAAAGTTTTTTGATAATATATTTTCCTCTGTTATTTTTTTTTAAGACATTTTTGTTATTGTACATTTTCGATTTTAGGAAAAATCTAATCTCATAATCAGAATTTTTTATTTTGTTAGAAAAATCTACGGTTAAATCTTTTGTTTTCTTTATATCTTTAGACTCTTTAATTCTATTTTTTTTTAAATTTTTTAAAGTATTAGATATTAGATCTTTTATCATTATATCAATTGAATCTCTTATGATCTGATATACTGCGATATCATAGTTATATCTATTTATTTTTCTTTTATATTTTTTATAAATGTTTTTAAAAAAATCTATTTCAACTAACTCCTCAATTGAAAATAAATTAGCCTTAAGTCCATCTTGTATGTCGTGATTATTATAAGCAATATCGTCTGAAATAGCTGCAATTTGAGCTTCTAATGGTGGATATGTTTTAAAATTGATTAAATTCTTAAATTTTTTTGTGCCTATTAAATCATTTACTAAATTTAAGTCCTCCACTGGCCCATTGTGTTTTAAAAGGCCCTCCAAGGTCTCAATTGATAAATTTAGACCATTAAATTTCATATATTTATTTTCTAAAAACATCACAATTCTCAATGTTTGCAAATTATGATCAAACCCACCGTGATCAGCCATGCAATCATTCAAAGACTCCTCGCCTGCATGGCCAAACGGAGTGTGGCCTAAGTCGTGCGCCAAGCTTAAAGTCTCTGTTAGGTCTTCATTTAAATTGAAATAACGTGCTATAGACCGTGCTATTTGAGATACTTCCATTGAATGAGTTATACGAGTTCGATAATGATCACCCTCCGTGTTTACAAACACTTGAGTCTTATGTTTTAATCTTCTAAATGAAGCGCTATGTATGATTCTATCTCTATCCCTTTGAAATGGAGATCTATATTTTGAGGGTGTTTCGTAAGATATTCTACCCTTACTTTTGAATAATCCTAGCTTTGAGTAATTTTTCATCCTTTAAAATATAATTTTAAGTATTATATTAGTAATATCAGTGATCAATTATGATTAAAGAAATTAAATTTACCGATAAAGCACTAAAACAGATCAATGTTCTTTTATCTAAAAAAGATAAAGGCTCTTTTTTTAGAATCGCTATCAAAGGTGGTGGTTGCTCGGGTTTTCAATACGAATTTACTTTTGACAAAGAAAAAAATGATGACGATTTAAATTATCAAAATATTTTAATTGATAAAACTTCGGCAGATTTACTCAAAGGATCAGAAGTTGATTATGTTTCTGAATTAATTGGTGAACAATTTAAAATAAATAATCCGCAAACAAAATCATCTTGTGGTTGTGGTGTCTCCTTTTCACTTTAATGATAATCTCATCGTGGAATGTAAATTCTGTTAGAGCTAGAATTGAAAATATAAAAAGTTATCTGCTAAAATATAAGCCTGATATTTTGATGATGCAGGAAATCAAAACAGAAGACTTAAATTTTCCATATGATGATTTTTCATCTATGGATTATGAAAGCCATGTATTTGGTCAAAAAAGTTATAATGGCGTAGCAATTATTTCGAAAGGGAAATTAAAAAATATCAGAAAAGATCTAATTAAAGATAAATTAAAACAATCAAGAATAATTTCTGCTGAAATTGAATATAAAAAGAAAAATATTCAATTAATCAATATTTACACTCCTAATGGTAATCCAGTCGACACTGAAAAGTATGATTATAAAAAAAAATGGCTCGATGACTTAATTAAGCAATTAAAAAATTTAAGTAAAAAAAATCAAAATATTATTCTGGCTGGGGACTTTAACATAATACCATCAGCGGAAGATGTATATAATCCTAAAAGTTTTGAAGATGATGCCTTATTTAGATTGGAAATTAGAAAAAAATTGAGAGAAATGATTAATCTAGGTTTTAATGATGTCTATAGACATTTTTATGATACCAAAGAAGAATATACTTTTTGGGATTATATGAGAGGCGCCTGGCAAAAAAATAACGGAATGAGAATAGACCATTTTTTAGTTTCAAATTCTTTGATAGACAATATTAAAAGTATCAATATTAATAAAGACCCTAGAGGTCGAGAAAAGCCATCAGACCACACTCCTGTAGAAATAACTTTAGCTTAGCAACCTTTAAATGATTTTGACATGTTGCCAATCAAATCAAAATATAAATTTTTTCCTGGATCAAGTGTAGCTCCTAATGGATCTATAACACCTGTTGCAACATTGGTATCTTTTGCTACAGCTTTAATTATATCAGGATTAAATTGAGGTTCAGAAAATATACAACTCACTTTATCATGCTCGATTACTTCTCTAATTTCAGCTAATTGTTCAGCACCAGGCATAACGTCTGTATTTACTGTAAATGCTCCAAGAATATTTATACCAAATCTTTTTTCAAAATATTGATAAGCATCATGAAAGACTACTGATTTAAAATCTTTGTTTAATTCAGACTTAACTTTTTTTGTTAATTTATCTAAATCATTATGTGCTTTCTTTAAATTTGCTTTATATGTAGAAGCATTTTTCTGATCTTTTTCTATCAGATGTTCAGCCATCTCACTTAAAATTATTTTTGCGTTCATAGGGTCCAGCCAAATATGTGGATCAAATTCGCCATGAGCGTGTTCATCATGACCATGATCATCATCTTTATCTTTGTGACCATGTTCATCTTCTTTATGACCATGATCATCATCTTTATCTTTGTGACCATGTTCATCTTCTTTATGACCATGATCATCATCTTTATCTTTGTGACCATGTTCATCAAAAATATTTCTTTCTCTAAATTTAAGTTTAGTTAAACCTTTAATTTCCATTAATTCAATTTTTTCAGCATCTTTCGCAATTGTTTTTAATGGTTTTTCCAAGAAATTTTCTATGTCCTCTCCTACCCAAAATATAATATCTGCATTTTGAATCATTTTTGCGTGTGATGGCTTAAGCGCAAATCCATGTGGGGAAGCATAACCATCAACAATTAAATCTGGTTTAGCAACACCATCCATTAGATAACTTGCAAGAGAATGGATTGGTTTAATTGTTGCAACTACTTTAATTTCAGCGTTTGCTGGTACAAAAATTGTTAAGAATGATAATATTGATAGAAATAATGGTAATTTTTTTATGTTTTTCATATGTTGTTTATTTGAATTGTTATAATATAACATTATGTAATAATATTACACTTATTAGTCAAGAAATAAAATGAGCACTGATCAAAATATATTGGTAAAATTAAATGATGCTGGTTTACAGTTGAACAGCAAATGGTTAGTAAAAGGAGTCTCTCTACAAGTTGAAAAAGGTAAAATAGTGACTCTCATAGGCCCAAATGGATCAGGAAAAAGCACAACAGCTAAAATTGCTCTAGGTATTTACAAAAAGATTGATGGTTCTGTTGAAAAATACACTAATAAAGTTGGATATGTTCCACAGAAAATTTCAATTGATTGGACGTTACCGCTAAGAGTAAATGATTTCATGATGTTAACAGAAAGTCTTAATAAAGAGACAATAGATGAAGCTCTATCTTTAACTGGTGTCATTCATCTTAAAGATAAAAATTTAGGAGATTTATCAGGTGGTGAATTTCAAAGAGTGCTACTTGCTAGAGCTATATCAAAAAAACCTGATCTATTAGTGCTTGATGAACCAGTACAGGGAGTTGATTTTACTGGTGAAATAGCTTTATACGAACTAATTAAGAAAATTTCTGATGAATTAAGTTGTGGGATCTTATTAATTTCACACGACTTACATACAGTTATGAGTGCAACAGACCATGTTGTTTGTCTAAACGGCCATGTTTGTTGCTCAGGATCTCCAATGGATGTTGCAAAAAACAACGAGTATAAAGCCTTGTTTGGAGAACAAGCTTCTCAAATATTATCTAGATATCAGCATAAGCACGACCATATTCATACAGATGAAGGAGAAATTAAAAAAAATTAGATGTTTGATGATTTTTTTATAAGAGCTTTGGTAGCTGGAATTGGAGTTGCTTTTGTAACAGGACCTCTTGGTTGCTTTGTCATATGGAGAAGATTATCTTATTTTGGTGACACCTTAGCTCACTCTGCTCTATTGGGAGTGACATTAGCTTTTACTATGGAATTTAATATTGCTATTTCAGTATTTGTTATTTCCTCAATGATAGCTTTAATTTTAATTCAACTTCAAAAAAAAACTAACTTACCAGGTGATGCTTTATTGGGTCTTCTAGCTCATTCGTCTCTGGCGGTTGGACTTGTTGTTATTGGTTTTTTAACATTCATTAGATTTGATATTATGGGATTATTATTTGGAGATATTTTAGCGGTTTCGGTTGATGATTTATTGATCATATGGATTGGAGGTGCATTAATCCTGTTAGTTCTAAAATTAATTTGGAAACCTTTATTTGCTTCAACAGTAAATTATGAACTAGCAGAGGCAGAAGGATTAAATCCTGATAGAGCTAAAGCTATATTTACAATTTTAATGGCAGCAATCATTGCTATTTCAATTAAAATGGTTGGATTACTATTAATTACTGGAATGCTGATTATCCCTGCTGCAATGGCCAGAAATTTATCATCAAGTCCTCAAAGTATGGTTATCTATTCAATTATAGGAGGATTGTTATCTGTAATTATAGGATTGTTCACATCTTTAGAGTTTAATACTTCTTCAGGTCCATCAATTATAACAGCAGCCTTATTATTATTCATACTTTCATTATTTAAAATAAAACAATCTATTAAATTGAAAAATTAATGAGGAATCAGTAAAATGAAAGCAATGCATAAAGAACATCCTCTCACAAAAAATCAGCAAATTATTTTTGATTTAATTGATAAATCTCCTGAACCAATGAAAGCTTATTCAATCCTTTTTAGTGTTCAAAAAAAAGGCATTAAAGCTCCATTACAAGTTTATAGAGCATTAGATAAGCTAGTTGAAATAGGAAAAATTCATAAAATTGAAAGTCGAAATGCCTTTATTGCATGTCATAATTCAAGCTGCCAGGTATCAAAAGCTACTGCATTTTCAATCTGTGAGATCTGTGAGAAAGTAACAGAAATAAGTAGCACGGGTCTTTCTAAATACTTAGCTAATTTCAAAGACAAAGATGGTATGAAATACAGTAAATACAATCTTGAGTTTTTTGGATTATGTAAAAAGTGTAGATAATCCTTTATTTTAATAAATTCTTAACATAACTGAAATAATAATAACGAAAGGAAATTTTATGTTTATAAAAAAATATCTAAAGTGGATCAGTACGTTTCTAGTTTTAGTGGGAATACTTCTTACAAATTTAAATATATATCCATTAAATATATATTTTCATGGATTGGGAGTTGTTGGATGGACCATTGCTGGATTTATTAGCAAAGATAAAGCAATCTTAACAAACTTTGGATTACAAATTCCATTGTTTGTAATTGGTATTTATAAAGTTATTTTTTAAATGAAGAATATATTGTTCGTATGCACAGGTAATTCAGCAAGAAGTATTATTGCTGAAAGTATAATAAATAACGAGTATGACGATTTGTATAAAGGTTTTAGTGCTGGGAGTAATCCAACAGGAAAAATTAATGAAGATGTGAAGAATTATTTATTATCAAAACATTATGATCTTTCAAATTATAGATCTAAAAATTTTAATGAGTTTATTAATGATCAAATTAAAATGGATTATGTGATTACAGTTTGTAATAATGCCAATAACGAAGTCTGTCCTATTTGGCCAAATAAAGATCAGATAATTCATTGGGATATAGAGGATCCTGTTAAATTACTTAATGAAACAAACGACTTAAATAAAAAAGATGAAATAATAGAAAAAGTTTACAATAATATTCATAAAAGAATAAAGGAACTATTTTATGAAAAATAAAAGCCGCTATTTTCTTGCTGAACTATTAGGAAGTTGTTTTTTAGTAATGATTATTGTTGGTTCAGGTTTAATGGCTGAAAACTTAACTAATGATGTTGCTGTGATGTTAATAGCTAATACTATAGCAACAGGAGCAGGTTTATTTGTGCTTATTACAGTTTTTGCTGATGTATCAGGAGCTCACTTTAATCCATTTGTAAGTATCGCAATGGCAATAACGGGTAAATTAAAAAAGAAACTATTACCCTACTATATCATTGCTCAATTGGTTGGTTGCTTAATTGGTGTTGGTTTAGCTAATTTCTTTTTTGAACATGAAGTTTATGAATTGTCTACTAAATCAAGAGATGGAATTTACATACTCACATCTGAGGTAATAGCAACATTAGGGCTTATAATTATAATTTTTGGGTCTATGAAGTCGGGCAAAATTGCTGTTGCTGCTAGTGTTGGTCTTTATATTACTGCTGGTTATTGGTTTACTTCTTCAACTTCTTTTGCAAATCCTGCGGTTGCTATTGCCAGAACATTTACAGAATCTTTTACTGGTATTAGTTATTTAAATACTCCTTATTATATTTTAGCTGAGCTTATTGGAATGTTAATTGCTGTACTTATTGTTAAAAAGTTATTTTTAGAAAAAAATTGAAAAATATAAAACTTACCAATCGAATAAGTTTAATTAACAAAAAATTTAAAAAAAAAGAGTTTTATCATTATCTTAAAACTTCTAATCTTTCATTAGTAATACCTAAGATTAAAGACAAATATGTAGTAGTTTCCCAAAAAAGAGTTCCAATTAATAAAATTAACTACGAGTTTCCTTCTGGCATAGTGGAAAAAAAGGAAACAACTCTCCAATCAGCATATAAGGAATTAAGAGAAGAAACAGGATATAGATCAAGATCAAAATTGAGTAAAATAATAACTTTTTATAATGAACCTGGAAGACTAACTACTAAAATTACTGGTTATTACACAGAAGACTTAATTAAAATTTCGAAACCAGAACAAGGTATTAGAATTCATCTTTTTAATCAAAGAGAGATATTTAAATTAATATTAAATCAAAAATTCAATAATAGTTCTCATATAGCAATGTTTTTTTATTTAATAACAGTTCTTAAAAAACTATAAACTAAAGGTTGTATCAAAATATCTTTTTTATTTAAGGATTATATGATTAAATCAAATATTAAATAATTCGGAGGCAGTAATGAGAAAAAAACTAAAAAAAAATGAAAAGAAAAAAACAAAGATATTAAAATCAATAGACAAACTTAAAAATAAAATTACAGCAAAAGAAAAAAAATTATCAAGCCTTAATATTAAAATTGCTGGTCTAGAAAAAAAGGTTGCAGAAAAAAAAGCAAAAAAGCTTGCTAAGAAAAATGCAGAGCAGTCTCCTGCATCTATAAATAATTAATTCCAAATCGTCTTTCTCCCTTCTCATTTAAGAGAAGGAAGAAAGTAGTTAATCATCAAAATTTAAACAGGGGAAGAAATAATGAATATTTAAACTTTGATGGTGCTTTATACATAAACTAAATTACAAAATTATTTACTTATTGTTAAAGTTAAATGAATTTAAATTAAAATAATGTTACAAAAAAATATCACTCAATTAAAAATAGAATTAAATTTAATTTATCTTGAATTATTTGAGTAAATTACTCTTGGTTCTAAAAATAATTCTCTAGCAAGAGCTTTAAATCTTTTAGTAACTTGTTTTGAGATTATTTCTTGATGTTGTGATGGAATTTTTAAAAATACAGCATTACCTCTTTTATACAATTTAAACTCTTCAAGAAATATCGTAGATATCGAGGTCAATGATTGTGAAAATCTTAATGCTGCTCCAACTTGTTTGCTTGAAAAAATTTCATTATTATTCAAAAAAGTTAGATACTCCATCTTTGGATTATACTTGATACTACAGTACCGCCAATAACATGACAAAGCTAATTGTATTCTTTCTTTATGAGTCAATCTAAGTAAAGGAGTATTTATTGTTTCTTGAAATACCAATTCAGCTTTTTGAAATGCTCCTAATCCCCAATCCATATGACTTAATACACATGCCAGATATAATAATTTCTTATTAAAATGTTCATTGCCTTCAAAAACTGGCTGAATAAAATCATAATATTTTTTATAGTTCGATCCTAGATCACCTCTTTTTTTTGCAATATTCTCAAGTGCTTTATGAAAAATTTCTGATTCTTTTACATCTTTAAAATAGTCAATTGATAAAGAACCTTCACGCAAACCGCTTATAGAACAAATTATATTTCTTGGATTTGTAACTCTCATAATTTCATCAAGTATAATGCAACTATAAGGTAAATACGCTGTTCTAGATTTTGAAATATACTCAACTGTTTTAAGTTTAGATTTATTAAAAGATGAAATTTTTTCAACAAACTTAGATAAAACATTGTTATCAATACTATATTGATGAATTATATGTACCGGATGATTATTTTGAAAAAGATGTAATTTAAATAATGCTCGCCAGGTACCTCCAACTAAATATAGATTATTAAATTTCTTTTTTGAAAGCCATTTTTCTTCTCTTAATAATTTTTTGATATATTTTGCTAAATTTCTTTTTTTAACTATAGGATTATTTAATAATCTTAAAACTCCAATAGGTAATGAGGTTTTATTAGTAACTATATTATTTTCAACTCGAGCTAATTCTAAACTTCCACCTCCAAGATCAGCAACTAATCCATTGACATTTTCAAAGCCTATTTTTACTCCCTCAGCTGAGCATTCAGCTTCTTCTTCACCAGATAATATATTAATCTTAGTTTTAAAAAGTTTTTCAACTTCATTAATAAATGGTTTTGTATCAGTCGCTTCTCTTAAAACTGCTGTTGCAATGATTTTAAGATTTGTGATTTTTGAAACATTTAAAATTTCAGAGAATCTTTTTAAAACTTTTAAAGCATATTCGGTACCAGATCTGTGAAGTTTTTTAGATTTATCTAAATTTTTTCCAAGTTCACAAATTGCTTTTTCATTAAAAAAAGGCACACGAGAAGAACTGAAATCTTCATAAATTAGCATTCTTATAGAGTTTGATCCAATGTCTATTATAGCTAATTTTGCCTGATTTAATTTTAAACTATTTTTACTTTTAATTACTTCCACTTTTAATCAATCTTAAGTGCAGTTGTTTAGGCTGCATTCTTAGTTTAGCTTTACCTCTTCCAGATAAGCTCGGATTATTCATAAAATATTCATGAGCTGAAAAGGAATCGCTCTTACTATATTTAATTTTTTTATAATTACCATCAGCTTCAAGTTCCCAGCTCTGATTAGTATCAAGATAATTTGCCAACATTATTTGATCTAAGATCTGTTCATGAACAGTCTCATTTTCAATTGGGACTAGAAGTTCTACCCTTCGATTTAAATTTCTCGGCATTAAATCAGCTGACGAAATATATACTTTTGCATTTCTATTAGGCATTTTTTTTGTACCATTACTAAAGCAGTAAATTCTAGAATGCTCTAAAAATCTTCCTATGATACTTTTTACAAATATGTTTTCTGATCTATCTTTTACTCCTGGTCTTAAACAACAAACACCCCTTACAAATAAATGAATTTTTACACCAGCATTCGAAGCTTCATAAAATTTATCAATAATTTCTGGATCTACTAAAGAGTTCATTTTTGCCCAAATAGCTGCAAATTTTCCATTTTTAGAATTTTTAATTTCAGCATCAATATTTTCATTTAAGGTTTGCCTCATATTTACTGGCGAAATAGAAATTTTATTTAAATTTTTTGGTTTTGCATATCCTGTTACATAATTGAAAAACTTTTCAACATCTGATGCCATTTTCTTATCACAACTAAATAAAGACAAATCAGTATAAATTTTAGCATTTACTGGATGATAATTGCCAGTTCCTAAATGAAAATAAGTTTGTATTTTACCCTGTTCTCTTCTTAAAACTAATGATGATTTTGCATGAGTTTTATATTTAGCAAAACCATAAACAATTTGAACACCTACTTGTTCTAAACTTCTTGATAGTTGAATATTAGCTTCCTCATCAAATCTAGCTTTAATTTCAATTAAAGCGGTAACTGTTTTTCCGTTTTCTGCAGCTGTTATTAAAGCTTTAACAATAGGTGAGTCTAGAGTTGTTCTATATAGAGTTTGTTTTATAGCTATAACTTTTTTATCATTTGCTGCTTGGTTTAAAAATTCAATTACTGAGTCAAATGTTTCAAAAGGATGATGAACAACTAAATCTTTCTTTTTAATAGTTTCAAAAAAATTATCATTATATTCTTTTAATCTTTCAACTTCTCTAGGTGTAAAATGTTTAAATCTTAATTTTGGATTTTTTACTTTACATATTTGATCTATATCTTGAATTCCAACAAGGCCAGCAACATCATAAATATAGTCAGGATTTATATCTAATTTATTAGTTATAAATCTTATCAATTCGTTATCACTATTTTCAAGAACCTCTAAACGAACAATATCACCCGTTCTACGTCTTTTTAAAGCCAATTCAAAAGATCTAACCAAATCTTCTGCTTCCTCTTGAATCTCTACATCGCTGTCTCTTATTACTCTAAAAATCATTTTCTTTTCTAAATCATGATCTGGAAAAATTTCATTAGCAAAAAAACTTATTACATCATCTAGAATCACAAATTTCTTATGATTTTTTGAAGACTCAATTTCAATAAATCTAGATAATGCTTTTGGTATTACTATTATTGAGTTTAAAATCCTTTTTTTATTTTTTTTTCTTAACTTCATTACAATTGCTCTTCCTTGATTAATTATAAATGGAAATGGATGTGCAGGATCAATTGCTGATGGTGTTAATAAAGGGTAAATCTCTTCTTTAAATATTTCTAAAAGTTTTTTTTTATCCTTAGTATTTAAATTAACTGGTTTAACTAAATTGATATTATTTTTTTTTAATTCCATAATCAGTTGAATAAAAATTTTGTTCTGTTTTTTTAATAGATTCTTAGTTTCAAGCACTACCTCATCCATTTGCTCTTCAGGTGTCAAACCATCAGAGCTTAGTGAGTCAACTTCTTGTTTTATTTGACTATATAACCCAGCTACACGGACCATAAAAAATTCATCTAGATTAGACCCAGCAATTGATAAAAACTTTACTCTTTCATAAAGAGGATTTTCGATATTTTGCGCCTCTAAAAGTACTCTATCGTTGAATTTTAACCAAGAAAGCTCTCTATTTATATATTTAGATTTCAACTCTTCTTTATGTTGTTTTTTTAAAGCAGTCATATATTTAGATTTTATGTATCAATTATACGTCATGAGACACGCAAAATCTAGTTGGGATGATTTAAGTATTAATGATTTTGATAGACCACTTACTAAAAGAGGCAAGAAAAATGCAAAAATGATTTGTGAATTTTTTGTTAAAAAAAAATTTGAATTTGATTATGCATTAATTTCATCATCAAAAAGAACAAAAAAAACTTTTCAAATTTTATCCAAGAAAATTAATAAGCCAAAAAAAGTTAATTTTTCAAAAGATTTATATTTAGTTGACGAGAATGCAATTGTAAAAAAAATTAAAGAAATATCCAGTGAATATAAATCAATTTTGATTATAAACCATGAACCATCAGTGAAAAATTTAGTACGAAATCTTACAAAAAATCATAATACGAATAATTTTAAACTAATGAATTATAAATTCCCAACAGCAGCATTTGCAAAAATTGAGTTTGATATTAAATCCTGGAATGAAGTTGAGAAAAAGGGAGTATTAAAAAAATTTATAAGACCCAAAGATCTTCAAGATTCTAAAGAATAACCAGCTGATCTTACTGTTCTAATTAAAGGTTTTGTATTTTGTATGTTAATTGCTTGTCTTAATCTTCTAATATGAACATCAACTGTTCTAGACTCAACATATATATTTTCTCCCCAAACATTGTTTAAGAGTTGTTCTCTTGAATAAACTCTTTTTGGATTTTTGATAAAAAAATCTAAGAGTTTAAATTCAGTTGGACCCAAAGTAATTTCTTTATCTTTTCTATAAACTCTTTTTGTAATCCGATCTATTTTTAAATCAGTAAATTCTACAATGTCTGATGATGATTGAGGTTTAGATCTTCTTAATAAAGATTTAATTCTAGCATTCAATTCTTTTTGACTAAAAGGTTTAGTTACATAATCATCTGCACCTGTATCAAATGCTTTTAATTTGTCTTCTTCCTCCCCTTTTGCAGTTAACATAATGACAGGAATATCATTAAACTTATTATCTTTTTTTAAGTTTTTACAAATTTCAACACCAGATAATTCTGGTAACATCCAATCCATTAATATTAAATCTGGCTGTTTTAATTTTATTTGTTTAAGAGCATCTTCTCCATTTTCTGAATGACTGACTTTATAACCTTCTTTTTCAAGATTGTACTTTAACAAACTAACAATTGATGCTTCATCTTCAGCTATGAAAACATGAGCTGACATAAATCATTTTTCTCCGGTTACAATTGGCTCTGTTCCCTTGGGTCTATCACCTTCTAAATATTCGCCTTTAACTAAATAATAAACTTGTTCTGCAACATTTGTAGTATGATCACCAATACGCTCTATGTTTTTAGTTACAAACAATAAATGGGTTCCATCTTCTAAATTTTTTTCATTTTCTTTAAGATATTTTATAACTTCTTGCATACAAAGATTTGTTAGATCATCTATTTGCTCATCACCTTCCCAAACATTTACTGCCATTGGCGCAGATCTTTCTAGATAAGCATCTAATGTTGATTTTAATTGTTTTTGAACATTGGTAGATACTCTATTCAATGAGTCTACCAAGTTCTTTGGAAGATTTTCGTTAAGCAAAAGTGTTCTCTTGGATATATTTTTTGCTAAATCACCTATTCTTTCTAAATCTGAAGACATTTTCAAAGCCGTTACTGTCTCTCTTAAATCAATTGCCATAGGTTGTCTTAAAGCAATTAAATTCACAACTTGCTGTTCAATTAAAGTCTCATATTTATCTATTTTTTCATCTTCTTGAATAACAGCTTCTGCAATATTATTATCTCTTGTTGTAATGGCTTGAATTGCTTTACCTAAAGAATCTTCACATGCACTTCCCATTTTAATTATATTAGCATTAAGATTTTTTAGTTCTTCTTCGTAAGATTTGACTGTATGTGGTGCTTCAGACATTATCCAAACCTCCCTGTTATATAATCTTGCGTTTTTTTATTATCAGGATTCTTAAATATTTTATCAGTAGATCCATGTTCAATCAATTGACCTAAATGAAAAAAACCTGTATTTTGAGAAACACGTGCTGCTTGAGCCATAGAATGAGTTACAATTATTATTGTGTGCTCTTTTTTTAACTCATCAACCAATTCTTCGATTTGAGCTGTTGCTATTGGATCTAATGCTGAACAAGGTTCATCCATTAATATAACTTCAGGTCTTACAGAAATCGCTCTAGCAATACAAAGTCTTTGCTGTTGTCCTCCAGATAATCCAGTTCCAGGTTCATGCAACCTATCTTTTACCTCTTCCCATAGTGCAGCCTTTTTCAAACTAGTTTCAACAATTTCATCCATTTCTTGTTTTGATTGAGCCATACCATGAATTGTTGGACCATAAGACACATTTTCATATAAAGTTTTTGGGAAAGGATTGGGTTTTTGAAAAACCATACCAATTTTTTCTCTTAGTCTTACGACATCACAACTTTTATCATTGATATTAAAATCATTAATTAAAATTTCTCCTTTAACACTACAGATATCAATTACATCATTCATTCTATTAAGACATCTTAGGAAAGTTGATTTACCACAACCAGATGGACCAATTAATGCCGTTACTTGATTTTCCTCAATATCTAAACTTATATTAAAGAGCGCTTGTTTTTTTCCATAAAAAACATCAACATCTTTTGCTTTAATCTTTATCATTTTAACTCCATTTTTTCTCAAACTTATGTCTTATTATTTGGGCAAATAAATTCATTATTATTAAAAAGCCAAGTAAGACCATTATACATGCCGAAACTTTTTCTACAAATCCCCTTTCAGCACTTTCAGCCCAAATATAAATTTGAACTGGTAAGCTTGCAGCAGGATCCATGGGTGATCCAGGTATCGTGTTAACAAAAGCAACCATTCCAATTAAAATTAAGGGTGCAGTTTCTCCTAAAGCTTGAGCTAAACCAATTATTGTTCCTGATAACGTGCCAGGCATAGAAAGAGGGACTGTATGATGCATTGTGGTTTGCATTCGACTTGCTCCCATAGCAAGTGCTGCCTCTCTTATACTTGGTGGAACTGCTTTTAAAGATGCTCTAGCAGCTATAATTATTGTTGGTAAAGTCATTAAGGACAAAGTGATACCTCCAACTAATGGGGTAGACCTTGGTAAATGAAATATAGCCAATAAAACTCCTAACCCTAATAGACCAAAAACTATAGATGGAACCGCTGCTAAGTTGTTTATATTAACTTCAATAAAATCAGTAAATCTATTTTTAGGGGCAAATTCTTCAAGATAGATTGCAGCTAGAACCGCAACAGGAAAAGCTATCATTAAACAAACAAGTATAGAAAAAATTGAGCCCATAAATGAACTTGCTATTCCAGCTAGCTCAGCTTCTCTTGAGTCAGCATTTGTAAAAAAACTTATATTAAATTTACTTTCAACCTTACCATTTGCAACAAGTTGATCAAAAATTTTTAATTGATAATCGCTTACTCTTCTTTGGTCTTCAGGTAAATCTCTTGGATAATTTCCTTTAAAGACTTGGTCTAAATCATCTGAAGCAGTTAGATAAACTTCCTTTGTTTTTCCTATTAAATTAGGGTCATTTAAAAGTTCATTTTTAATTTCTTTTTCAAAAAAATAAGACACCATTCTCTTCAATTCATTTTCTTGATCTTCATTGGCGTTTGGATCTAAATCAGCCATTGATTTTAATGCTATATCGTAATAATCAGCGTCCTGTAAATCTTCTTTAGAAGGATTTTGGTCTAACATCATTAATTCAGCATCGAAAGTTACTGGAACAATAAGCCATGTTTTTTGAAAAGCTGAATAGCCAGTTGAAAAAATTTTAAAAATAAAGATTGTTAAAAATAAAAGTGCCATAAAAATTGCACTCAGACCGTATAAGCGAAATCGCTGTTCAGCTTTATATCTTTTATTTAATAATTGTTCTTTATTTTTATTCATATTTTTCTCTATATTTTTTAACTACTCTCAAGGCCACAATATTTAAACAAAGTGTTACTAAAAATAATGACATACCTAAAGCAAAAGCAGCTTGCGTTTTTGGGTCGCCAAAAGCTTGGTCACCAATTAGAATAACTACAATTTGAGCTGTAATCGTTGAAGTAGACTCTAAAGGATTTAAAGTTAAATTAGCAGCTAAACCAGAGGCCATAACAACTATCATTGTTTCTCCAATAGCTCTTGAAACACCAAGTAAAATAGATCCAACTATCCCCGGCAATGCCGCGGGAAAAATAACTCTCTTAATTGTTTCTGATTTAGTTGCTCCAATAGCGTAACTTCCATCTCTTAAACTTTGAGGCACACTTGTAATTACATCGTCACTTAAACTTGAAATAAATGGTATAATCATAATACCCATTACCCCTCCTGCTGCTAAAGCACTTTCAGCTGAAACTTCAAGACCCATTGAAGTTCCTAATTCTTTCAAAAATGGTCCAACAGTTAGGGCAGCAAAAAAACCATAAACAACTGTTGGTATACCAGCTAAAATTTCAATTAATGGTTTTGCATATTGTCTAACTTTAGTTGATGCATATTCAGCTAAATAAATTCCACTCATTAATCCAATTGGGATAGCAACGCACATAGCAATAAATGCAATAAAAAAAGTACCTGCAAAAATAGGGACTGCTCCAAAAGTATCTGAATACATTGTCGGATCTAAAGCCTCAGAAGAATCTCTAACAAAAGCTTTTGCTGGATACCAGTGAGTTCCAAAGACAAAATCAAATAATGGAATTACTTTAAAAAAATCTATAGTTTGAAATATAAGTGAGAAAACTATTCCAACAGTAGTTAATATTGCAGCTAAAGAAGCTGTAAATAAAACTGCGTTTAAAAATTTTTCAACTGGTTCTCTTGTTCTAGAATTAGATGAAATTCTTTTATACGCATAAGCAACAGAGGCAATAATTGCAGATAATACTATAACAACTTTTGAACTTTGAGCTATTGATCGAAGACTTAAATATTTTTCAGCTGAAGCTTCAATAAAAGGTGTAATTTCTCCAGTGAATTGCCCTCGAGACAATGCTTTTGATTTTTCGTATAATAAATTTAATTCATCATCAAGATAACCTTGATTTGAATAATCACTTAAGATTAATAGTTTTACAATTGTGGGCTCAAAAATTGCCCATAATGAAAAAATTATAAAGGCTGGTATTGCACACCAGATTGCAAGATAATAACCATAAAATTGTGGTAATGCGGT